>JABDPJ010000290.1 GCA_013042835.1 Lysobacterales bacterium
CAACAGCTCGGAGTGATAGGCGGAAAGCGATTCAATGGCAACGATAATGACATCACCGCCGATGTTCTGACCCGGTGTGCAAATTTCCTCTGTCAGCGTTGGTGGCGGATGGTTGATCAGTTCTTCGAGATATTGTGGAGAGAACTCACGATCGACGCCGCCTGGCCAATTGGCCTCCAACAGGTTCAGATAGGTCCAGGGCAGCGGGTGTGCTGTCCTGTCGGGCAGGCTGTACAGCAGCAGGGACAGGCATGCCATCACCAGGAGCCCGGTTCGGGCCTGCCAGTTTGCCAGGTGCTTTCCAGCCAGCACGAATGTGAACCAGGGTATTGCGATGATGGCCACCAACAATGGCGGAATCCAGAACCAACCGAGGAGTTCATTCATATAATCGACAAAGAATTGCGGTTGTTTACCGAACTTCAGCACATCTGCCAGGTAGAGCCGCAGGCCAAACTGCTGAAGCGTGAAGATGTCCGCCAGCAATATCAGGATCAGAAACCACAATAAACTTATAAAGACCATTCGAACGGTACGTAGCTGTGTACTGGCCAGTGTCAGCAACAGCCAGACAATTACCCACAGCCCGGATTCGTGTTGGATCAGTGTGCTTGCCTGGCAGGAAAGGCATTCATCTGCACCTTGAAATGATTGTCGAACAAGGTATAAACGCAGCACAGCCAGTGTCACCAGTAGCGCCTGGGTGAAGATGATGAATAGCCACGTGCGGCGAGTTGTTGCGACGCGTTTTCTAATCATTTGCTGTTTGCGGTCAGGTACCGTGAATTGCCTGGCGACAATTCTATACGCAACCACTTTGGCGCGCAGTGTTTCAGTCTATTTCAAATGGGATGGGTGCCCGGTGCGGAAGCCGCAATTACCGGGCTCGGGTATAAAAAAGGGGCCGGAGATATTCTTGAGGGTAAACATATCCGGCCCCGTTTATCGGGCCCCGTTTATCGCACTTATCAGTCGAGTTGCGGACCTGAGGCAACCAGTGAGCGGCCCTCTTCGTTATCAGTGAAATCTTTAAAGTTATCAATAAACAGCCCGGCCAGCTTCTCCGCCTTGGCCTGCCACTCTGACCTGTCCGCATAGGTATCACGCGGGTCAAGAATACCGCTATCGACGCCGGGCAGTTCCAGTGGAACTTCCAGGTTGAAAATAGGCACCATCCTGGTTTCAGCTTTTTCGATCGAATCATCGAGAATATTGTCGATAATAGCGCGCGTATCCTGGATGGAGATACGCCTGCCAGTGCCGTTCCAGCCGGTATTAACCAGGTAGGCATCCGCACCACACGCTTCCATCCGTTTCACCAGCTGCTCACCATACATGGTTGGATGCAAACTCAGGAAGGCCTTGCCGAAACAGGCTGAGAAGGCCGGTGTCGGTTCGGTAATACCACGCTCGGTTCCTGCCAGTTTTGCGGTAAAACCGGAGAGGAAGTGATACTTGGTCTGGCCGGGTGTCAGCTTGGCTACCGGGGGCAGCACGCCGAAAGCATCTGCGGTCAGAAAGATGACCTTGTTGGCGTGGCCGCCCTTGGAGACCGGTTTGACGATGTTTTCAATATGGTAAATCGGGTATGAGACACGGGTATTTTCAGTCAATGAATTGTCGTCATAATCGACTTTTCCATTCTCATCTACCGTAACGTTTTCCAGCAAGGCGTCACGTTTGACGGCATGGAAGATATCCGGCTCGGCTTCTTCGCTCAAATGGATAGTCTTGGCGTAGCAGCCACCCTCAAAGTTGAACACGCCGTTATCGTCCCAGCCATGCTCGTCATCGCCGATCAATGCACGTTTGGGATCGGTGGAAAGCGTCGTTTTGCCGGTGCCTGAAAGCCCGAAAAATATTGCGGTACTGCCGTCTTCCCCGACGTTTGCGGAGCAGTGCATGGCCGCCATTCCGCGTAATGGCAGGAAGTAGTTCATCATCGCGAACATGCCTTTCTTCATCTCACCACCGTACCAGGAGCCACCAATCACCTGCATCTTCTCGGTCATGTTGAATACGGTATAGACGTCGGAGTTGAGACCATGCTCTTGCCATTTCGTATTGCTCGTCTTTGAGCCATTCATGACGATAAAGTCCGGCTCACCAAAGTTCTTTAGTTCCTCTTCCGTCGGGCGCAGAAACATGTTCTTGACAAAATGTGCCTGCCAGGCGACTTCCATAATGAAGCGTACCTTCAACCGTGTATCAATATTGGTGCCGCAGAAGGCATCGACAACGAACAGGCGCTTGCCCGAAAGTTGTTTTGTCGTCAGCGCCTTCAGATCAGCCCAGACCTCGGGCGTCGTCGGTTTGTTATCGTTTGGTGCCTCGGGTGATGTCCACCAGATGGTGTCACGCGAAACATCATCCATGACAATGTACTTATCCTTGGGAGAGCGGCCGGTAAATTCACCCGTCATCACGTTGACGGCGCCATATTCTGTCACTACGCCTTTTTCAAAGCCTTCCAGCCCTGGTTTCGTCTCCTCTTCGAACAACATGTCATACGAAGGGTTATAGACGATCTCCTTTACGTCAGTGATTCCATATTTACTCAGATCCAGATTTACCGCGCTCATTATTGGAAACTCCCATTTCTACGCTAATGTCAAATTAAGTAAAATACAACCAATTGTTTTTATTGATTTTATTTATTTTCAATTACCTTTGATTTTTTGGTTTCTGCTGCAAAATATGATTGGCAATCAATTACAAACAAATACGCTGCCTCAAGGATACAGCATGCCTTGTTGGCAGAAAGTGACTGAAATCAACAAACAAGGCACGGCGGAGAATCTTTTTAAAGCAGGTGATCTGGCCGTCATGCCCCTGTAACTAATTGGCGCCTCCAATTTGCACAATAATTGATTCCTCAACTTGGGGCAAGGGTGTTGGGGATTGAGCCTTTGATTCTGTATGCCCGCCTCGAGGACGAGGCTTCCACTCAATTCTCAAACCAGTTCAGAGCGTCCCTGATCGCCGGTGATAAATCGTCTTTATAGTTGCTTAGCCGGTTCGAAAAGGAGTTCTTCAATTTTTGAACTACCGCCTGGAAAAGATCATGGTCCCCGGCCCATGCGATATCCGGATTCAGCATGGTCTCGGGATAGCCCGAAAAACCGCATACTGATTCGTAATTCCAGGTGCTATCCATATGCCACTTGAGTTGATGAACCTTGTCGCTCTGAATCGCGGAAACAAATCGCCGCAGCAATGTCAGGTTGATTACAAAGGAATCATTTTTTCGCGGCCCCAGTGGCATGGCGTTGAGTATCCAGCATTGGGTTTTTGCCCTTTCAAGCTTTTCGTAAAGGAGACCGGCGTAAAAAGACTCCCGGTAAAAAGCAAGATCGTCATTGTAAAAGGGTAAGTAGGAGATAGCGGGGAACTCCCCGGATTGGGACAGGTCCCAGCTCGATTCATAACCCAACAGCAGAAAAATTGCAGCCTGTTCCCTGGTCAGGCTGCCCATTGCGGGCAGCACACCCATCGAATCCTTCACGATAATGAAAACGTGTTTTGGAAAAGCGGATACGCCGCTTCTGTCCGCATGCTGCAAATGAGCTATTGGGAAAGATGCAATCGAGTGATATTTAGGGTTCTTTCTCTCGAATATGATATGCCGTTTTTCATCGATCCCGGCATTTTCCAGAATGGTTGCAAACTTTCGGGTAGCCGAATATATCTTTGGGTCCATGATCTCATCGAGTCCATCGACCGTGGTCCGGCACCCCCACTCCATGTTGGTAAAGTCATTTTGAGTCCAACCATGGCAGTCGTCCCCGAAGAATGCGTAATTGGTGTTGAGGCAGAGACTGTTTTTCAGTGCTTGATCCCTGCCAAAAAAGACAGATAAAGCGCCATCGTCACCCTTAATGGCAGAACAACGGACCGGTATCATGTCGTTCTTTGGCAGGATGAAGCTCAAAGTGGAAAAAACCGCTTTGCGAATGGCGTTTGATGAATTTGCACCGACGATCAGGATCAACTTTTGCAGGAGATTCACCAGGATCATGTTTTCCGAAACATTTTCATCCAGGCCCGTATTGGCTTTGAACCCTGGAACATGAATCAGCGTGTATTCGGGGAAGAAAGACTCCATCTCCTCGCTGTTGACATGGCGGAACATATGTCTTGCAAAAAGATTGGGCCATGCGTCCTGGGTAATAATCCGCAGTGGAATACGGCAGGACGCATCCGATCCGGCATAACAATCCTGAATATAGACAGATTGACCTTTGAGGAAGTCTTTCAGATTTTTGAATATTCGTTGGTAGCTCTCCATCTCAACAGGCGATACCACGTCACTCCAGTGGATATCATTTTCACTTGAGGGTTCCTTCACGAGGTAGAGCCCGATATCGGCGGCCGATTCAAACTCGACCTTGTTGATCACAACCGGCCCGAGATGCGCCATGACGCCTTCACGCCGCCGGATGATCTCTTCAACTAGCCTCGGAGTCGACAGG
>JABDPJ010000293.1 GCA_013042835.1 Lysobacterales bacterium
GCTGTATACACCGGCACCTCGTAGATACCGAGGTAGCGAACCTCGGTGCTAAGCGCGACGTTGATAGACAGGTCCGTGAGCACGCTTGCGGTCCATTGTTCGGCAGTTGCATATGAGCGGTTGTCGGTGCGCGCAACTGGCGTACTGGTAACGGCGACCAGACCACCAATCCCCTGACCGCCACCCCAACGATCGGCAATTGTCTGTTCGGCTTTCTGCTGCATTTCCTGCCGCTCTGCAATGACTGCACGAATCATGGACAGCGGAATCAGCATGACAATACTGAGCATACCCACGAACAGCAGTTTCAGCGTCGCGCGGTTACGGGTGAATAGATTCTGGATATTCATACTCGACTCCTGCCTGGACTGCAGCCATTAGACTGGGATTCTGTGGGCCTGAACGGCAGAAACTGTGGCAAACCCGTGCCGGATGGTTGCAATGTGCCCACTACGGCGAATGCTGCCGGCCGTCGCGAAGCTCTTTTAACCCTGGCCCACTCAGAGTTGGTGCATGCATGCCTCCTTTTGGAGCATGAATTACCCTTCCGGCAGGCGCTAGAAGCTTATCTTGCTGTTATTTATGGTTTTTTAGCCATGGCGCAATTCTTGCAATTACAAACAACCTGTGGGGAGCCGCGATCGGAACCCTGAAACAAACTTGTATACGGAGAAGGTTAATGATTCGAAAATTCACAGCCGCAGCGGTAATCCTGTTAAGCGCGTTGTACCTGCAAACGGCAACTGCACAGGACTGGTCAGCCAACATCGGTTATAACAGCGAATACATCTTTCGCGGTATTCCGCAGAAAACCTCTTCAGCCTTTGGTGGCGTGGACTTTGAGGCAGGCGGATTCTCCGCCGGTGCATGGACAGCAGATGTCGGTGACGGCCTCGAGGTTGACCTGTATGGCGCCTACGGGTTTGAAGCAGGCGACTTTGGGTTTTCGGTGGGTGGCACGTGGTACACCTACACCGGGGATTTCGACGATGACTACCTGGAACTGAACCTCGGCGCCAGCTGGAAATTCCTTTCCTTCGATATGGCCATCGGTGAGTACGGCAATTTCGCTGGGCCCACGCTGAACTACCAGTTCTACTCCTTGACAGCCAGCCATAACGGCTTTTACGGCACCGTCGGGCTGTTCGCCGATGATTTCGACGGCAATTACTATGAAGCCGGCTACGGCAATAACCTGACCGTCCAGGACGTCGACCTGTTCGACTATGCCCTGGCAGTCATCTACAGCGACTCGACCCTGCTTGGGGGCGAATCCGATACCAATCTCGTATTTACCATCAGCAAGACCTTTGGGTTCTGAGTCAATAGAGGCTCGGGGGCGCCGGGTTGAATCAAGCTGCATAGGCCGGCCCGGCGCCGGCTTCCGGATGACTTGATTCAACCTGGCAGCGTGTTAGGGCTGGCCACGGTTCGTTATTCAAATTGACCCCGGTCAGGCAGGTGCGCCGCGTACCATGGTAGAGTCGCTGCATGGAACAATTGACCGGACGACTCAGGTCAGAGCACAAGACCCTCGTGTGCATGACAAAGATATACTGCGAAGACCATCATGGACAACACCCTGGTGGCCTGTGTGGAGAGTGTGCGGCACTGATGGAGTATTCAGCCAAAAGGCTGGCCAAGTGCCCTTACGGCGAAGACAAGCCGACCTGCGCCAACTGCCCGATTCATTGCTACAAGCAACAGCAACGCGAACTCGTCAGGGAGGTCATGCGCTACGCGGGTCCGCGTATGCCCCTCCGTCACCCCTGGCGCGCCCTCACCCATGTCTTTGACAAGCTGCGGCGAGTGGTGCACCCGAGGGAATTGCGCCGTGCGCGCAACCGCGACCGGCAGATAAAACCATGAAAAAGGGCCCGGGTTGAATTAATGACTTAATTCAACCCGGGCCCTTTTTCGAAACAGTCTATAGTGAGCAGGTCATATCCTGCCCGCAGCACAGCGGGGACTTGATCTTGCCGTGGCCATTCGGGCATTCGGAAATCTGTACTTCCGTATTTTCATCGATCTTGAGCATACCGTTTTCCAATGGCGCATCACACTTGCCACAGGTTGCGTTGACGCTCATGCCGCATACTTTACATTCATAGGTTGCCATGTTGTTTCCTCGTTGGTTGCTTGCTGCAGGGAACCTCCAGTATACCCCGAAATCGTCTCCGCCAGAATCCTGCCGCCTGCAATGACGTGCGGAAAGCACACTCCATGAGCAGCGCCGCAAACGCCGAAAATCAGCCGCCCCGTCAACCCTGTTCTGGTCTATAATCCCCCGCCACCAATGCTTCAGGATTCCACCCATGTTTCGAAATTTGAGGTTCTACCGTGTTACAAGCCCCTGGCCGGACAGCGAGGAGGCACTGTCGGAAATTCTTGCCAGTAATGCGTTTGCGCCCTGCGGCTCCTTTGCGGAACGCAGCGCCGGCTGGGAATCACCATGGACCAGTGAAAACGATCCGCTGTGCCGGCGTCTCAGTGGCGCGGACCTGATTCAACTGCGGACCCAAAGCCGGGTACTTCCCGCTGCTGCAATAAAGGAAGCCGTCGAGGAACGGGTCGTTGAATTCCGTACCCGCATGGAACAGGAACCGACCCGCGCTGAGTTGCGCAGATTAAAGGAGGAAACCAGGGACAAGCTGCTGCCCAACTCCCTGGTCAAGTCCGAAAGAAACCGCGCCTGTTTTATCCATGCCGAATCATTGCTGGTGATCGATGTTGGCACAGTGACCAAGGCGGAATGGCTGATTGACCAGTTGCGCGCCTGCTTTGACGAGTTTTACTGCACACCATTGACGTTCAACAACCCGCCCGCGGACCTTCTGACCGGTATCTTCATGGGTGATTCACCGCTGGGTTTTTCACTGGGCCGCGAGTGCCGTATGCAGGATGCAATGGACAGGAAATCCACGGTTACCTGGCGTGATTTCGAACTGACCGACCACTCAATACGTCAGCACGTCGTTGAAGGCATGCGGCTCACACACCTGGGCGTCAATTTTGACGAGGTCATGAGCTTCGTGATGGACCAGGAAGGCGCGATAAGCAAGGTCAAATTCATCGAGGGCGAAGCCGTTGAGGAGTGGGGCGAAGACCCGATGGCAAAATTGGATGCGGATTTCGTCCTGCTGACGGCGGCCACGCGACGCCTCGTAGAAGACCTCAAGAAGCTGCTGGGGGGATACGCGCATAGCGCATGAGCGGTCTGCCCTTCAACCCGCCACCAGGTCAGAAGCCGTGTTGCTGAATATGTAGAACCCCACCATGATGAGAATGAGCGGCGTGACATAGGGTCCATATTTCGCCAGCAACTCTTTAAGTCTTCTGTGTTTAAGCGAATACTTCGCCAATCCGGAAAACACCGCGATCATTGCCAGGAACGTCAGCACGATCAGGTAATCGGAACTGGGTGTGGATTCCGCCATCAACACGGAAAACGTGATGATGGAGTCGGCGCCATTGCTTAGCTGGGTCGTGAGTACGGTGAAGAATACGGCCTGGCGGTTATCTTCGATTACCGTGCCTTCAACACCCCCATCCTGCGATCCCCGAAAAAGTTGCACGATTGCGAGCAAGCCCATCATCATTGGGACTATGCCAAGGAAACCCAGGTAATTAACTGGGATAAAACCGCCGGTAACACCAATCATAAAACTGATTGCGCCGATGATCAGCATGCCGGTGGAATACCCGCCGGAGACCATGTCAGGGTGCTGTCCGTAACGTGAATAAAAGGCCACCAGCAGCACCAGGTTATCCAGGTTGGTGCCAAGAAACGCACTTGCGGCAACCGCAACGATTGTCAGGACATCAAGCATGAAAGATGCTCAAATGGCCGTAGGGGAACACGCGTAAAAACCTATGCCTCGGGCATACCCGCTTTCTTCAGAATCTTTTCCATCAGGCACCATTGGGTCAGACCGCTCTGAAACAGGTTGGCGCCGACGAAAACGGTAAACCACAACCAAAAACCAGACACGTACAGAGGGCTGGCCGGTGCACCCAGCGCCACCGAAATCAATATAAAAAGCCCGGCGATAACACGAATTGCACGATTGATTGTCATATCTGACTCCTCAACGATTTAAAAACACTATCCAATATTCCAATACCCGCATTCAAGGGTCACAGACTGAAACCTCCAAGCCCAAAAATCAAGCACTGCAAGCCCCGGCCCAGGTCACTCAATTCAAAACTTCTGCGGATGTCACCCTAAGCAAGGCCATTCATATTCCTGAAAGCGTAATCGTGGCTCAGGCATCACCCGTCGAGAGACACTTTCGGATTTCCGCCAGCGAAGAACCGTGGTCGTGGTAATCATGGTTAATGGGTTTCACTGCCCCCCGGTGTTCCAGGACCAGCGAAGGAAAACTGCGGACACCAAGTTCTCTGCGCAAAGCCAATTGCCCTTGAAACGCCTTTTCTGTTTTACCGGATACCAGGTCCTGCTTGAACAATGAACTATCCAAACCCAGCTCCCCTGCCAGCTTTGTCAGCGTAGCCGGTTCGGAAGGGTTCATGGCCCGCAGATAGTAGGCCTCCTGGATGGCTACGATCATCCTCTCTTCAGCTGCCTGAAACGATGCGGCAATGACTGCTCGGCAGGCCTTGTAGGTATCACGGCGGGGCTGACACCTGCTCCAGAAATCGAAATTGAACCGGGTGCCGACGCTGGACTGAATCTGCCGCCAATGGCCCTGGACCATCTGCCGGGTCGCCTCCGGCATCGGTTGATCACTGTCCGGCGCCAGGCCGCCGAGCACGTTTTGCCAGCGGATTTCAACGGGCAGGTGTTCACGCAGTCTTTGCAGTACCGGCCGGTAAGCCCAGCACCAGCTGCACATCGGGTCATGGACGTAATAAAGGACGCTTGGGGATGCTGGCACCGGTGGATCAGCCCTGCAGTTCCATTTCATACTGGATGGCATCGACGTCATATATATGGATCAACGGACCCGGACGCATACCCAGTTTTTCAGCGACCCTGATCGACCCGATATTCTCAGGGATGATCAGGGCGACCAGCTTGCCAATGTTCAGATCATCCCTGGCAAATTCGACACAGGCCCTGGCAGCCTCGGTGCCAATGCCCCTGCCCCAGTATTCCTTCAGGTAGCGGTAGCCGACTTCCGGCAGGTCGATTTCCGGCAAATACTTGATGCCACAGAAACCGATGACTTCGCCCGTGTCCTTCCACTCAACGGCGAAACGGCCATAGCCGTACTTTACATAGTCCGCCAACGGCCCCTGTTCCAGGCGCTGCCTGGCTTCGTCCATATCTTTGCAGGGCGTATCGGCATACCTGATGATGTCCGGGTCCGAGCCTAACTTGAACATGATCGCAATATCGTCGTGGGTAAATAGCCGCAGCCGCAGCCTTTTGGTCTCCAGTTCTGTGCGTATCATGCCGAAACCTCCCATTCCCAAAATCCGCTAAACCGGGTATGGCCCGTCGGTAAAGGTTCGCTCGTGATAGCCCTTTGAACCCACCAGCCGGGCAATACGGCTTCTTGGATATTCGCCACTCTTGAGGCAGGACAAGACATAATCGAAATCATATTTCGGCTGCCACCCCAGGTCACTCCTGGCGGCCTCGTTGACATAAACGCGGTCAATCCTGTCGAACATTGTCCAGCCGTTCGCCCGGTAAACATCAGCGTACTCGGGAAACAATTTCTGCACGACCGCTGGTGCATTCCTGTTGAGCGTCTCAAGGTCGCCGGTCTTGAACGGCGTGGTCGCACTGATGATGTATTTTCCAAAACCCAGTGCCTGTGCCTCCTCGGCCGCGGCCATGTGCGCACTAACTACATCCTCCAACTCGACCCGGCGAAACAGAAACTCGTTGGCCTTGGCATTGTCGTCGGAATATTTGTCACGCTTGAGCTTGTCGTCGTCTTCCTCCGGAAAAAAACGCGATGTGCGCAGGATGATGCTGTTGAGGCCATATGTGCGGTGGTACAACAGGCACAGGTCCTCGGCTGCCGTTTTCGTAACCCCGTAGATATTCTTTGGTATCGGCTTTACGTCCTCCGTTACCCAGGCCGCCGGTTGACCGGTGGGGGGAC
>JABDPJ010000138.1 GCA_013042835.1 Lysobacterales bacterium
GATTTCTTCAGTGCCTCGGCCTACCATTTCATGGATGTGCCGACGCCGCTCTTTACGCCACTTTTTGTTTGTTCGAGGACCAGTGGATGGTGCGCGCATATCAAGGAGCAGCGCGCCAATAACAAGCTCATCCGCCCCGGTGCGGAATATATCGGGCCGGAGCCGCGTTCATTTCCGCCGCTTGCGGAGCGCGCCTGATCACAGCTGTCATATTGCGAGGAGATATTGATGTCCGGTGCTGACCTACGCGTTGCAGTGCGCCCCGCCCCCGACCAGGCTTTGATAGATATCGCGGATTTCGTCTGTAATTTTAAAGAGGACAGCGGCCTCGCACGCAGCACGGCGCGCTACTGCCTCATGGACACGCTCGCCTGCGGGTTCCAGGCTCTGGATTATCCGGCCTGCACCAGGCTCCTGGGGCCGGTGGTGCCGGGTGCCACCTTACCGGGGGGCGCCCGGGTGCCGGGCACGGCCCATGAACTGGATCCGGTCAACGCAGCCTTCAATATCGGCGCAATGATCCGCTGGCTTGATTTCAACGACACCTGGCTGGCCGCCGAGTGGGGACATCCGTCGGACAATCTCGGCGCCATCCTGGCGCTGGCCGATTATCTGAGCCGCAAAAATGTGGTCGAAGGGCGAGATCCGTTGCCCATGGGCGAAGTCCTGACGGCTATGATCAAGGCGCACGAGATCCAGGGTGTGATCGCTTTGGAAAACAGCTTCAATCGCGTGGGTCTCGATCACGTGTTGCTGGTGCGCATTGCCTCCACCGCGGTTGCCACGCACATGTTGGGCGGTGACCGCGACCAGATCATTAATGCGGTATCGAATGCCTTCATTGATGGCGGTGCGCTGCGCACCTATCGCCACGCCCCGAACACCGGGTCTCGCAAGAGCTGGGCTGCGGGAGATGCGACCAGCCGCGCAGTGCGCCTTGCCCTGATCGCAATGACCGGCGAGATGGGATACCCCTCTGCCCTGAGCGCGAAGACCTGGGGGTTTTCCGATGTCCTGTTTGGCGGCAAGCCCCTGGCGTTCTCGCAGGGCTACGGCAGCTATGTGATGGAGAATATACTATTCAAGATCTCCTACCCGGCCGAGTTTCATGCACAGACGGCCGTGGAAGCGGCGATGACCCTTCATCCCCAGGTCCGGGACCGGCTCGCAGACATCGAAAAAGTGGTGATCGAAACGCAGGAGGCCGGCGTTCGTATCATCGACAAGGTCGGGCCGCTCGACAACCCGGCGGATCGTGATCACTGCATCCAGTACATGGTCGCCGTGCCCCTGATTTTTGGGAGGCTGACTGCAGCAGACTATGAGGACGGGGTGGCTCGCGACCCGCGCATCGACGCGTTACGCGGCAAGATGGAAGTGAGCGAGAATCACACGTTCACGAAGGAATACTTTGCGGCCGACAAACGCTACATTGGAAACGCTCTGCGCGTACACTTCCGGGATGGCTCCAGCACGGATCGGGTTCAGGTTGACTACCCGATTGGTCACCGTAAGCGCCGCGAGGAAGGCATCCCGGTGCTGGTGAAGAAGTTCGAGCAAAGTATCGCCGGCAAGCTCTCGGAAAGCCAGAATGAGGCCCTCAATGAGCTGTTTGCCGACCAGGACCGCCTCGAGCGGTTTCCGGTCACGGAATTCATGTCCCTGCTGGTGCGCTGAGTCTGCGGCGCGCCGGCATGCCGGCCCTCCCCCGCGAAATTTGGCACGAGCACGGCCGACTCCGCGGCGCCCCCAGGCAGCTAACTTCTGTAAATTAACGGGATAATGGCGGTAAGTTCCGCGAAAATGAGCATATCCATGTGCTTCGATATGCGCCGTGCCAGACTATCGATGGCCGTCCGTTCTGAGGGTTCTTCCCAGATTTGGGGGTGCCGGCCCGAAGAGGTGCCGCCACCGGGGAAATACGCGCAACATGACGGCCGCACGCGGGGTCTGCGGTGACAGATTTCGTCACTTTCTGTCGCCAGACCGCTGTACGGCATGTTATGGGGCGGGTCGAGCGTCCCGGTGGGCCAGACAAAACCACTGAAAACAACAGCTTCGGCCTGTGAACCACCGCACAGACGGGCACGGCACGCTTCTTGCAATATAGGCTTAAGTAAAGGCGGGAATGCTCTCGTCGTCAGACTCGGGAAAGCATCCCAGGCGCAACGGCGTGGCAACACGCAAACCGTCGGGGAATTCGGGGAGAATCAGGGAGGCGGTTTCTTGTTGCCGATGGATCAGAAGAGCGGAAGGAACAGGGCTCGACAACGCCGGGTCGTTGCCAGTCACCAGCCTTCCGAAAGGACTGGTTGAGGTTTGATCGTGCTGGAAAGATTCCTGCGCGTGTTGACGGCTGCCGGACTGGCAGCCGTGCTTGCCTTGTCGTTCGCCGGCCCCGCCCTGTCGGATCCTGATCTCCCCAATCCGCCTGCCAACATCGAGACGATTCCATCGGGCTCCCTCATCATCCCGATGGACAACGACAAGCAGAACATCGGATTCCCCTTCAATACCGCTGCCTACGGCCTCGCAACGCACTTGCTGCACGCGGGCGTTCCGGTGAAATGGGCTATTACCGCGGGTAAGTCCAAGGACGGCATCGACTTCAGCGCCGAATCGCAACAACTTTACCCTGTTGCCGGCGGCACCGCAGTGCGCGATTTTCGCGGCGGACCGTTCATAATCCATCGCGACTTTGCAACCCTCGCCACGCCGGTCATCAGCGCCTTCGGCAACAACGTTGCCGTGCACGAGCTGACCCAGGATGCCAGCGTCGATGTCAGGTACGACCTGGTTCACAAGCCGAAGGTGGCAGTTTTTGATGATGGCGGCAACGCCAAGATCCACCGAGACCTGTTGCTGGATGCCGGTTTTGTGCTGAATACGCACCTGGAAGTCATTCCCGCCGCGAGCCTCGCGACGATCAACGCAAACGCATGTTTCACCATGGGCTCGGAGCCGCACTGGGGCGAGACTCCGACGGATCCCCTGGTTGATGCCGCCGCAGAGGCGATTCGTGACTTCGTGCTCGGCGGCGGAAACTTCCTTGCTCAATGTGAAGCGATCGCCACCTATGAAAACAACCCGACCTTCGGCCTGTTTCATTCCACCGCTGGTGTCGAAGAAAACAACACCGGCAACACATTGTTCGATTATGCAAACCCGGACCTGTCTTACAGCCAGTTCCAGGGTGAACTCGACCCGGGCGGTGGTTCGATCCACGATTACCAGCTGATTCCGCCGGCGCCCCCCAACACCTGGCGCGCCGACACCCAGTTTCACGTGCAGAACACGCCCGTTCCTCAGCAGCTGACGGCCACGGCGCGCAAGCTGACTGCCGGGACCGGCTCGCTCATATACCTGCTCGGCAAGCACGAATACAAGGACGGTGACCTGGAGGATCTCAATGGTCGCCGCATGTATCTCAACGCGGTCATGACCCCTTCGGGCAGGCCGCAAGCCTGCCTGCTCGAGGTCGTTACCGC
This sequence comes from Lysobacterales bacterium, assembly GCA_013042835.1. GTDB lineage: Bacteria > Pseudomonadota > Gammaproteobacteria > Xanthomonadales > SZUA-36 > SZUA-36. The sequence continues at coordinate 3,489 of JABDPJ010000138.1, forward strand.
AACGGTATCGGGCACGGTCTACGAAGACATCAACGGCGATTCCCAGCTCGCTGACGCCGTCGGTGTCACCGGGGTCCGCTTGCGACTGTATGCAGACACTAACGACAACGGCGTGGTTGATGCCGGCGACACATTCATCAGTGAGGGCACCAGCGGAGCAGGCGGTGCATATACCTTTACGGTGTCGGTTGATGCAACCGGCTCGCGCTACCTGGTGGCAGCGGATTCGCGGACGGTTTCTCCGTCGACAGGCTTCAATTTCGGTTTTGGCCAGGATGATGTCTGGGCGCAGCAGACCTATGGGGATGACTCGGCGACGCCGGGCCTCGATGTAGCACCACGATTCGGTGGGCGGTCACCGGGCGTATCCGATGACGTTGATGCGGGCGATACCACTCCGGGCGCCAACAATTACCAGCACCTTGCACGTGTGGATGTGTCCGGTGGAGACGTTGCGACAGCGGATTTCGCGTTCACCTTCAATGCGCTGACCAATGTTCGGGTTGGTGATGATGATCCGGCGTCGAACAGGCTCATCCAGGGCAGCTTCGGGCAGTTCCTGCAGAACGCAAATGCCATCGCGGGCGGCAATGCCATGCGCTTTGTGCCCGCGTTGCCGCCTAACAGCGGCAGCTGGTGGACAATTTCTCAGACGGCTGCAACGCCGGCCCTGCAGGACGCCGGGACGACCATAGACGGTACCGCCTACGAGGCGAGTGACGGAACTACTCCCCGCGATGAGAACGCAGGAGAGTGGACGCACCCGGTCCTCGTCGGAAAGGCGGTGGGAACGGGTCCCGACGGTCGCGAAGGTACCGGGGATGAGCCGGTGCTGCCGAGCTATTTCAATCCGGAACTGGAAATAGATGCCGGGGGCTTTGCCAACGGCCTGGAGATAGGTGCAACCAATACAAACGTACGCAATATTGCGGTCTTTAATGCAAGCAGCCGCAGCGTCTGGGTCAATGGCGGCAGCGGCAACCTGATCGAGAAGAACTTCGTAGGGTTGCGGGCTGATGGCAGTGATCCTGGTGCTGCCCTGCATAGCAACAAGGGAGTTTCGCTCACCGCCGGTGGCGCAAATGTTGTCGACAACGTCGTTGCCTATCTTGAGGACGGCGGCATTGAAACGAGCGTGCAGGCCCTCATTCAGGGCAACGATGTTTACTCTACAGGCCTAATCGGTGATTTCAGCGACAGCATTACAGCTGAGGGCTCCATCGGACAGCCGATAACGGTTCGCCAGAATCGCACATATTCTTCCAGTTCTTACGGTATCGAGGCCTGGCAGGCGCCTGGACCATTTACGATTACTGATAATACCGTAATGCAGTCGGGTCGGACCGGCAATGTCGAGAACGGCGGCATTCGCGTTTTCGGGGACAACTCTGTCGTGCAGAATAACGTTGTCACCGATAACGCAGGCAATGGAGTCGTTGTATCCTTCATCAACAGTGTGGGCGTCAACTCGTCTGGCAACCGCATCAGCCAAAACGCTATTTATGGCAATGGCGGGCTGGGTATTGATCTTGACCAGACCAACACTGCGCCGGCCGCTAACCCCAATGGCGATGGCGTGACCCAGAATGACGGTACGACAGTCGCCAGCCAGCAAAACATCGGCTTCGATTTCCCGGTACTCGACCAGGCTGGTAGCGATGGCGCCAACCTGACGCTGACGGGATTTTCGCGACCCGGTGCAGTGGTCGAGTTGTTCGTCTCGGACTCCGACCCGAGCGGATTCGGAGAAGGGCAGACCTATCTGATTACGCTCACCGAGGGCGGCACCGGGGCGGGCGGAAATGACCCCGTGGCCGATCTGGATGCCGGTACAGGCAGCTACAGCAATCCTTTCAACGGGCTGAATCAGGGTGCGGATCCCGCCGCCAGCCGGTTCCGCTTCGTTATTCCTCTTGCCAGCCTGCCGGGCGTCGGCGTCGGCACGACACTGACCGCGACCGCTCGCGATGCTTCAGGCAACACTTCGGAGTTCAGCGGTAACCTGCCTGTCACGACGACCTACAGCATTTCGGGCACCGTTTATCACGACAGCAACGACAATGGCGCCCTGGACATGAACGAGCTGGGCGTGGGTAATCAAGCCTGGGTAAAACTCATAGACCCCGTCACAGGATCGGTGGTTGCAGTAGTCCAGGGAGACTTTGACGAGCCTGACTATACCGGTGATTTCAGTTTCTCCGGGCTGGCAAACGGGAACTATGAGCTGATTGTCGATGATAACGCCGATCCCTCGGATGCGACGGCCACCGCACCCTACAACTGGCAGTTCAGGAACCCCGGCCTTGCTGATTATCCGGTTGCGGTGACGGTCTCCGGCGCGGACGTGACCGGCCAGGCGCTGGGCCTTACTTTCAACATAGTATCGCCTTGCCTCTGCGGGGTCGGAGATGGCGTGCCGACCCAGCTGACGATCACGATAAACGGCGACATGTCAGATTGGGCCGCACCGCAAAGTGATCTTGACAACAATGCCTGCGATGAGAGCGGTTCGGGCGATCGGGACGATCCGATTCAGTCCACAGGCCGGGACATGGTGCGGATGACCGTTACCTTCGATGCCAGCCGGTTTTTCATGTTTACCGAGCGTGCCGCTTCGACGAACAACACCCAGAATTACATTTACTACGCTGACACCAGCAACAACGGCTTGATGGAAACCGGGGAACCGGTGGTGGTTGCCGAATGGAGTGGCAATACCGGTAATGTCGTGCTGGAACTCTACACTTATGTCGCGGATGACGCTGTTTTCGGCGACCGCATGTCGGACATCAACGGCTATGCGGATGGCTACACGCTCCCGGGCTACCTTGATTTCGTAAAGACGTTCCCGGCCGCTGACGCGCAGGGCAGCACAAGCGGACCTAATGACGGCATCCAGATGGAGTGGGCAATAGACTGGGCGGATCTGGGTGTCGCGCCCGGGGCCGCAATTTCCTGGCACGTTTCGTCCACCAATTCAAACTCCTATGAAAACCCAAACTTCCCCAACCAGGTGGATGACAACATGGGTGGATGTGGCGGCATGTGCTCCGGGTCCAACCAGTTTGCGGGTGTGGACCCCAACCCGGTCAACGTGATTCCAGGCGGCACGGTTTACCTTGTTCACCAGTTTACAAACACTGGCAACGGGATCGATCGTTTTGAAATCGAATCCACGTCCAGCGGCGACTTCGCACCGGTGTCATTCGCCTATTACCGCGACCTGGGAACCGTCGGAGAGTTTGACCCGGCGGATGTGCTGCTCACCGATACCGATGGCGACAGCATCCCCGACACCGGCGTGCTGGCAGCGGGGGAAACCTTCGACATGCTGGTGGCTGTTGCAATGCCGGGGCCTCCCGCGGTGGGCACGATCACGGTTACGACTACCGCGGAATCGAACTTTCAGCCCGGGTGCGGCGCCCTGCTTACGCCGGTCAAGGGCAGCATCGACGATCTGCTGAAGATACCCGGGTCAGATATCGCAGCCACAAAGACCGATGGGCAGGTCAGCGCAATTCCGGGGCAGACCATTACCTATTCGATAACCATAACGAACGGTGGACCGGACGACGCCACGGGCGTGCTGGTGGCGGATACCTTTGACCCGGTCATCTTCGACGTTCCCGCAATCAGCTGGACCTGCGGCATCGTTGGCACGGGAAGCTGCGCCGACCCCGGACCCACGAGCGGCGATATATCAACAAGCGTGGACCTGGACGTGTCCGCAGTGGCCACTTTCACGGTGAGCGCGCCCACCAAGGCTGAAGCTACCGGTACCGTAAGCAATACGGTCACCACGACTGTTGTCAATGAGGTTGACCCGGATACCGGCAACAATTCGGCGACAGACAGCGACACCGTACTGGCCCCCCAGGCAGATCTGTCGCTCACCAAGACCGTAGACAATGCCGCTCCCCAGGCGGGCGAGACCATCGTGTTCACGCTTACGCTGGCCAACGCCGGCCCCAGCATTGCCACCAACGTGCAGGTGACCGACCTGTTGCCGGCAGGCTATACCTACGTCAGCGATGATGGCGGAGGCAGTTATATCAGCGGCACCGGCATCTGGACAGCAGGGAGTGTCCCGGCTGCCGGCGGCGCAACGCTGAATATTACGGTGACCACCAACAGCAGCGGTCCCTATGAGAATATCGCCGAAGTCACAGCGTCGGACGCGACCGATCCGAATTCCATCCCGGGCAATGGTGATCCCGGTGAAGATGACTACGCAAGCAATACGCCCGCCGTTAACAGCCCTCCTGTTGCGAATGACGACAGTGCCACGACCCCGACGGACACGCCGGTCAACATCGATGTGCTGGTCAATGACAGTGATCCGAATGGTGATCCGCTGACCATCACGGGCGTGACGGCGCCGGCCAACGGCACGGCGGTGATCAATGATGGCGG
>JABDPJ010000297.1 GCA_013042835.1 Lysobacterales bacterium
TTGCTGAGGGTAAACGCCAGCTGGCTGATCGGGTTAGCGCCGGCTTCGGCAATGTGGTAGCCGGAGATCGATACCGAATAGAAGTTGCGCACCTTGTGGTCGACGAAGAACTGCTGGATGTCGCCCATCATGCGCATCGCGAACTCGGTCGAGAAGATACAGGTGTTCTGCGCCTGGTCTTCCTTGAGGATATCGGCCTGCACGGTGCCGCGCACCTTGCTGATGGTGTCCGCCTTGATGCGGGCGTAAGTTTCAGCATCTACGACCTTGTCGCCGGTAATCCCCAGCAGCCTCAGGCCGAGGCCGTCGTTGCCGTCGGGCAGCTCGCCCTCGTAAACGGGCTGGCCCTCGCGGAAATAGTCCTTGATGATCTTGTTGGCCTTGTCCCAGCCGCCGGTTTCGTCCAGGTGTTTTTCAACCTGCTGGTCGATAGCCGCGTTCATGAAAAACGCCAGTATCATCGGCGCCGGGCCGTTGATCGTCATCGAAACTGAGGTCGTGGGAGAACACAGGTCAAAACCGGAATAGAGCTTTTTCAAATCGTCCAGCGTGGCGATCGAAACGCCGGAGTTACCAACCTTGCCGTAGATATCCGGACGCGTATGCGGGTCTTCGCCGTACAGTGTCACAGAATCGAACGCAGTGGACAGGCGCTTGGCCGGCTGGCCCTTGGCCAGGTAGTGGAAGCGCCGGTTGGTGCGCTCCGGTGTACCTTCCCCGGCGAACATGCGGATCGGGTCTTCACCCGCGCGGCGATACGGAAACACCCCGGCCGTATAGGGATACCCACCCGGCAGGTTTTCCCGCATCAGGAACGACAGCAGTTCACCCCAGTCGCGGTCCCGGGGCATGCCGATCTTGGGAATTTGTAACCTGGAAAGGGATTCCCGGTAGTTGTCCCCGGTAATCTCCCTGCCACGGACTTCGTAGGAATACTGCTCCGTACGGATACCCTCTTTCCTTGCCGGCCAGGCTTTCAGTAATTCGATGGCCTCGCTGGAAAGTTCCTGTATCGCGGCGTTGTAACGCTGGCGCATGACCAGCAGTTCGTGCTCGCCGTTCACATCCTGGCTGCCGTATTGCATGAATTCGTCTGGCAGGGCCGGGTCGTTCATATCTTTCAGGCACTCATAATAATTCTGCGCGAGACTGGCGGCCTGTGCCTGGCGTTCGATATCCTGGTTGATATCCCTGCCCTGCTCGGCGATTTCCGCCAGGTAGCGGGTACGCTTGCCGGGGATCAGTACCGATGACTTCGGCGTGCGCACCGGGACATCGATAGCCGGTGTCCAGTGCTCATCCGGCAGCTCCAGCTTGGTCCGCAACAGGCGCATCAGGTTGACGAACATCCAGCTGATGCCGGCGTCGTTGAACTGGCTGGCGATGGTCGGGTAAACCGGCACATCGTCATCGTCCATGGTGAAGGCCAGGTGGTTGCGTTTCCACTGTTTGCGCACGTCGCGCAGGGCGTCTTCTGCTGCGCGGCGGTCGAACTTGTTTAGGATGACCAACTCGGCATAATCGAGCATGTCGATCTTTTCCAGCTGGCTCTGGGCGCCAAAATCCGAGGTCATGATGTAACACGACAGGTCGACGAGGTCGACGATCTGCGAATCGGACTGGCCGATGCCGGCGGTCTCGACGATCACCAGGTCAAATCCGGCTGACTTGAGGAAATCAATTGCGTCCTGCAGCATCGCGCTGGTGGCCAGGTGCTGGCGCCGGGTGGCCATGGAACGCATGTAGATACGTTCGGAACGCAGGCTGTTCATTCGGATGCGGTCACCCAACAGCGCACCACCGGTACGCCTGCGGGTCGGGTCAACCGCCAGTACGGCAATACGCTTTTCCGGGAAGCTGCTCAGCATCCGGTTGAGGATTTCATCGGTGACGGAGGATTTTCCGGCGCCGCCGGTACCGGTAATACCTATCACCGGCGCCTGTTTATCAGCACCGGCCCACTCGTGGCGTTTCATCTTCAGCTCGGCTTCACCGAATAACCCGGACTCCAGCGCGGACAGCATGTGCGCCACGTCATTGGCGTTGTCCTTGCGCAGGCTGGCGGGGATTTCCGGCGGCAGACGGTGTTCGGCCGCACGCTGCACGACGTCTTCGATCATCTCGACCAGGCCCATGCCCATGCCATCGTCAGGGTGATAAATTCGGTTGACGCCGTAGTCTTCCAATTCAGCGATTTCATCGAGCGTGATGGTGCCGCCACCACCGCCGAAAATCTGGATATGCCCTGCCCCGCGTTCCCTGAGCTGATCAACCATGAAGCGGAAAAATTCCATGTGGCCGCCCTGGTAAGAAGAAATCGCGATGGCGTCTGCGTCTTCCTGTATGGCCGCGCGCACGATATCCAGCACGCCCCGGTTGTGGCCGAGGTGGATGACTTCACAGCCCTGCGCCTGGATCAGGCGGCGCATGATATTGATGGCGGCATCGTGGCCGTCGAACAGGGAGGCGGCCGTTACAAAGCGCAGCGGCGTATGCACCGCGGGCGCCTTCCCGGTATTGATTCCGGACGTTGATTGCACCGTTCCTGATTCCTTCTCTGGTTTATTACTCATTTTGTTTACCGTATTTCCGCCAACACCATGTGGCATTTTTCTTCGACGCTCTGCAGGTCGTTCAACATGACCTCCAGGTCTCTTCGTTTGCGCTCCAGTTCGGCGCGTTTTTCCTCGATCCGCGAAACAAAAATCTCAAGTTGCTTGCGATTCCCCTGGGGAGATCCGTACATCTGTATCATTTCCGCGGTATCATCCAGACTCAGGCCTAGGCGCTTGCCGCGCAGTATCAACCTGAGCTGCGTGCGATCGGCCTGCCTGTAAATTCGCCGCGTCCCTTCGCGCCTGGGCGCCAGGTAGCCCTTTTCCTCATAGAACCGGATGGTCCGGGTGGTTACGCCGAATTCTTTTGCAAGTTCGCTGATGCTGTATGTCTGTTTCACCCTGAAGCCTCCCGACGGCACCCATGCCGCTTTATCAAAACACCCGTTAGCATACATTACGTTTACGTTAACGTAAAGTTGCCGGAAGCCGCATCAAGACCTACAGAACCGATCTGCTGCTGCTGAGTGAGAAACCGGCGGGTTTCATCCTGTATGATGAGCATATTGCTTGGCTGAAGAGAGGCTTACCGATGGGAAACAATGACAGACAACTGGACATCATCCTGTACGAATACGGCCCCAGCCGCTCAAAACAGGCCCGTTGGACCCTGGATGAACTTGGACTTGAATACACTGCCATCGGCGACCTGAGCATCTTGCACAGTGAAGAACTGAAGAAGGTCAACCCGATGGGCAAGGTACCCGCAGTGGTGATCAACGGCGAACCGCTGTTCGAGGCCGCCGCCATCTGCACCTACCTGGCTGACCTCGTACCTGAAAAGGGACTGGTTGCGCCTTCAGGCACCCGCGAGCGTGCCCTGCACCTGCAATGGGTCAGCTTTGCGCTGACCGAAATGGAGGCCTATGTCTGGAGCAATGCCAGAAACACGTTCGTGTTGCCGGAAAAAGAACGTGTGAAGGCCTTGTTCAAGCAGAATAACCAGGCGTACATCCACGCTGCAAAGGTGCTGAACAAGGTGCTCGAAGACAAGGAATACCTGGTAGGAGACCGCTTTTCCGTCACCGATATTCTGGTCGGATTCGTACTGAACTGGGGTAACGGGATGGGTTTGCTGGATAACACACCCAATTTGCAGAAATACCTGGAACGGCTCAAGGCAAGACCGCACTGCAGCTTGTAAACGGCAGTGCCGGGGTTAAGATGCCGGGTGAAACGCCGGGGTCAGAGTCAAGTGCCAGAGTGCTTCACTCTGGCACTTGAC
>JABDPJ010000300.1 GCA_013042835.1 Lysobacterales bacterium
GCTGGGTGCTGCCCGTGGAATTGGGCCTTGAAACCCTGCAGGATTTGCAGGCGCAACGGCCCGCGGGCGTAGAAACGGAAGTTTTCGCATTGGGAAGGTTACCGTTGGCCTACTCTGCGCGTTGCTATACGGCGCGCTCCCTCAATCTGCCCAAAGACGACTGCCAGTTCAAATGCATCGATTACCCGGATGGACGGCTTCTCAAAACCCGTGAGAAGCAGGATTTCCTGGTGCTCAATGGTATTCAGACGCAATCGGCGCTCACCCACCAGGTGCTGGATCAAATACCTGAACTAAAAGGCCTGGGAGTCGATATTCTTCGCATCAGCCCACAGTTCAATGACACGATAAAAATCATAGATATTTTCCATAAGGCATTGTTTACCAATGACTTAACAAGTTTACATGACAATTTAACAGAGCTACTGCCCGTCGGGCCATGCAATGGTTACCTGGTTGAGCGGGCTGGAATGGACCATGGACCTCAACAAGCTGCTTGAGCACCATCACCGCCAGGTGAACAGGAAAGCCTGGCGGGATTTACAGCATTTTTCCTCGTCACTGTCAGAGAATGGACAGCTCAAATCAGTGTCGACGCCTGTTTCTCCCCATTTGCAAGTCACTGCCCTGTGCCATCGCAGCCTGGTGCAAGACGGGCCTGCACTTTTGTTCGCAAAACCACAAGGCTTTGAAATGCCGGTACTGGGCAATCTGTTTGGCAATCAACAGCGGGTGCTGGCGGCGCTGGAATTGCAATCCCGCGAGGATTTGCGAGCCTTGGGCCGAGACCTGGCCTTTCTCAGAAACCCCAGCCTGCCCGATAGCCGCCAATCGATGCTGGATGTGGCGCCTGGATTCGCCAGGCTGGCGCATATCACCCCGAAGCTAAAAGACAAGGCGCCATGGCAGGACAACCTTATCGAGGGACCTGACGTTGACCTGGGCAAACTGCCGGTATCAAAGTGCTGGCCCGACGACGCCGGACCGCTGATTACCTGGGGTATGGTTGTCACCCGCGGCCCCGATAAGCCGCGCGTCAACCTCGCCATCTACCGCCTGCAGGTGATTGGCAAAAACAAGCTGATCATGCGCTGGCTGCCCCACCGCGGCGGCGCCCAGGATTTTCGCGAGTTCCAACAGGCGAGTCCGGGCCAGGCATTTCCGGTATCGGTCGTCATAGGCGCCGATCCGGCTACCCTCCTGGCCGCGGTCACTCCGATTCCCGACACGCTGTCCGAATACCAGTTTGCCGGTTTGCTGCGCGGCCGCAGAAGCAGGGTTGTCACTTCTGAGTTGACCGGCCTACCCATACCCCACGGCGCAGAAATCGTCATCGAGGGCCATATAGAGGCTGGTGAAATGGCTACTGAAGGCCCTTTTGCCGATCATACCGGTTACTACAACGCCAAGGCGGATTTCCCTGTATTCACCGTTGCAAGAATCAGCCACCGCAACAATCCGGTTTACCTGACCACGTACCTGGGCAAACCCGGTGAAGACGAACCCTCGATAATGGCATCCGCCCTCAACGAGATGTTCATACCCCTGCTGCAGGAACAGTTTCCGGAAGTGGTGGATTTCTACCTGCCACCCGAGGCCTGCTCCTACCGGGTTGCGATTGTCAGTATCCGCAAGCATTACCCGGGACATGCGCGCCGCATCATGTTTGGCATCTGGTCCTGGTTGAGGCAGTTCACCTATACGAAAACCGTCATCGTGACTGATGATGACGTCGATATCCGTGACTGGAAAGAAGTGATCTGGGCCATATCCACCCGCGCTGATCCTGTACGCGACACGGTGTTGGTTGAGAACACACCCATAGACTACCTGGATTTCGCCAGCCCGAAACCAGGCCTCGGTGGAAAAATGGGTATTGACGCGACGCACAAAATTGGCTCGGAAACCGACCGGAATTGGGGCAGGATTGCAACCATTGACCCGGATACCAGGCAGCAAATCGAGCACATCGCCAGGAAGTTGGGCCTATAGCACACTGTTAATTCTGACAGTAGTGTCCGGGCCGCGCCGCGAGCATAATATGCTACGTGGATCAAAGGAAGGAATGATTCTCAAACAGCCGGACATGGAGTCCGCCTGCGATAATACTGTCAGGAGTTCAAGGATGGACAATACCGCTAGCACCCGGGGAATGCTCAAACAAACCCTGATACTAACTACCCTGCTCTTTCTTATTGCCGCACCAGAGCCGGACGCTCAGGATATTGCTGAAATAACGGCAAATTTCATCGTTATGGACAACCATTCTGTATTACTGGCATCTACCGAACAGACTGGTACCGAAGAGAAAATCAACCGTAAGTAAGTTCCAGACCGATTTTCCGGACAATACCCCTGCTTACTGCAGTTTCAGAAGAAACCCTCCAACTGCCGTAAGCAGGTTCGGCACCGGTTTGCCGGCAAGCATTCTCAGTTCATCCCACCATTCTCAATTCGCGGGTCTGTCACCCAGTACTCGCGGGGCGTGTCACATGTTGCCAGGGTGACCTTGTACCAGATATTTACACCCTCCGGATCAGGCACGTCGCTCTTGTTGAGGTTTTCAAGTTTCACCCGTGTGCGACCTACCGCGCTCTGGTTACTCTCCTCGAAGACGATGCCGGTATCGAGATCCAGTTGAGGAAAACCGTCGTCCCTGTATTTCGCGGGCAAGGGATCAACGGACCTGTCGATACTGAAGTCACCTTTGTCCGTGGGCTCCGGGCCCGGCGTTTTGTCGGTGTCTGTCAATTCGATCTTCGAAATCACCCGCTTGACCGACGGTGAGCTGCATGACTTCTCGCCAGGCTCACCCTTGATGGTGAACGTAATGCTGCCATCCTCATCGGCGGCGAAGAAGATACAACCTTTTTTGTCTGTTCCCTTTTTGCATTTATTACCTGGAGTATCGACGAAAATTATCCCCGGTGCATCCTCGGGCCCCGGCTGCACGCCATGAGTATTCAGCTCGACAAACACCTTTTTGTTTTTCTTCGCAACACCGGTTGCATCGGGTTGACAGGCAGTCAATGACAATAGAACCGCCAGGCTGATCGATAAAAAGCCAATAATTGAACGCATATTAAACATCCCTGAATGGTAAATTTGATTATTCAAAAACATCCCGACTGGTAAAAAGCCTGTTCAGAAAACAGAACTTATTTAAACAGCTGCCGGGACCGCAACTTAAAGTATAGGTCAAATCCAATTAATTTCAGTGATTTATTCAGTACAGTAGAGATTAATTCGAAACCGGGCACTTTCCGGAATGTTTTTCCGCAATCGCCTGATTAATTACCGGGCTGATGCGAAGCAAACGGGACAGCGGTAATGTCATCCACTCATGGTTACCGACCGTGGCCTTAGGCTAAAATGTTGTTTTGCCTGGACCCGGAACAACTAAAAGGAACGATTCGTGACCGACCCCAAATGGAAAAAAAGCATTGCCATCACCGGCGCGGGCAGTGGCTTTGGCGAGGCTTTGGCGCTCAGGTATGCGGCCGCTGGCTGGAACGTGGCCGTAACCGATATCGATGAACAAAGGGCCCGGCGTACGCACGTGGCAATCGAGCACTTTGACGGCCGGCATTTCTTCATGCAACTGGACATCACCAAGGCCGATCATTGGCAGCAGTTACAGGATACCGTCGAACAACAATGGGGCGGCCTTGAAGTACTGGTAAACAATGCCGGGGTCGCATCCGCCGGCAACGTCGAGGAAACCAGCATGGAAGACTGGCGCTGGGTGCTCGATATAGACTTGATGGGTGTAGTGCGTGGCTGTCACCAGTTTGCCGGCATGATGAAGCGCCAACAGGCCGGCCATATCGTTAATGTTTCCTCGTTCGCCGGCCTGGCGGGCCTGCCCTTCGTTGCGTCCTATGGTGTGGCCAAGGCCGGCGTCGTGGCCTTGTCCGAGGCTTTGCGCCTGGAAATGCAACCCCATGGAGTAGGCGTGACAGTCGCCTGCCCCGCATTTGTCAAAACAGGTTTGATGGACTCTTTCCGCTCAACCAAACCCGGCACGCGGGCCAAGGTGACCAAGTGGATGGAGGCATCAGGAGTCAGCGCGGAACAGGTTGCGGAAGCGATCGCAGAAGCTGTTAGCAGGAACACGTTTCTGCTGCTGACCCATCCTCAAACCCGTGCCGCATGGAGGTGGAAACGCTGGTTTCCGGAACGCTACTACAAGATGCTCGCCAAACGGACTGCCGGCTGAGACTGCGCTTTTCTAACGCATTTGATATACCGGGTGCTCAGCGTCCGGATCATAATATTGACGCATGGATTTCTCGAGCTGCGCCAGGGTCTGTTGTCGATTATCGGGATTGGGATGGGTGCTTAAAAACTGGGGTGTGCCTGACTTCGAAGCAGCGCCCATCTTTTGCCACAAGGTGGCTGCGGCAGCCGGGTTATAGCCGGCCTTGGCCGCGAGTTCTATACCAATACGGTCTGCCTCATTCTCCGCTGCCCTGCTATTCGGCAGGTTGACTGCCAGCATGGCGGTTAAAGCCGCACCGCTCAGGGCCACACCGGTGTTATCGGACGCTATACCGACGGCTGCTACGCCGACACTGGTGGCAATCTGCATCGACATTTTTTCAGCCGTATGCTTTGCCAGTGCATGCGAAATTTCATGCGCCATGACCTGTGCCAGTTCATCATCGGTAGGCTCGATCTTTTGCAGAAGCCCGGTGTAGATCGCCATACGTCCACCGGCCATGCACCAGGCGTTGACAGTCCCCGGGTCATCAATCACGACCACGCTCCACTCCCAGTTGGCCGTATCCGGGCGCATCTTGACCGCTTCAGTGATCAGCCTGCCGGTAATGGTTCTCACCCTGGCGTTGATCGCCCTGTCCTCTTCAATCTTGCCAGCGTTGTCCAGCTCACTGACCGTTTCAAGGTAGGCCTGCTTTGAAGAAACAATGGAAGACTCTTCAGAAACCAGCATCAACTGCCGGCGCCCGGTTGGACTTGTCGCACAGGCAGCGACGACCGTGACGGTCAGAACGAGAACGAATAAACGCTTGGCAGTGGTCATATACAGGTCCTTAACAGGCTGGAAGCGTGAATTGTAGCCGATTAATTGAAATTCGGATAATTGCCTAGCGCAATTGCCTGAACAGGGTCACGGCCGCCCAGGCCGCTACCAGTACACCGGTCACGACCGTGATATCGGCCGAGACATTGAACTGTAACCAGGCCAGTATGAACAAAGCCGCCCCCGTAAAAACCTGCAACAGCGAGGTTGACGTAAGATTATCTGTCGCCAGCGCGAAAAAGATCAATCCCAGGCCCCAGGTGACGGCTCCAGTCACAGCCGTGAGCTCTGCTTCAGCCGCCAGCACTGATATAAGGATTACAATCGACGCTACCGCAAGGGAACCCAGCGCCGCCAGGATACCACTGCCGGAAAGGGCGATGGCAGGCACCATGCTACGCTCACGCTTTCTTCGTGACTGGCTGTCATGGTGTATCGTCGCACTATAAATCTTCATAATAATATCCTTTTTTGTAAATATACTTACTAATAAGTAAGCTCCAATAGCAAATTTTTTTATGTGTCAATATTTAATTCGCTGCGAATCTGACCAATCACATCATCCAGCAAATCGAAACCATGAATACGCGCCATTTGCCTGGCACCTTGTAAAGTTGCAAGTATGGACAGCGCCTTTGGCCCTGGCTTGCCAGTGAACTCAAGCTCTTGTTGCTTCCGACCCACCTCCAACACCTGCGTCAGCCAGTTGATGGTTTCATCCATAAAACGCGCCATTTCCTGGCGGACATCTTCAGGCAAGTCGGTGTAATCGACTGAAAATGCGCCAAACGGGCAAATACACCGGCCAAGCTGGCACTGCTTACTGGTAAAGGCAAACAGGCCCTCTACCTGCGGTAACGTTGACCCCCCATAAGCCATGAACTCGGCCGTATTTTTGCGCAGGATCTTCCGGTAGTCATCAATCAATGCCAACGCCAGGTCGGACTTGGCGGGAAAATGATAATGTACCGCTGCGTTCTTTACGCCCAGGTGGGAAGAAATGTCCGCATAGGAAAAGCCATTGAAACCCCGGCTCATCAACAAATGTGCTGCCCTGTCCATGATTTGTTCACGCGTGTCACTGATTCTTGCCATTTCTCAAACACCAAACTTACTTACTGGTAAGTATAGCATGAAAACTCGCAAGTGCAAATCAGTTGTTCACAGGGGGTCTAGCCGGTTGGCTGGCAAGACAGGTGCCGTTCAGGCGTGAGCAAATGAAATGACGCAGTTGGGCCGTAACGCAGTGGCGCAAGCCCGCTTGCCTGCCCCGCAGTGAAAACGTATTTCGTCTACTGGGTTTTTTCCGCGTGCCTGCCGGCGTGGTGTTCAGCCTGGTGCGCCGCAAATTCCTGCGCGGAGATTTCACCATTACCATCGGTGTCAATACCCGCAAAGCCGGGTGCATTACCGGCATGTTTCATCTGGTGTCCCGCCGCAGCCATCTCACTCATTTTCTGCGCGTGCGCTTCATTGAACTCGGATTCGATGATCTTGCCATCGCCATCCAGGTCAAAATCGGAAAATTTCGGCATATGACCTTTACCCGTGTCCATGCAAGGTCCCTTGCCCATACCCTTACCGGCACCCTGCCCCTGGCCTTTGCATTTCCCCTTGCCATGGCCGTGGCCGTGGCCCATCGCCTGCATCTTCTCACGGTGGGCTTTTTGCGCTGACGCCAGTTCTTCCGGGTTCAGCTGCCCGTCGCCATCGGCGTCGACATCCGCAAACGCCGGCGCGGTCGCCGCGCCGCGCATCTTTTTGCCCTCAGCCGCCCTGGCGGCCATGCGCTGTCCGCGTAACGTATTGAATTCTTGCTCACTGATGAAGCCGTTGCCATCAGTGTCAAAATCGGCAAATTTCGCAGGCCCATGCGGGGAGCCCTCTTCCGCCTGCACATTGAATGCCATGAAGCCGCTGGCAATTAAACCCGCCAAACCCAAAAGAAAAGCCGTTTTCAATTTAGACATGATGAACCTCTTTAAATTGACAGGAAGTGGCAATCGCCAACAATCGGGAAACTGCTCGTATTTTACCACGCGGCACTTGTCCGCAGGCTAATTAATTAACCAATCCGGGACACGCCCGGGGATGCAATCCTGTAAAATTCCGGGATCGTGGATCAAGGCCGGTACGGATGAATAAACCTGAGCTGCTATCACCAGCGGGATCATTGAAGCATATGCGATTCGCCTTTGCTTACGGTGCGGATGCCGTGTACGCCGGCCAGCCGCGTTACAGCCTGCGCGTGCGTAACAATGAATTCAGCAAAGAGGACGTCCTTGGTAAGGGCATCGAGGAGGCGCACGCCATGGGCAAGCTGTTCTTCCTGGCCAGTAACATCGCACCGCACAACAGCAAGCTGAAAACCTATATCGATGACCTCGAACCCATTATCGGGATGGGTCCCGACGCGTTGATCATGTCCGACCCCGGGTTGATCATGATGGTGCGCGACCGCTGGCCTGAACAGACCATCCACCTGTCGGTGCAGTCCAATGTTGTGAACTACGCAGCGGTCAGGTTCTGGCAGCAAATGGGACTCAAACGCATCATCCTTTCGCGTGAATTATCGTTGAAGGAAATCGCCGAAATCCGGCAGCAGTGCCCCGACATGGAGCTGGAAACATTTGTACACGGCGCCTTATGCATCGCCTATTCGGGTCGCTGCCTGTTGTCGGGGTACATGTCTCACCGCGACTCCAACCAGGGCGCCTGCACCAATACCTGCCGCTGGAAGTACGATGTCCACGAGGCCCGCGAAACCAGCACCGGTGACACCCTGCCCCTCGACGTACCGCGATTGAATGCAGCTCATGAAACCCCTGTGGTACTGCTTGAGGAACAAAACCGGCCAGGGGAACTGATGCCGGCGTATGAAGACGAGCACGGCACCTATATCATGAACTCCAAGGATTTACGCGCCGTCCAGCATGTCGGCAAGCTGACACAGATGGGCATTGACTCCTTCAAAATCGAAGGGCGTACGAAATCCGTCTACTACGTCGCCAGGACGACACAGGTATACCGCAGGGCCATTGACGACGCGCTGGCAGGCCGGCCCTTTGACATGTCACTGATGGAGGAACTGGAGGGTATGGCCAACCGTGGTTTCACCGAAGGCTTCTATCGCCGCCACCCGCCGGGCGAATACCAGAATTACGAACGCGGTTTTTCCACCAGCGACAAGCAACAGTTCGTGGGCGCCATCCTGGATTGTAACGATGACCGGCTTAGCGTCGATGTCAAAAACCGGTTCGAGGCGGGCGACCAACTGCAACTGATGACCACGAAAGGCAACCTGACCTTTGGGCTTGACTCTATCTCAGACCACAGCGGCCGGGCAGTCGATGCCGCTCCCGGTTCTGGTCACGTGGTCAGCATTCCACTGCCTGAGGGTATTGATCCGACCAGTATCGACGAGTATTCAATGTTGATCCGCTACCTTCCGGACAAAACCCCGCAAAATTGAGGCAGCCGCCGGATGAATGATCCGTGCTGCCAGGAAAGCGGCATCCGCCAACTGCCCTTGAAACTTGAATCACCAAACGATTGATAATATTTTAAGAACGGGGTTCATTCAGGCATCCATGACGGAATATGAGGTTCGGGGTGCTTCTTTCACGTTGAACAGATAAAGCCCTGAATGTTCAAGCACTCCCGCTCGACGGGTTCATTTTAATCGGGAAACCAGGCTCATGACTTCAGAATTAAAAGTTGTTGACTCCAACTCCTCGCAGGAAACAGGCGAGGACCAAAGCGAAAAGAACAAAGGCACTGAAGCAACAGACGTTGCCGATAAAGACGTCCC
>JABDPJ010000305.1 GCA_013042835.1 Lysobacterales bacterium
ACATCAGTGCGGTCCTGCGGATCAGCGCCTCTTCGTCCATCAGGGCGATTTCCATGGCCTGGGTGCTGGCTGCTCCCGGGTAAGCGGCTAACAACGAGAGTGCTGTGGCCCTGACGTTGACCGGGTAGAGCTGATCCGCTGTCAGGCGCAGAAGCTGTTCGCCGGCTTCGGGATCACCTTCACGCGCCGCAGCAAATATCATGCCGTAGTGACTCGAGGTGCCGGGACCATACCAGTCCCGCACACTTTGCTGTGACCAGTCTGAATCCTTGTCAACATGGCAGCGCAGGCAGGCATCCGGCGAGCCGATCGCGGCATTGAGGGCGGGGTCGGGAATTCTGAAACTGTGGTCCGGTCGGTAATCAATGCCCATGTAGTAACGTCCCGGCATGTGGCATTCCACGCACAGGGCGCCGGTACCGACTTCGAACAGGACTTCGCCACTCTCTGACCTGATCGCTTCACCTTCCTCACCCGCCTGCTTGTGAAAGTGGTGCTCGCGGGTATCATACTGGGCCTGGCGGTGGCATTGCAGGCATAGTTCATTGCCTTCTTTGACGAGCTTGACGGAATGCACTTCGTGGCAGTCATTGCAGCGCACGTCGTGGCGATACATTTTGCTTTGCGTGAACGAGCCGTAGACGTAAACCTCGTCGAGAATCTGGCCATCGGCAAAATAGAGTTCTTCACCGAGCAGGCTGGGTATATATTTGTCCAGCAGGTCCGCCTTGGCATGCGCGTCATCTCCCATGGTTCCACGGCGTGAGTGACAGGGGGCGCACAGCTCAACCAACTCCCGGGAACTGATATCAGACGTTTGTTGGGTCAATTCGAAGTTGGCTACCTCCAGGCGGGCCATTTCCGACATCTGCGCCCACTCCACGTGCCGGGACCCGGCGCCGTGGCAGGCTTCACAACCCACATTGATATCGGAATAGGTCGTGTTATAGCTATCGGTCTCCGGGTTGTAATTCTTTTTCAGGTTGGTCGAGTGACACTGCGCACACATCCCGTTCCAGTTTTGCGCTGCATTGGTCCAGTAGAGCCAGTCGTTGGGGTCGGTCACGTCCTCGGGTGGAACCCGGTACCACTGGTTCTGCCGGGAATCCCAGGCAATTGGCAGGGTCTGAAGCCGGCCGCCGGGGAAGGGGACCAGGTACTGCTGTAACGGGTACCAGCCGAACGTATGCGTAATTTCAAACTCACCCATCTCGCCACCCGGGCCGTTGGTATAGACGTAAAATCGTTCTCCCTTCCTGTAGAAGCGTGAAGTGATGCCATGAATCGTGAACTCGGCGTCGTTGAAATCACCCAGCACCATGGACTCGCTGGCAACACCCATCGCGAGGTCGTGGTGCGAACCCGTCCAGTTCTCATATTCAAGCTGGTGGCAATCGCGGCACTCGGTGCTGCCGACAAAGCTCGCTTCCCTTGGAGGCGCTTCTTGCTGTTCGGCGCTGTTGACTGCCGAAAAATAATAGACCGGTAGCGACACGATAATCACCAATGCCGCAATCAGGCCAATTGTTTCCCAGGTTGCTGTTTTTTCAGTAGGCCGGTTCATGCTTTTTTCGGGTAGGTCACCTGGTTTGCCGCAAATACGGATCGTCTTTCCGCTTTGCTCGTATCAACCCTGACGACGTTGTTCTGGATTTCAACCCGGTACAGGTCGAGGGCTCTTGGTGCCGGCGGGTTTGCGACTTCGCCGCGTATATCGAACTCCGAAGAATGACAGGGGCAGATGAATTTATTATCACTCGCGACCCAGGGAACCGTGCAGCTCAGGTGGGTGCATCTGCGTGACATGGCGAGAAAACCACCATCCTCCAACCTCGCGAGGTAAAACTTTCCACGCACAAAGGCTGTGACCGTTTCAGGTTCAAAATTGTCAACCGCGCCTGCGGTAATGATGCTGGCTTCGCTCGCAGTTGTGCCGCGCGGCGTGCGCGGCCTGAAAAACGCAAATACCATGGCGAGCAATTCGGCAAAAGCAACTCCGCCCAATACAAGCCATAGTTTATTCAAGAAGGATCGTCGTGATGAGGTTTCTTTATCCATGGTCCTAACCTGCCCACACCAGTTGCATACCCGCACCCCGAAACCAGACCCCAATGACCGTCAAAACAACAAAAGCCGTCATCAACAATGTGAAGAGAGCCTGGACGGCATCGTTGTTGGTCGCATTGAACCCTTTTCTCACCCATTGGTAAAAACCACCGCAAACGGCCAATATGAGGGCAAATGGTAACAGCCCGTTGCGCACCAGGGTGGCTGGGCCGGATTGGCCGGAATTGATGACAAACTCACTCAGCAGCACAGCGCCAACGGTTGCCACCAGCGCGACACCCACGGCGATCAGAGCTGTCTTGCGGCCATTGGCGGAGCCGAACCAGACGCCCGTGGTATTTGTCTCGTAGTTGATATACGGGATAAACAGCAACCCCAGAACCAGCATCGCGGGTATGACCAGCAGCGCGAAAACAGGATGAAAATGCATCAGCATTTCCTGGATGCCCATAAAGTACCAGGGCGCCTTGGTCGGGTTCGGGCTCAGGCCCGGGTTTGCCTTGTCAGCCAACGGTGCATCCAGAAACATGGCGATCAGCAGCACCACCGCCAGCACGACCAGCGCCAGGGAGACTTCCCGCATGATCAGGTGGGGCATCGTATCCACCATCTTGCCCTTGATCTGCGGGTCTTCATCCAACGTCCGCGGGACAACCAGGCCCCCGGCCTTGCGTATGCGCCAGAAATGAAATGGCACAAAGAACAACAGCACTGCCGGCAGGATTGCTGCATGAATTGCATAGAAGTTCATCAAGGTTTTCGGGCCCGGCTCCGTACCGCCAAGAAGCCACTCTTTAAGGTTTGTACCCACCGCCGGAATGTAATCGAGCATCGAAGTGCTGATGGTTATGGCCCAGTAGGCGAGTTGGTCCCAGGGCAGCAGGTAGCCGGTGAAGTTGGAAAGAATCACGGCGCCGAAAAGGCACAGGCCAATGATCCAGTTGAACTGGCGGGGTGCGGTAAACGCACCGGTATAGAATATCCGCAAGAAATGCAGGAAGACGACAAACAGCAGGCCATTGGCGCTCCAGCGGTGGATGTTGCGCACCAATTGTCCAAACGAAACCTGGTCTCGCAGGTAAAGGATGGAATCGTAGGCTGAACCGGATGATGGCTCGTAGGCAAACTTGAGCAGCAAGCCGCTACAGAAAAGCAGGAAAATCAAAACCACGGCTATATCGCCCAGGCCGAAGGCGAACGAAAACCTGAGGGTTCTCTCGGGGACTTGCCGGGGTCTGAAATGCAGCACGAAACTACGAAGAATATCTCGCTGTGTGTTCTGGTCGGGCGTCTTGTCCAAGCTTCCCGGAAAGATGGAAAAGTAGATACGTCGAAGGATATTCAAATTTTTGGCATCAGTGGGTTTTTGCATATTCTGCACGATTTTCTCATAGTTTGCCTGAATATATGGCGGTGCAGGCCGGGGCTGAATTTATTTGCAGCAAATTCTTGAAATCAGGTGTCTATGCTTGCTGCAGCTGTGCTGCCAGGAAAGCAAATTGGATGTGACAGTTTAAAACGCTGTTCAAAAGCGTAACTTGCATGCTTGCCTGTGAGCGTCGACAGTCTTTCACAACAGGCCAGTCGCTCTCTGGGGATGGATTGCTGCCATGAAAATCGCGATAATACGCTGTTGAGACAGTGGCTGAACGGGCTAGGGAAGCCAGTTGTAACGAATTGATACGGGGAAAGTATGAAATCGACCCAGGCAGAAAGAATTCCACAGCACATGGCGCCTCAAAAAGGCGACATAAGGCTATTCAACAACCACGTTTTGGAACGTCTAAGCAAGATTTCGCCAGTGACGGTATTGTTGGTGTACCTGCCTCTGATACTTTTCAGTATTTGGAAAAGTTTCGAAGTGGGGGTTCCCATTGTTGCGTTTTTCGTCCTGTTCATATCCGGTGTCGTATTCTGGACCCTGTTTGAATACATTTTTCACCGTTATGTTTTTCACTTCACCCCCAGGGGTGAATTCCAGGCAAGGATCAGTTTCCTGTTCCATGGCGTCCACCACCAGTACCCCAACGACAAGAAACGTCTCGTTATGCCAATCACTTTGAGCCTGGCAATTGCCGTGATTCTATTCGGCCTGTTCAGCCTCTTGTTGGGCCCATGGACCTGGGCATTCTATTCGGGTTTCATGCTTGGCTACCT
>JABDPJ010000311.1 GCA_013042835.1 Lysobacterales bacterium
CACCCAGGACCTGGTATTTGACCCAGTATTGCCTTTGCAACGGCATCCATAGGGCTATAAATACCATGGCGGTCACCAAACTCACGACGGTACCGCGTGCAGCCATGGAAATCACAATGAACCATTGCAATCCCAGTAGTAATGCACAGACGACCTTTACCCATCGATTCGCTGGATAAAACAAAGGCAGCGCTGCAATGACAGGAATTGACCACGTCTGCAGTTGGTTGTAAAAGCGGGGATGCGCAAAATGTATCAATGCCTGTTCATAGCTGAATTCAGCCCCGAAAGCCCACCCTGCCGCGAAACCCATGAACTCCTGGAAAGCCACGGCGAATCCCATCGCTACCAGTAGAACAATCGCCCATCTGTCGAATCTCTCACCCGCCAGGCTCCGACTGGCTGCAACTATCGCGATTAATATCATCAGCACATACATCATGGAGACATCGACGAGTGCATAGGCGGGATAATCGAGCCGCAGAGATGAAATAATGCCAATACAAAAGAAAACTGCCAGGCATACCCGCTGTAAAGTTGTCAGGCGGTTGAGTTGCTCGACTGTGGCTCTTCGAAGAGGAGGCCAGGCGACCGCGAAAAGCAGAATGAATGAAAAAACGGCCAGTTGAATAATGCGCTTGGCATCGAAGACACTTAGAAAATCAAGTGCAAAAAAAGCAGAAGTGACGAACAGGTATAAACCGAGACTGCCTACAATAACCAGAGCAAGGTTTTCGCGCCTAATCAATGTCAAACTTTTTCAGCTTATAACGAAATGACCGGAAGCTGATCCCCAGCAACTCTGCTGCTCGCGTCTTGTTATAACGCGCCTTTTTCAAAGCATCTTCCAGCATCTTCTTTTCGATATCCTCGATATACGTATCCAGCGTCTGGTCTTCGTCACGTTTTGTTAAAGAAGGCTCAGACTCTTTCACCGAGACCTGTTCCAGCATCAGGTCGTCAACCTCGATGGTATTGCCCTCGCACATCGTGATGGCGCGTTGCAGTATATTGATCAGTTCCCTGACATTACCGGTGTAATTGTGGTTTTTCAGCGCTTCCATGGCGTCGGGCAACACCACCGGCGGGTTAGATTCATCCCACTGCTCAGTGATCTCTTTGAGGAATCGCTCAACCAGTTCCGCGATATCCTCGCGGCGCTCGTCGAGGCCGGGCATATGCAGTTCAATTACGTTCAGGCGGAAAAACAGGTCGCTGCGGAACTTGCCATCGTCAACCAGTGGCCGCAGTAATTGGTGTGAAGCGCTGAGAATGCGCACATCGATCGGCACTTCCTTGCGGGCGCCGACCGGCAGCACGGCTTTTTCCTGGATGGCCCTCAACAGCTTGACCTGCATGCTCAGTGGCAGGTCAGCTACCTCGTCAAGGAGCAGGGTACCGCCGTCAGCCGCCTGGAAAAGTCCTTCCTTATCCGTTCCCGCACCGGTAAAACTGCCTTTCAGGTGGCCAAAGAATTCGCTTTCCATCAGCTCAGTTGGGATCGCACCGCAGTTGACCGGCACAAACGGTTGGTCAACCCGGGGACCCAGGTCATGGATCAGGCGTGCCGCAAGTTCCTTACCTGAACCGGAATCACCAGAAATCATCACCGGCGCCTGGCTACGGGCGAGTTTGCGGATCATGTCCTTGCATTTTCGAATGGCTTCCGAGTTACCGGTCAACCTGTCCATCATGTCATCGGCGAAAGGACTGTCATCCTGTTCATCCGGACCGGCGGTTTCAGACTCCTCGGTTCTCAATTTCAGTGCGGTATTGACCAGTTTTCTGAGGATGGAAAGGTCCACCGGCTTGGATACGAAGTCGAAAGCGCCAATCTTCAGCGCGGTCACAGCATCTTCAACCCTGCCGTGGGCGGTGATGACCGCCGCGGGTAACTGCGGGTGATCCCGGACAATTTCACGAACCAGATCCAGGCCATTACCGTCGGGCAGACGCATGTCGGTCAGGCAAAAACTGAATTTCCCCATTGCCAGCGCGCGCCGCGCCTCAGCGAGGTCTTCTGCCGTGGTAACCGTCAGGCCCATCCTGCTTAATGTGAGGTCCAGTAATTCCCGGATATCCGGTTCGTCATCGATGACTAATACATGGTGTTGCATGGCGTTCAATTGTTTCCGTATTGGTTTCCTGAGTGTCTTCCCTAAGCCTTTTTCGCCTTTGTATTTAATTGTTTTAACAGCCTGGCCTTTCTGCCCTCTGCTAAGGCTAGTCTGATATGAAAGCGAGAGCAACTGCCAAGTATCGAATCCACCGTAAGTTCGGCCTGGTTAACTTCGCAAAGCTGCCTGGCAATGTACAAACCCAACCCCGAGCCTTCTTTATGCGTGGTATAAAACGGTTGAAAAATTCGTTCCATATTGGCTTCGGGAATACCCGGGCCATTGTCCTCGACCGTAATGATGCAGTAGCCCGTACCCGGTAGATCTTTCTTGGTCATTATTACCTGAGGAATTGCGGCGTCAAGGTGGGCGTGGCGCAACGCATTTTCCAGCAACTTCCACAGTGCCTGGTGCAATTGGCTGCGATCAAATAAAATCAGGTCTTGGCTTTTACTGGCGTCGATATCCACCGTCAGGCGAATGCCGGGCAGCGACTTCTTGGTTTCCTCGGCAAGGTCCTCCAAAAAGGGCGTAAGCTCGAAAATATCCGGCCTTGATTTTTCATGCCTGGACAGTTGCAGGATATTCTGCACTATGCCGTTCATCCTGCCGGACTGGCTATGGATGATGTCCACCAGGCGCAAGTCGCTGTCTACGATATCTTCTGATTCGTTCAATAGCTGGGCCGCATGGCTGATGGCGCCCAGCGGGTTGCGGATTTCGTGTGCGATGCTGCCTGAGAGGTTGGCCATCATGTGAACCGACATTTCCAGCGAGCGTTGCGAAACCACTTCGTTGTCCTCGAGGAATATCAGGTTCCTGATACTGGTCGAACCGGGAAGCGCAACAAACTTGGGTATCACCCGCGCCTGGCTGCCACGCAGCGACATCGGCTCAATATCCGGTGAGTGGTCATCCTGCCATGTTTCAAGCGCCTTGTTGAGTTGCGGGGAAATACTCGACAGAATTTTCTCCCTGGCCCTCGGCCGACCCAACAAAAACCAGGCCGATTCATTCATCAACTGGATCACGCCATCAGCATCAACCGCCAGCACGCCGCTGCGCATGCGGCGAATCACCAGTTCATTGATTTGCTCCAAGCGGGTCAGCTGGGCCGCCTGTTTCTCAGCAACGAGGCGATAATCTTTCAACCAACGGGAAAGCAGATTGACCAGGATCGCTGTAGTAAAGGTAGTAGCCCCATATATGGCTGCCCTGACCAGTTCCGCTAATGATTCATCCCGAAGTAACAGACCTACTACAGCCTCACCGATAAATGCCAGTACAACCAGTGATGCGTAAAACAGCGCCACGCGCATGGGCAGTACGATGCCTGCTGAGGCGCTGGCGAAAATAAGCAAAATCGCTATGCCGCTTTCCAGCTTGCCAAAAATAAAAAGCAGGGTGGAAAGAAAGACGATATCGATGAACAGGGACGCCAGGGCAAGGAAAAATGTGGTGGCAGTCCGTTGCCTGCTTTCATAAATAAGGAACGCTGCCATGACAAAATAGGAGAGCAGCGCCGTCCCCGCGATGACGCTTTTGTTCATGCTGAGGGGAGTTGCGGTCAGGCCACTGAACAACGCAAACAGTAAAATCAGGCTGATCAGCAGCCTGAAGAAATTCAGATAGGTAACAACCCGGTGGGTCAGTGCCTCGGGCAATGGGTAATTAGAGAAAAATGCGATTCGCTTCATTTATTCCTTGCGGACAAAATTTATCGGTTATGTCCCGATTTACCTACAAATCCGGTTGCAGCGCTTTTATGCGCCTAGTATAGCATCCGGGTGGGGCTCAGCTTGTCTTTGCTTTGAACATCGTTTCAGGTGAAAATACTGGCTTTGGCATGATGGGGTCCGAGCCCCGGGTTTCAGTGTCCTTTTTGTGAGGAGAAAGCATGAATTTCCATGAATACCAGGCGAAAGAATTATTCGCCAGTTACGGAATCCCCGTTCCCGCCGGAAATGTGGCGCGGACACCGGATGAAGCCGTTGTTGCGGCGCAAAGCCTTGGCGGTAAGATGTGGGTGGTCAAAGCC
>JABDPJ010000313.1 GCA_013042835.1 Lysobacterales bacterium
CCTGGCGGATATCAAGGAATGGGCGGCTATGAATGAGGTTTACATCACCTACTTTCCAACTAACCCACCCGCCCGGAGTGCCCTGGGCAGCAGCGGTCTGGCGCTGGACGCGCGGGTTGAAATCGAGTGCATGGCCACCGTTAAATGATCCGCTTGACCAAGCGGTACTTTTTTTTGAACAGGGCGTCCCTCGGCGCCCTTTTTTTTGCTACATTTGTTTATCCGCCGGGCCATTGACCCGGCGATAAATCGTGGCGACAGGAGCACAGAATGAATTTGAAACTACTGGCCGGACTCATGGTGTTGGTGGTGTCGGTCCAGCCGCATTCGCTCACGGCGAGTACCCCGGCTGAAATTGAAAGGTTTGCGAACCTGGCGCTTGCCTGTGTTCATGAAGAATATCCCAACAAGATTTCCCATGTCCTGTCCGGAGACCAGGACGTGGCGCCGCCCCGTGAGCTGACGCCGGTTTTCTATGGGTGTTTCGACTGGCATTCTTCGGTGCATGGTCATTGGTTGTTGGTCCGGCTTCTGCGCCTGTATCCGGATGCTGGTTTCGCGCCTGCAATCGAGGCCGCCCTGGACAAGAGCTTCAGTGCTGAAAATGTCGCCGTCGAGCTCGGATATGTGACCCATGAACAGCGTGCCTCTTTCGAAAGGCCCTACGGTGTGGCCTGGCTGTTGCAGTTGACGGCTGAATTACACGAATGGGATGACCCACGGGCGAAACGCTGGTTGAACACACTGACGCCCGTGGAAACCGTGCTGGTTGAAAATACGCAGACCTGGCTGGGGAAGCTGGCCTATCCGATACGTATTGGTGAACACGCCCAAACTGCTTTTGCCTTTGGCCTGTTTCTTGACTACGCGGAAGCTGCAGGCAACACCGGGTTCCGCCAACTGGTGGCAAACCGGTCAAAACAGTTTTACCTGGGCGACAGGGATTGTCCGTTGGCGTATGAACCGGGCGGACAGGATTTTCTTTCCCCGTGCCTGGCTGAAGCCGACCTGATGCGGCGTCTTTTGCCCGCTGCTGATTTCGCCTCCTGGCTGACGGATTTCTTGCCTGGTCTGCCAACGGACGGGAATGGAAACTGGTTGCCACTCGCTATCGTTACGGATCCGACAGATGGCAAACTGGCCCACCTGGATGGCTTGAATATCAGCCGCGCATGGATGCTGGAGGGTATAGCTTCCGGTTTACCGCCGCAGGATGTCAGAAGGCCAGCTTTGTTGAATGCAGCGGCAGCCCACAAGGAGTCCGGGCTTGCATCGGTTACCGGTGAACATTACGAGGGCGGGCACTGGCTGGGGAGCTTTGCAACCTACCTGCAGACCGCAAGGGGCCTCGAAGCCGTCCCGCAAACTGCGGAAACCACACAACTGGCCCAGTCCCGACTGCGGTTGATGGAATCACAGCTCAGGCGATGGGAGCAACAGCTTAATGCAGTTATCGCCTTGAACCCGGATGCTGCGGAAACCGCAGTCCGCCTGGATGAGGAAAGTGCGAAAGGTGAGTCCAGGGGGCCATTGCACGGTTTTCCAGTGTTGCTTAAAGACAATATTGAAACGCGGGATATGCCGACCACGGCCGGATCGCTGGCGCTCAAGGATAATCGTACGGATCGGGATGCCGAAATAACGAGGCGGCTACGGGAAGCCGGCCTTGTCATTGCAGGCAAAACCAACTTGTCAGAGTGGGCAAATTTTCGCGATAACGATTCGAGCAGCGGCTGGAGTGCCGTCGGCGGCCTGACGGTTAACGCCTGGGATCAGGGTCGTACCGCATGCGGTTCCAGCTCAGGTTCTGCCGTTGCAGTGGCGGCCGGCTATGTGCCTTTTGCAGTGGGCACGGAAACCAATGGATCAGTCATTTGTCCTGCCGCGGTCAATGGTGTGGTCGGTATCAAGCCAACGCTTGGCCTGGTCAGTCGCCGTGGCATTGTGCCCATTGCGCATAGCCAGGACACCGCCGGTCCCATGGCCACCGACGTGGCGTCCGCCGCCATGTTGCTGTCAGCCATGGAAGGTGTGGATCCGGAAGACCCGCTGACTACCCGCAACGCCAGCTTCCATGGGCGTGACTATGTCCGTGAATTACGGCGCAACGGATTAGAGGGTTTACGGGTCGGCGTGATCCGCTCGCAGACATTCCATAGCGACAGTGCCGGTATTTTTGACCAGGCCGTGGCCGATATGGAAGGTGCCGGCGCAATAATCATTGAGGACCTCACTTTTCCGGACTGGCCCGAGGGTTTTTGGGATGATGCACTTAATGTTCTTTATTATGAATTCAAACACGACCTGAACCGCTACTTCGCGACGCTGCCCGGTTCCCTGAACATGCTCACACTTGCAAAGCTGATTGCGTTCAACCATGAAAATGCCGCGCAGGAAATGCCGTGGTTTGGACAGGATCTGTTTGAGGAGGCGCAAAGCAAGAACGGCCTTGACAGCGACGAATACAAGCAGGCCCTGGCGACGATACAAACGTTTACCCGCTCGGCTGTCGACAGTTTACTGGAAGCCCATGATGTCGAAGTGCTGGTCATGCGAAGCAATGCGCCCGCTTTTGTCATCGACCTGGTATACGGCGACAATTTCCAGGGGGGTGCGAGTTCCATGGCGGCGATCGCCGGGTACCCCCATATCACGGTACCCATGGGACGTTGGAAAGACCTCCCGCTGGGGCTGTCCTTCGTCGGCACGGCCTTTTCAGAACCCGCATTGCTACGCGCTGCGTATGCTTATGAACAGGCGACCGGTCACGGCGTCACGCTGGCCGGCGGCGCCAACTGGAATCTTGACGGTTTAATCAGGTCTAATAATTAGTTGTGGTGACAGGATACACACATAATAGGGCTTGGTTGATTTCGATCAACAAACCCATTGTGCAGGATATTATCCTGTAATGGATGTTGCTGGAGAATGATATGGCTACCTATGAGAAAGTGCTTGTCGCGGTTGACTTGAGCAGTGAATCAGACGTTGTGCTGCAAAAAGCGATGCAAATTTCGGACCCCGACGCTGAATTGAACCTGGTTTACGTTCAGGAGCCAATGGACAACGTGTACGTCGGCATCGTACCCCAGAGCGCTGCGTTCAGTGGTCTTGGTGATCTCGAGGCGCAACTGGGCGAAGAACTCAAGGAAAAACTGGCGGCCCTGGGAAAGAAGTTTGACTTACCCGAGGATAAGCTGCACATACTGCACGGTTCGCCCGCACATGAGATTCATCGATTTGCTGAAACCTATGCGACAGACCTCATCGTCATCGGTACGCATGGACAGAAAGGGCTTCAATTGCTGTTAGGATCGACGGCCAATGCGGTATTGCACGGTGCCGGTTGCGACGTGCTGTCGGTCAGGATAGGCACTGAATGATGAACGGGCCTGGCTGCATTTTTTCAGGTCGCAGTAAAGCAACGGGAACGTGACTGAACAGCAGACGCTTTAACCAAACCGGTACATTCAAAGCGTTCAATTGCAGGTGGCACACTTGAATTATAAAAATCTGCTATGGATCGCTGTTTTCGCAGCGGTTCTGACCTGGTCCGCAATTGAGCCGGCTGACCGGCTGACCTGGTGGATGGAGGTCATTCCTGCCCTGATCGGCTTCGCAATCCTGGCTTTGACGCGTCAGCGTTTTCCCTTAACCGGACTGGTATATTTTTTGATCCTGGTGCATGCGGTTATCTTGATGGTTGGTGGCCATTACACCTATGCGGAAGTACCAATTGGAGACTGGATGAGCAATCTGACCGGAACAGGCCGAAACAACTACGACAAGCTGGGGCACCTGGCACAAGGCTTCATACCGGTCATGATCGCGCGGGAAGTCATGCTGCGAAACAGGGTAGTGGTTCGCCGTGGCTGGTTGGTATTTCTGCTGCTTTGCATTGTGTTGGCAATCAGCGCTTTCTATGAACTCATCGAGTGGTGGGCGGCGTTGCTAAGCGCCGAGGCAGCGGACGCGTTTCTCGGCACGCAGGGGTATGTTTGGGACACGCAGTCAGACATGATGTGGGCCTTGTGCGGAGGTGTGCTGGCTCTACTGACGTTGTCAGGTTTGCATGATCGCCAGCTGTTGGGGCTGACAAAAGACGTCTAGATATCGCCGCCTGCGGCGGGCCGTGGGAAGTCGATCGTTTTGAGGCGCTCGCTCACCTGTGCAAATATTCCATCTGCGTCCAGCCCGGCCATTGCCAGGCAATCATTCCTGGAGCCATGTTCAACATAGCGATCCGGTATTCCGATATTGAGGATGTTGACCGGCATACCCTTGCTGGCAAGCAGTTCATTCACGCCGCTACCCGCACCACCCAACACCGCGTTTTCTTCGACCGTGACTAACAGTTCATGGCTTTCCGCCATCTCGCAAATGAGACCTGCGTCCAGCGGCTTGACGAAACGCATGTTGACCAGGGTCGCTCCGAGGCGGGTGGCAACGTCAATGCCGGGCTGAAGGCAG
>JABDPJ010000315.1 GCA_013042835.1 Lysobacterales bacterium
AGGACAGTGAGCTGAGAATCAAGGCCAACCTGGGTTTTATGTTGATGATGCTGAAACAGCCGATCGAACAGGAGATCGTCCGTTACCTGCGGGAACATTTCGGTTGCGAGTTCGAGCAGGTTTAGCCACGGCGGATTAGCCGAAGAAGTCAGCTGGTAAACGGATCTTCACTGCCTGCAAACAGGCGCTGCATGATCTCCCTTTCGCTGTTCCAGATCGTTTCAATAAAAACCGTGCCGTCGCCCATGCGCTGAAAGGCGTTCAAACCCTGCTCCAGGAATGATTGCAACAGGCCGAAACCGGCCGCCCGTGCCGGGCCCCTGAGCGTCCTGATCAGCCACAACACCAGGCGGTGGTGTACCAGTTCATTGAGTTCCATGCCGAGGCGGCCGATCAGCTCGATCTGCCTTGCGCGCTCTGCCGGGCGACCGGTGGCCCGGTAGATCTCGCCGTAGCGTGCCGTGTCCAGCTCATCCCAACCTGCCTCGATAAGCGCCGCTGTCATGCGCATGTCAAAATCCAGGCTCAGCGATTGCAGCTCAAAGGCCTCGGCCAGCACCCGGATCATGTCATCGCGCAGCATCCTGATCATGACCGGCAGGACGCGCTCCATCTCCTGGTCCCGCTCGCGAAAATGCAGGCCGCCGTAAAGCTCGGCGAGGAAGAATTCACCGGCTGCACTATAACGCTCCTGGCTGATCAGCTTATCGTAGCTGCGCTCCAGCCGCTTACGCTGCCAGCCCTGCAGGTATTCGAATTCCTGCAACGAAAAACCGGGTTCGTCAAGACGCAGCGCCAGCGCAAGGCTGTCGGCGAGGGCTTGCCGGAGGTGTGGGGCATGTCGCTTCAAAATAGTTACCTTCGAAACGCTTCGGACTGTTCAATTATTAACATGGCGCCAAGCTGGTCAATCGCAAGCCGCACCGGTAAAATCAGGCTATCCCAACAGGCTGCAAACGCATGCTCACAATACACCAAGCCAATTCGCCCGACCAGGCACATTATCCACCCAAAACGGGACTCGCCATAGCGGGCGGAGGACCGGTCGGCGCCATCTATGAACTGGGCGCTTTGCGCGCCATCGATGAGAGCATCGAAGGCTTGAGGCTGCATGACCTGGACGTCTATGTCGGCGTCAGCTCGGGCGCCCTGATCGCCGCCGGGCTCGCCAACCGCATGTCCACGGCCGAATTGTGCAGGATTTTCATGGGTTATGAATACGCCAGCCTCAAGTTCGACCCGGCGCACTTCCTGCGCCCGGCATACCGGGAGTATCTCGCAAGGGCTTCCAGGCTGCCGGCCATCTTCAGCGATACGCTGATCGACCTGATCCGGCACCCCGCGCATCCGCGCATTTCGCAATTGATCAGCGACCTGGGCAAGGTGATCCCAAGCGGTATCTTCGACAACGAGACTATCCACGACTTCCTCGAGCAGGCCTTCGAAATCACCGGCCACAGCAACAGCTTCGATGACCTGGCGTGCAAGCTTTACATTATCGCCGTGGACCTGGACAGCGGCGCCGCGGTCCGCTTTGGCAGCCGGTCGCACAGCGATGTCACCATTTCGCGCGCAGTGCAGGCCAGCGCCGCCCTGCCCGGCCTGTATCCGCCGGTCACGATCAACGGCCGCTCGTTTGTCGACGGCGCGCTGCGGCGCACACTGCACGCATCCGTGGCCCTCGACGAGGGCGTCGACCTGCTGTTCGGCATCAACCCGCTGGTGCCTTTTGACGTCAATGCCAAGCATCTCAACGCGGAGGTGCCTATCCAGAAACTGACCGGCGGCGGCTTGCCGCTGATCATGTCCCAGACCTTCCGCGCCCTGATCCAGTCACGCATGGAAGCCGGCTTCAAGAAATATTACCGCAGCCACCCGGCCGCTGACTTACTGCTGGTCGAACCTGACCGCGGCGACGAGGAAATCTTTTTCACCAACATCTTCAGCTATTCCAGCCGTAAGGCCCTGTGCGAGCACGCCTACCAGGCCACCCGCCAGGATTTGCTGGCGCGCCACAACAGGCTCTCCAGGTTGCTGAAACAACATGGCTTCCGCCTGCGGGTAAACCTGCTCAGGGACAAGCAGCGCACCCTGGAACAAAGCATTGGCGAAGGGCACTCCAGTCACGCCACCCTGGCCCGCAACCTGTCCGGCGCCCTGGACGACCTGGATATCCTGCTGGACGATCACCGCCCGGGCAGCCCGACCCGGCCCGTCACAACCGGCCACTGATTGCCGGTGGCCATATGTTTTTTTACGGGGACTTTCCGTCCCGCCTATAATGGCTGGTCAGGAAACCCACGCCACACGGTAGCTTGAACAATGAAAACAGACCGCTCCGTTTTTTGCCTACCCGTACTCTTCACGCTTTTTGCCCTGCTGTTCCTGCCTGTAGCCGGCTTCAGCGAGCAGGAAGCAATGGCGACGGGCAATGCGTCAACCCCTCAGCCCGCAATACCGCAAAAGATTGACCTTATCATCCACGGCGACTACCTCGTCGCCATGGATAACGGCGGCACGGTGCTTGAAGGCGGGGCGGTCGCCGTCAATGAGGGCGTGATCGTCGCAGTCGGTAAGGCTGCCGATATAACTGCTGCATTTACGGCAACGCAGGTGCTGCCGGGCAACAACCGGGTGGTCATGCCGGGGCTGGTCAATGGTCACACGCATGCCGCGATGACGCTGTTGCGCGGCGTGGCCGAAGACCTGGCCCTGATGGACTGGCTGGGCAACTATATTTTTCCGGCCGAGATCAAGTTCGTTGACGCTGACTTCGTGCGTATCGGTACCCAGCTGGCCTGTTGGGAAATGATCCGTGGCGGCACCACCACCTTCGTGGATATGTACTACTACCCCGACACCATTGCCGAAGTGGTCGAGTCCTGCGGGATGCGCGCACTGATATCGGCGACTGTCATCGAACGCCCCAGCCCGGGCGCCGACAATGCGGCGGATTCACTGGCCAAAGGCCTGGAGTTTATCAAGCGCTGGAAAGACAAAAACTCGCGCATTACACCCATCTTCGGACCGCACGCCAATTACACGCTCAACGAGGCGCAACTCCGCGCGGTGCGCCAGGCGGCCATCGATGCCGATGTCGCGATCGCCATCCATATGTCCGAATCGCTATATGAAGTGGAGTATTCGAAAAAGAACTATGGCAGGACCAGCGTGGAGTTTTTTGACGATATCGGCCTGTTTGACGTACCCACCATCGGCGCACACCTGGTGTGGCCGACCGATACCGAGATTCCGCTATTGGCCGAGCGCAGGGTTGGCGTGATCCACAACCCGACCTCGAACATGAAAACCGCCGCCGGTATCGCACCGGTTGTCAAAATGCTGGAGGCCGGTGTGCGGGTCGGGCTGGGCACCGACGGCGCTGCCAGCAACAACGACCTGGACATGTGGGAGGAGATCCGCCTGGCCGCCTTTTTGCAAAAGGTCGAGCGCATGGATCCACAGGTCATGCCGGCCCATACCGTTTTGAACATGGCGACACGTGGCGGCGCGGTGGCGATTGGCCTTGGCGACAGCATCGGCTCGCTGGAAACCGGCAAGCGGGCTGACATTATCCAGGTCTCGTTCGACGATGTGCACTTCGTGCCCGCCTACGACGTGATCTCGCACCTCGTGTATGTCGCCGACGAGCAGGATGTCAGCACGGTGGTAGTGGACGGCAGAATCCTGATGAAGGATGAGGAAATCCTCACCGTCGATACCGCACGTGTCAGCGCACAGGCTAAAGAACTGGCCGCGCGAATCGAAAAGGCGCTGGATACGCTGAATTCGAAGTGACACCGGTTTAACAAAACCGCTCAAGCCGGCGCTGCCCACCCCGACCAGGCGGCATTCCTGTTTTGGTTGCGGTACCCTATCTCTTTAATCATTGGTCGCATACCGGAGGCTGGCGTGAGCGAAACGAGAGACAACAAACCCTCATCAAACCCTGTTGATAGTGAACGGCGGGAACTGCTGAAGACCGCCGGCGCCGCTGTGCTGGCATCAACGGTCAGCAGCGTGGCGTTTGCCGATTCGCATGAAACCGCCGGCAAAGCCGCCCGGAGCTTGCGCTGGGGCATTGTCGGTACGGGCGGCATCGCCAACAGCATGGCGCCAATGATCCAACAGGCCGATTTTGCGGAGCTTGGGGCGGTATCCAGCCGGAAAATGGCTTCGGCAGAGAAATTCGCGGCAAAACACAGCGTGCCCAAAGCCTTCGACTCCTGGGCGGAGATGTGTCAGTGGGATGGCGTAGATGCGATCTACGTGGCAACACCCACCAGTGTCAGGGAAGAAATCTGCATCGCTGCAGCCAACCACGGCAAGCACGTCCTGGGTGAAAAACCCTTCGCCAACCTGGCCTCTGTCAAACGCATCACTGCTGCCTGTGCCAGGAACGGCGTGGGCTTTATGGATGGCACGCATTTTGTCCACCACCCTCGCACGCGGCAGATCAAGTCGGTCACGCAGGATACGGTTGGCTGGCCCTGGTCGATTGCTTCCGCGTTTCAGTTCAGCCTTACCGACAAGGGCAATATCCGCTTTAACCCCGATCTCGAGCCCTATGGGGCCATCGGTGATGCGGGCTGGTACAACATGAAAGCCGCCGTTGAGTTTTCATCCCCCGGCATTGAACCGGAAACGGTCGAAGCCTTCCTGCGCCGCGATGAGGAAACCGGCGCCGTGGTCAGCGGCAGTGGCGTGATCGTTTTCAGCGACGGTTCAACAACCACCTGGAACTGTGGCTTCGAATCCGGTGCCGGAATTATGGATTTGAGAATCACAGGCGCCAAGGGCGTGATCAAACTCGACGATTTTCTCGGCGCAAGGCCGGCTGAACAGCCCGCCGACTACGAGTACCGCCAGGGCTGGGGTGATACGAATCAGGTCGAAGTGCCCTCGCCCAAGCGGGGTGCAGCTCTCATGTTCGAAGACTTTGCCCACATGGTT
>JABDPJ010000323.1 GCA_013042835.1 Lysobacterales bacterium
GTCGCCGTCGCCATCCAGTGCGATGCCCACGTCAGCACCATGTTCGAGTACCGCCCTGGCGACGAACTCCGGGTAAGTGGATCCGCAACGCTCGTTGATGTTCAGACCATCAGGTTCGGTGCCAACGGTAATGACCTTGGCGCCGAGTTCCTCGAACACTGCCGGTGCAACACGGTAAGTCGCGCCATTGGCGCAATCCACGACGATCTTCAGCCCCCGTAACGTGATCTCGAAAGGGATCGTACCTTTACAGAATTCAATATAGCGCCCGGCGGCATCTTCAATACGAACTGCTTTACCCATTTTCTCGGATGACACGGTCGAGAATGGCTGCTCGAGCTCCGCTTCAATGGCCTGCTCCACATCATCCGGCAATTTCTCACCCTCGGCAGAAAAGAACTTGATGCCGTTATCGTAAAACGGGTTGTGCGAAGCACTGATGACGATGCCGGCACAGGCATGCAGGGTTCGTGTCAGGTAAGCAATGGCGGGGGTTGGCATGGGCCCAAGCAACGCAACATTGGCGCCCGCTGCGGCCAATCCGGCCTCCAGGGCCGATTCAAACATATAACCGGAAATCCGCGTATCCTTGCCTATGACGACCGAGCGTGAATCTCCGTTTGCCAGGACCTTTCCCGCAGCACGCCCCAATCGCAACATGAAATCTGCAGTGACCGGCGTATCTCCCACGCGACCGCGTATCCCGTCGGTTCCAAAATATTTGTTTTTCATGGCGGCTATTCTACGCCCGATTATCCCAAAGTGCAGTTGCCACCTTCAGCGCATCACAGGTCTCCGCTACGTCATGCACCCGTAGTATTGCAACGCCCATCAATGCGGCTAGCACCGCCGCGGTAACAGAGCCGGAGACACGTTCCGGTGTCTCCTTTCCGGTCAGTTGACCGATCATGGCCTTGCGGGATACGCCGATCAGAACCGGATACCCGGCTTCCATCAGCGCCGGAAGCCCTTTGAAAAGGTCCAGGTTCTGCTGCAGTGTCTTGCCAAAACCAAAGCCGGGGTCCAGGAGAATATTCCTTTTTAATACGCCATTGCTTTCACAATGCGCGGCCCTTTCGATCAGAAACTCCCTGATATCGCCGGAAACATCATCGTAAACCGGGTCCAGTTGCATTACCCGCGGGTCCCCGAGCATATGCATCAGGCATACGGGAACTCCCAGGTCAGCCACGGCACGCACCGCACCCTCCTGGCGCAGCGCATAAACATCATTGATCATTCCTGCACCCGCCGCGACAGCTTCGCGCATGACCTCAGGCTTACTGGTGTCAATCGAAACGGGTACGGTCAACTGTGGAGCAATGGCTTCAATAACCGGGATAACCCGGTCAAGTTCCTGCTGCAGCGGCACGGCCTCAGCGCCCGGGCGGGTGGATTCGCCGCCAATATCAATGATATCCACACCCGCTTTTTGCATGGACAGGGCATGTTGCACTGCATCGGATTTGCCTAACCAGCGCCCGCCATCAGAGAAAGAGTCCGGCGTGACATTGAGAATGCCCATGATCCTGGGTCGGTCCAGGGCGAGTTTACGACCTGCGCAATTGAGCACACTAAAAGTTGAATTCATATCCTTGAAGTCTATCCATGCGGGTTTTTGCAATCAAAAAAAACAGCGCTGAAACAGCGCTGTTTTCGAAGCAGCAATAATGGCTGACACCTGCCGGTTGTCAGTGTTGTTCAGCCGTGTCACCAACAGATGGCGTATCCCCGGAACTAGCCGACGAGTCACTGGCCGAACCACTCTCATCCTTCTTGCCGCCATCAGAGTTGGAGTCATCCCAGTCCTCGGGCGGGTCAGGAATCTTGCCTTCCATGATCTGGTCGATCTGGTCGGTATTGATGGTTTCGTATTTCATCAACGCATCGGTCATCACTTCGAGTTTATCGCGGTTGGCGATGATCAAATCCGTTGCAGTTTTATGCGCAGTTTCAACGATGTCGCGAATTTCCATATCGATCTTGCGCGCGGTTTCATCCGAAACATGCTTGTGCTGCGTCACCGACCTGCCCAGGAAAACCTCCTCGTCATCCTCGGCATAAGTCAGCGGGCCCAATGCCCCCGACAAGCCCCAACGGGTGACGATATTGCGGGCAATCTGGGTTGCGCGTTCGATATCATTGGAGGCACCGGTAGTGACATTTTCAACGCCGAATACCAGTTCTTCTGCCACCCGTCCGCCGTACAGGCTGGCCATCTGGCTGTCCAGTTGTTTGCGTGAAACACTGTACTTGTCCTGCTCGGGCAGGAACATGGTCACACCCAGGGCCCGCCCTCTCGGGATAATGGTCACTTTGTAAACCGGATCGTGTTCCGGCACCAGGCGGCCGACGATCGCGTGGCCCGCCTCGTGGTAGGCCGTGAGCTTTT
This sequence comes from Lysobacterales bacterium, assembly GCA_013042835.1. GTDB lineage: Bacteria > Pseudomonadota > Gammaproteobacteria > Xanthomonadales > SZUA-36 > SZUA-36. Next base: position 2,393 of record JABDPJ010000323.1, read on the forward strand.
TCTCTTTCTCGGACATGACCATCGAACGCCGCTCCGCGCCCATCATGATCTTGTCCTTGGCGCGTTCGAAATGATCCATGGAAACGGTCTTGGCCGCTTCCCTGGCTGCAAACAAGGCGGCCTCATTAACCAGGTTCGCAAGGTCAGCACCCGAGAACCCCGGGGTTCCACGCGCGATCGTGCGTGGTTTGACGTCGTCGCCCAGCGGCACTTTGCGCATGTGTACTTTCAGAATGCCCTCGCGACCGCGGATATCCGGCAGGGGCACTACCACCTGGCGGTCAAATCGTCCGGGCCTCAGCAGGGCCGGATCCAGTACATCAGGACGGTTGGTCGCGGCGATAACGATAACGCCCTCACCACCTTCAAAACCGTCCATCTCAACCAGCAACTGGTTCAGGGTTTGCTCACGTTCATCGTGACCTCCGCCGAGGCCGGCACCGCGATGGCGTCCGACAGCGTCGATCTCGTCAATGAAAATGATACAGGGTGCGTGCTTTTTCGCCTGGTCAAACATGTCCCTGACGCGTGAGGCGCCGACACCCACGAACATTTCTACGAAGTCCGAACCGGAAATCGAGAAGAACGGCACCTTGGCTTCACCGGCAATTGCCCGCGCCAGCAGGGTTTTACCGGTACCGGGAGACCCCAGCATCAACACACCGCGCGGAATATGGCCGCCCAGTTTCTGAAACTTGCCCGGATTGCGCAGGAACTCGACCAGTTCCTCGACTTCCTCCTTGGCTTCCTCGACACCGGCGACGTCAGCAAAAGTGACCTTGATCTGGTCTTCGCCTTGCAGTTTTGCTTTGCTCTTGCCAAAAGACATGGCGCCGCGGCCACCTCCACCGCCCTGCATCTGACGCATGAAGTAGACCCACAGGCCGACCAGCAACAGCACCGGGATGATATTGATCAGCAGGTCGAGTATCACCGAGCGCTTCTCAGGTGGCTCAGCTGAAATTTCGACGTTGTTTTCTACCAGGTCATCGACGAGCCGGGGATCGGGCATGCCAAAGGTGTGAAACTCCTTGCCATTGACATCCAGTCCCTTGATGGTATTGCCCTCAGGCGTGCTGCTGATATTGACTTCAGCAACCGTGCCGTTGCGCACGTTATTGAGGAAATCGGAATAAGTGAGTTCATCGGGCGCCGTGCCGACACTGCTGTAGTGATTAAAAATGGACATCAGCACCAGCAGGATGATGCCCCAGGTAATCACATTTTTTAACATATCATTCAATCGTTTATCCTCAATTCAAAATTCCGGTCATTGGGTTCAGAACCAAGTTGGACGCTGCTCTTCACCAATCGTTCCAAAAACCTGTTGTAACTCAGAACCCTTAAGCCTTGATTTCATTGTAACTTGCGGCGGTGGCCCAGTATATATACTTCCCGGCTTCGCGGCCGTGATGCAGAAGGTTTACGTACCTGCACCTTCTCAAAAAGGGACCTGGATTGCCGCATAAAGTCGTCAAAACCCTCTCCCTGGAAAACTTTGACAACAAAATTTCCGCCAGGCTTCAACCATTTCTCAGCGAAGGCAAGCGCCAGTTCCGCCAGGTACATCGCACGCGGTTGGTCGACCGCGCCCATCCCACTCATATTGGGTGCCATGTCCGACAACACAAGGTCTGCATTCTGACCTTCGAGGGCGTCCTCAAGTTCAGCCAATGGTTCATCCTCGGTGAAATCACCCTGGATAAAGGTAACACCCGGCAATGGATCCATGGGCAGAATGTCCAGCGCGATAATCCGCCCGTTCTCACCCAGAGCTTTCTGAACCACCTGTGTCCAGCTACCCGGCGCCGAACCGAGGTCCACCACCCGCATGCCCTTGCGCAACAGACGGTACTTTTCGTCCAGTTCGATCAATTTGAACGCGGCCCGGGAACGCCAGCCCTGTTGCTGCGCCATCTTGACATATTGGTCATCAAAATGTTCCGACAACCAGCGCCGGCTGCTCTTACTTTTCGCCATCAATCAAAATTTCCAGACATTTATAATGCTAAAATACAAGTTTGCCATATCAGGAACCATCAAATGCCACTAAATGCAGCGCAGAAAAGAAATCTGCGGGGTCAGGCCCACCATCTGAAGCCGTTTGTCACCGTGGCTGACAAGGGTCTCAGTGAAGCAGTGATCGCTGAAATTGAGCGCGCATTAAACGATCATGAGCTCATTAAAGTCAAACTCCGGGCCGACCGCGAAGCCCGCAAAGCCTGGGCGAAAAGTATCGCCTCCCAGTGCAAGGCCGAGTTGATCCAGGCCATTGGCCAGGTTGCCTGCTTTTACCGGAAACACCCTGAAAAGCCCGTCATCGACCCGGGTAAGTAAACATGGAATTCAACCTCGAATTACCACAGAACGAATTTTTCATTCGCTCGGTCAGCGCAGAGGGCATCCGCGTTCACAAGGATTTGTACACCGGTGCATTCATCATTTCCGGAGAAGGGATTATTCCCGACTGGCAGGTAAACAGCGTGGAAGATATTAACGCAGATAGTCTGCAGGTCATTTTCGACCAGCAACCGGAAGTGATCCTGATCGGCACAGGCAAAACGCAGATATTCCTGCCGCCATCCGTACAGGCGCATTTCTTCCGCAGGAATTTTGGCTTTGAAGTCATGAGCACGGATGCAGCCTGCCGCACGTTCAATGTTCTGGTGACCGAGGGACGTTGTGTAGTTGCGGCGCTGTTGCCGATTACTCCATGAAAGGCGGTTCCATGACACCTTCGCGCCTGGAGATTTCGCGCAGACGGGTCAATGCCGCCAGTTGAACCTGGCGCACCCGTTCCCGCGTAACACCGAGTAGCTGCCCAACCTCTTCCAGCGTGCGCCGCCCATTACCATGCAGCCCGAAGCGGTGTTCAACCACCACGCGTTGCTGCTGGGGTAACAGTTCCAGCCAGTGGCCCAGCAATTCTCCTGCGGCCTGTTCAGCGTACTCACCCTCAGGCGTCAGGCCCTGATCGTCGGCAATGGTGTCGATGACCGCCTTATTCTGGTTGCTGGTCGTGCCATCGGCGGAAGTTGTTGGCTCGTTGAAACTGAACAGTGTGTGTACCGTTTTGCTGGGTTTATCCAGCTTGGTTGCGACCTCCTCGATCGCGGGTCGGCGGCCCAATTTTTGTTCCAGTTCGCGCGTGGTTCGCAAATAGGTGGTCAATTCGCGAATGACGTGGATTGGCAAACGAACCGTGCGGCACTGGTTCATGATGGAGCGCTCTACGGATTGGCGAATCCACCAGGTTGCGTAAGTAGAAAATCGGAAACCCTTCTCAGGATCGAATTTTTCAACCGCCCGGATCAGGCCAAGATTGCCTTCTTCGATCAGGTCGAGTAGCGGCAAGCCACGGTTAATGTAGGCACGCGCCACCTTGACTACGAGGCGCAGATTGCACTCGATCATCCGTTGCCGGCTGGCCATGCAACCTCCGCGCGCTGCGCGTGACAAGGACTTTTCCTCATCCGCAGTCAGAAGCTTGGCGCGCCCGATTTCACTCAGGTAGATACGGGTAACGTCACCATGATGCGGTTGTCTTTTTCTCGCATTGGCGTTAGCAG
>JABDPJ010000325.1 GCA_013042835.1 Lysobacterales bacterium
AGGTAACGCGACATCCACACGCCCATGCGGCCGAGACCACCAATCACCAGGGCTCGCTGTCCATGGCCATGGTAGGACTGGACCAGCTTGTGGGTCTCCTGGTTGCTGAGCGAGTGATGGATCAGGGTCTGCAGTATTTCGCGCGCGACGGCACCTTCGAGGCCCAGGGACTCGGCCCGCGCCACGCCCCGGTCGATCACTTCACGCTCACGCTCATAATGGCGCAACGGTGAACCGGTCTTGAGCTTGTGCTCGCCAATGGTCGTGACCACGGCCTGGCGCTCGGCGATCAGGTCGACAATACCGGTGTCTATCTCATCCAGGCGCTGGCGTAGCTTGAGCAGCTCATCCGCAGTTAACGTGTGATTACTTGACATTGGCTTTACAGAACTTGAGTTTTCCGACCTGCAGGATTCCTTCAAAGCCAGGCTGCAGCTGCAAGGAGCGGTCACTGATTTTTTCCCCGTCGATGCGCACAGCACCCTGCTTCAGCATTCTGAACGCGTCGGAATTGCTGGCAGTCAGTCCGCACTGGGTCAGCGCCGCTGCAATACCGATACCCTGCCCGCCACTATCCAGCGTTTTCTCGGCGATATCCTCCGGCATGGCCCCGCCGCGGAAACGGGCGATAAAGGTTTCCCGGGCGGCGATGGCCGCAGCCCGGTCATGAAAGCGTTCGACGATTTCCTCGCACAGGAGAAACTTGATATCCCTGGGGTTCTCACCATCGGCGACTCGTTGTTTGAGGCTCGCCAATTCTTCGTTCCCCTTAAAGCTCAGCAGGTCGAAATAACGCCACATCATTTCATCTGAGATCGACATCAGTTTGCCAAACATGTCATCGGGCGTCTCGGTAATGCCAATGTAATTGTTCAGTGACTTGGACATCTTCTGCACGCCGTCCAGGCCCTCCAGAAGCGGCAGGGTTATGATGACCTGCGGTTCCTGGCCATAGTGCTGCTGCAGATGCCGGCCGACCAGCAAGTTGAATTTCTGGTCCGTGCCGCCCATTTCCACGTCGGTTTCCAGCACCACTGAATCGTAGCCCTGTGCCAGCGGATAGAGCAGCTCATGCATGGATATCGGCTGTCCGCTACGGTAGCGGTTTTCGAAATCATCCCGCTCGAGCATGCGTGCCAGCGTATATTTTGCCGCCAACCGGATCATGCCTTCCGAGCCCAACTCCGTCATCCATTCCGAATTGAAACGGAGCTTGGTCTTTTCGCGGTCGAGTATTTTGAACACCTGGGTGGCGTATGTTTCCGCATTTTCCAGCACCTGCTCCCGGGTCAGTGGCTTACGGGTAACATTTTTTCCGGTCGGATCACCGATCATGCCGGTAAAGTCGCCAATGAGAAAAGTGACCTCGTGCCCCAGGTCCTGGAACTGGCGCATCTTGTTGATGATCACGGTGTGGCCGATGTGCAAATCGGGCGCCGTGGGATCGAAACCCACCTTGATCCTCAGGGTTCTCCCAGACTCAAGTTTCTTTTGCAGGTCTTCAACCTTGATGATTTCCTCGGTGCCCCGTGAGATCAGTTGAAGGGCTTTTTTTACATCTGTCATATACCAGTCCGCGCGTCGCCAGTTTGTTTCGCAATTACGAAAGAACAGGCATTGTATTGCCTTGCTAGGCTGGCCTCCAGCCCAAATCCGCATATTGCACCATGACGGGGCAAATTCACACTGCGGATTTCACCCGCTGTGGTATATTTTGCGCTGCTTGAACGCGAGCCATTAAAGATGGTCAATACACGGCATGCAAAAAAATAAATTCTTTTTCGGCATGGCCGAAAAACTAAGGCGGTTTGATATCAAGCCCGCCCGCAACAAACTGTTTGTATTTGCACTGACGCTGATCGCCTTCGCCATCGCCCTGGGTGGCCTTGACAGTGGTGAGGACGAAACGGACGTGGCCAGCAAGTTGGTCAGTCTGAACCTGCCGGAGCAACCGCTGGCCGGGATTCCCGGTGCAGAGGGCGCTCCTGCGCCCGGCTATGGAGATACGACAGGCCCAATCCCCGCTGAAACGGAGCAGTGGCAGGATGTTGTCGTCCGGCCCGGTCAGTCACTTGACAACATATTTCGCCAACAGGGATTCGGTGCCGGAACCCTGCATGAAATCATGGCGTTGAACGACGACACCAGGCAACTGAAGAAAATCCGCCCCGGCGACCTGTTTGAATTTCAGCGACATGAAGACAGCTCCCTGAAGCGGATGCGCTATGCCATCAATGAAGGCAATTACCTGATCATTGATCATGACGGGCAGGTGGCGCAGGCCAGCAGGCAGGCCCGCGACATTTATACGGAGATGAGTGAAGCCCGTGGCACCATCGACTCGTCACTTTTCATGGCTGGCAAGCAAGCCGGACTCACCGATGGCATGGTAATGAAACTTGCAAACCTGTTCGGCTGGGATATCGATTTCGTGCTCGACATCCGCAAGGAAGACAGCTTCTACCTTCTGTACGAAAAGGTTTACCGCGACGGGAGCTTCCTGCGCGATGGTGAAATCGTCGGCGCCACCTTCGTCAACCAGGGTGAAAAATTTCAGGCGCTGCGCTTTGAAGTTGACGGCCAGGCCCAGTATTTTGCGCCCGACGGCCGCAACATGCGCAAGGCCTTTCTGCGCGCGCCATTGAACTTTTCATACGTCAGTTCCAGCTTCAACCCGAAGCGTTTCCACCCGATACTGAAAAGGATCAAGGCTCACAATGGGATAGATTACAGGGCACCCAAGGGCACCCCGGTTTATGCCGCCGGGGACGGAAAAGTCATTCGCTCGGCATACAACAAATACAATGGCCACCACGTGTTTATCCAGCATGCCAACAGTATCGTCACCAAGTATCTGCATTTTACCAACCGGACGGTCAAAAAAAGCCAGCGGGTCAAACAGGGGCAGGTCATCGGCTACGTAGGGGCAACGGGCCTGGCGCAGGCGCCCCACCTGCATTACGAATTCCTTCTCAACGGCGTCCACCGCAACCCGCGCACGGTTGACTTGCCCAAGGCGGATCCCCTCGGTCCGGAACAGCTCAGTGAATTCAAACTGAAAACGGCCCCCGTATTATCACAACTCAGCCGCCTTGAATCCGCCTCGATGTACGCCACCAGCAGCCCGTGAGTGACGAACTGTTCATTGGCATGTTCCCCGGCAGATCGCGCCGTGGCGTTAATGCCGCACTGGTGAATATCATCAACGGATCAATGGGTATCCTGCATGCCATGCGCACGCCATATCCCCCTGCCATCAGGCAAACACTCGAACAGGTGCTGGCAACGGGCAAGCGGCCGGGCAGTGACGTGTCGGCTTTGCTGGATGACAATCTCGGGCGATTTTTTGCGCGGGTCGCGCAAAACCTGGTGCGCGAGGCCGGCCTTGAAATGCGCGATGTCAGGGCGATCGGGGTTCAGGGTCAGGCCGTCTGGCAGGAACCCGACGGCGAAACTCCGGTGGTAGTGGAATTGGCCAACCCGGCGCTGATTGCGCGGGGAACCGCGACCACGGTGGTGGCGGATTACCGTTCAGCCGGCGTCGAAAGCGGCGGCCATGGGGCACCCCTGGCGCCGCTGCTACACCAACACCTGTTTTCCAGCAGCACTGAGAACCGTGCCGTTGTAGACCTCGGCGAAACTGCCCACCTGACTACATTAGCGGCTCGCGGCGGGGTCTCGGCATTTGAATGCGGGCCAGGCAACTGCCTGATGGACGGTTGGACACAGCGGCATTTGCACAAGGACTCCGACAGTTCCGGCAATTGGGCCAGCAAGGGCGTCGTAGATGCCGGTCTTTTGCAGCGCTTGCTCGATGACGACTATTTCAGTCTGCCGGCGCCCGGCGCCAAGGGACTTGAGTACTTCAATATGGACTGGCTGGACAAGCACCTGGCGGGCGCGAGCCTGCCGCCGGGAACCGTGCAAACCACGCTTGCGGAACTGACGGCGGTAAGCATTGCCAACCGCCTGCAGGACGCCGCCGGGCCAGACCGGCTGCTGGTTTGCGGACCGGGAGCCCACAATGCTTTCCTGCTGCGCAGACTTTCAGCCGCACTGCCCAAGGCGATTATTGAACCCACTACGCGGCACGGGGCCGACCCCGACTGGGTGGATGGCCTGTTGTTTGCGTGGCTGGCACAGCAACGGCTGGAGCAGTTAGCGCAGGACAACCGACAAATTACCGGCGCCGGGCAAGCGGTCATGCCAGGCGAGGTTTTTACGCCACCGGAATAGTATCCCGCCCGCCCCTGGCTATCGGCTTTGCAAGATTGCGCAACCTTCGTAATAATAATGCCGCGCGCTGTTGCGTATATTGCCGGACCTGATCATGTCATTGCTGCTTAACATTCTGTGGTTCATACTCGGCGGCTTTCTGGTCGCGCTCGCCTATATCCTCGGCGGTATCATTTTGTGCATCACCATCATTGGTATTCCTTTCGGGATTCAGTGCTTCAAACTATCCATACTTGGCCTGGCGCCATTCGGGCGGGAAATCCGCGAGACCGAACCGCCCGGTGGTTGTCTTTCTGTCATTATGAACATCATCTGGATACTATTACCCGGTCTTGAACTGGCGCTAATTCACCTTTTCCTGGCAGCGCTGTTCGCCATTACCATCGTTGGTCTGCCTTTCGCAGCCCAGCATCTGAAAATGACCCGCCTCGCCATCCTGCCGTTCGGTTTTCGCGTAATTGAAAACCGCTGAGAAAGTGCGACAAAGATAGTTCATTGACCCGCAGCAATTACCCATTATTTTGTTGACCTATGTCATTACACTTGACGGGTTTAGGTGGTCTACTCGTTTTAGTCTCTTGCGCTTGGAGTCCAATTATCCGGCAGATAATTTCGTACCCAGTGATCCGGCCTACGCCGTGAATCAATAGCAATAAAAATATTATCATCGTAGCCCGGCACGTCACGACGAATTGTGCGGCCTGGACCCTGTTTTACATAGCGTAAACGGTTTTTGTCATCTGTAGAGGATTGATCAAATGGTCGTTGCATTAATCGTTTTAGTCACAATCGTCGTTTTCATCCTGGTCGATTATGCGCTGCGCGTGCTGCTGAAAAGAGCGCGTGAAGAGCGTACAAGGCGGGAAAGGGAAGAAGCACTGGATATCGGCTTGAAGCTCGATGTCAGCGAAGAGGCTGATACCCTCAAACGCGTCGAGGTGGATAATCCAAAAGCACGAATCCTCGCCGTTGACGATGAGGAATCCATACTTAACAGCTTCCGCAAAATGCTTGTTCTGGCCGGTTACAGCATCGATACGGTTGAGACGGGCCAGGAAGCCCTCGGGCTCATTCGCAAGCACGACTACGACTTCGTATTCACCGATCTCAAAATGCCGGAAATGGATGGTGTCGAGGTGACCAAGGCTGTCAAGCACTTGCGACCCGATATCGATGTCATCGTCATCACCGGTTACGCGTCGATCGAAACTGCGGTTGATACGGTCAGGTTTGGCGCAATGGACTACGTGGAGAAGCCCTTTACCGAAGACGAATTGCTTGCATTTGTCAGCAATGCACTGATCAAGCGGCAAGCCAAGCTCGAACGGCACATGCGCCACAAGATTCGCCTGATCAAGCCGGGCACCGGTGAATCTCACTCGAAGTTCGAATTGAACGTTCCGGCCGGAATATTCATATCCCCACAGCATGCGTGGGCGAAGATCGAATCCAACGGCACGATCCGCACTGGCCCGGATGACCTGATAAGGAAAATATTCGAAAACATCGATGCAGTCCGGTTACCTGAAAACGGGCAAGTTGTTGAGCAAGGCGAAACGCTGTTTACTCTGAAAATCGATGACTATGATCTGAACATACCCGCGCCGGTCAGCGGCAGAGTCACTTCTGTGAATACAGAGCACGCCGAGCACCCCGAGTGGCTGGCCATCAAGCCATTTACGCTGAGCTGGATGTGCGGCATTGAACCGTCCAACCTCTCAGCCGAGTTGTCGTCCCTGCTGATCGGGCGCGATTCGGTCGCATGGTACCAGGGCGAAATCGACAGGTACCATGAATTCGCCAACCAGTTTTTACGGGACACGACTGAACTCGGGGCCGACGAAAGTAAAGAGGCCGAGCAAAAAAGAAATGACCGGTTCGTCAAGATGCTGGCCGATTTTTCAGAACCGTTTCTGCAGGCCGGTAGTTTTAGTTAGCGCACAGCCAGGCTTTTTGGGACGTGCTGAGGGGTATTAATACTTTGTGGGCACAGGTGTTATCAAGGGTGGAATTTCCTCTGTTGTTTTACCCGTTAGTCATTCGCAGGAACGACGGACACCCGTATCAGTTCCGGAGGAATCATGAATAAAAAGCGTTTTATGGCGTTCTCAATTCTCGTTACCGGCTGCTTGCTAATTCTTGTCGCACAGCCGGCGGTCGCTGAACATGAGATAGTCGGAGCCGCCAAATGCAAGACCTGTCACAAGTCCAAAACCGGCGACCAGTGGAAGATCTGGACCGAATCAGCACACGCCGGGGCCTTTGTAACCCTCGGCTCAAAGGAATCCTGGAAGATCGCGTCCGAGCTTGGGCTGGGCGACCCCCAACAGGAGCCCGCCTGCCTGAAGTGTCATACCACGCGCGCCAGCCTGGGCGACGGGGCCATTGTCAGTGAAAAGGGCCGCTACGCCGACAGCGAGGGCGTCGGTTGTGAAGCCTGCCATGGGCCGGGCTCCGATTACAGGCCAAAAAAAATCATGGTTGACCCGCAGGCCGCCCGCCAGGCCGGCTTGTTAATGGACCTGTCCGCAGAGGCCTGCATGCAGTGTCACAACGAGGAAAGTCCTACCTATATGCCTTTCGATTTTGAAAAGCGCTGGGCGGAAATTGCCCACCCGGTGCCTGGGACAGATACACCACCCCCTGACTCATCGACAGCATATCCGGATTTGCCTGCCAACATTACTTTCAAGGCATCTGTAGGCGATGTTGAGTTCTCCCACAAGCAGCATGTCGTGAATCTCGATATGGAGTGCGCCGAATGTCATCACCAGATTCATGCCAAGGCACTGAACGCGCCACATCCCGATCACATGGAATCTTCCTGGAGCAACTGCCAGACCTGCCACAGCACGGGTTCGACCACCGACAATGAATATTACAAGTGCTCCCAGTGCCATCTTTCTGATCTTGAAAATATCGCGGATGAAACGCTCAGTGCGAAAGTGGTAACCCATAAAACATGCTGGAAATGCCACGAATCCGGCACCGGCCCAGAGGCGAGCCAGGGCTGCGTTACCTGCCACGTGAAGGAACAGGAATAGTTGAGGCTTTTTTGAAATTGTTGACCCTGGCCGGGTTCATTACCCGTCAAGGTGCAAGGAGAAATCATGGATAGACGAGGTTTTCTAAAAACATCCGTTCTCGTTGGCGGCACAGCCATCGCGGGCAAAAAGCTGAATGCCCAGGAAAACCAGAATTCAGCGGAGTTTGTCGGAATCCTGGTGGATACAACCCGCTGTATCGGTTGCCGGGCATGCGAAGTCGCCTGTGCCGAGGAACACGATATGTTTGTGCCTGACGTTGTGAACGACGGCGCCTTCGAACAGGTCCGCAAGACAAGTGAGAAGCAGTGGACCGTCGTCAACAAGTTCGAGACGGAAAAGGGTGATGTATTTGTTAAAAAGCAGTGCATGCACTGCTACCAGGCAGCCTGCGCCATCGCTTGCCCGACCGAGGCGATGAAACAAACCGATCACGGTCCGGTCATCTGGCGCGGCAACAAGTGCATCGGCTGCCGATTCTGCATGGTTTCATGCCCCTTTGAAATGCCGAAGTTCGAATACGACGAGTGGAACCCGAAATTGCAGAAGTGCACGATGTGTTTCGAGCGTTTGGAGGAGGGGCAAAAACCGGCCTGCGTCAGTGCCTGCCCCACCGATGCCCTGATGTTCGGGACACGTGTCAAAAACCTGGAAATCGCCAGGCACCGTATCTACAGCTACCCGGACCAATATGTACACCACATTTACGGTGAGCACGAAGTTGGCGGGACCGGATACATCTATTTGTCTGCTGTGCCATTTGACCAGATTGGGTTCAGAACAGATCTTGGCAAGAAAGCTTACCCGGAATACACAAAAGAATTTCTCTATGCCGTGCCAATGATTCTTTTTGGTGTGCCGGCTTTTCTACTGGGGCTCAATGCACTGGCGGATGCCAGCAGGTCCGTCCCGGAAAGCGAGTTCACGCTCGAATTTGATGTTGATAAAGAAGAGAAGAAAAGATGAATAGGGACGTGGCAATAACCGATTCCTTCGGTAACTTATCCAGGTTTTTGATTCAGGAGTTAAAACCACGGGGACCCTGGCTCACCCCTTTCAACGTCATCTCGATACCGGTGATATTGACCGGCCTGGGCATCCTGGTTTATCGCTTTATCCATGGCCTGGGATCAGTAACCAACCTGACACAGGAAACACCCTGGGGCCTGTGGATGGGTTTCGATGTGATAACCGGTGTTGCCCTTGCCGGTGGCGCCTATGTCATAACCTTCGTGGTTTATGTCATGGGGGTCGACAAGTATCACGGAATTGTGCGTGCGACCGTTTTGAACGGTTTGCTTGCCTACACATTCTATGGTGGTGCGCTGCTTATCGATCTTGGACGGCCATGGAACGCCCCGAACCCTTACATTGGCAACTCCTTTGGGTTCAGCTCCGTTCTGTTCCTGATCTGCTGGCATTTCCTGCTCTACATGGTTGCTGAGTTCGTTGAGTTCTCGCCAGTGATTGCAGAATGGTTGCATTTGGAGAAGGCAAAAAGAGTCCTCAAGAAGCTCACCATCGCCACGGTTGTCCTGGGAATCACACTATCAATACTTCACCAATCAGGTCTTGGCGCATTGTTCCTCATGGCGAAACCCAAAATTCACCCGTTGTGGTGGTCGGAGTTCATACCGATCCTGTTTTTTGTGTCCAGTATTTACGCTGGCTTGGCCATGATCATCGTCGAAGGGACCATTAGCCACAGGGTTTTCGAAAAGCTGATTCCCGCGGAACACCATCACCACTTTGATGATATTGTTTTTGGACTGGCTAAGGGCGCAGCCATTACCATGATTGTCTATTATTTCTTCAAAGCACTGCTCTTCATTCATGACAAGCAGTGGGACTTGATTGTTGATGGCTGGGGACTTTGGTTCCTGGTCGAGGTGATCGGATTCGTGTTGGTTCCAGCATTGATGTTTGCGTTTGGTTTTAAGCACAGAAGTCTGAATATCGTAAAAATTGCCGCCGTCATGGCATTGATTGGCATCATACTCAACCGCCTGAACGTTTCTGTAATCGCCTTTAATTGGTATGCAGATGTGCACTACTTCCCCTCCTGGCAGGAGTACGTAGTGACGTTTATGGTCATTTTTGCTGAACTCTGGGTTTTTCGCTGGTTTGTCACCCGCATGCCAGTATTCAGTTCAGAGCATTAGCACAGAAAATTCCAGGGAGTCGAAATGGATTCATTTACGTACGTAAATATCTTTGAAACAAAGGGTCTCGAGTACCTGCTTTTGTTGTGTTTCTGGGTGCTGTTCCTGTACCTGATCCGTTATCTTTCACCAACGGATAACAAACCCGGGAAACGGCAATAACAGATATTGCGGCGGATAACCCGTGTTAACTGACAAGATCGGCCTGAAACTGACCTTCGGTGTGGTGCTGACGATTCTTGTCGTCATCGGAATCTTCGCCTTCTTTAATGTTCAGTCCCAAAAAAATAGCCTGCTCACGGAGGTGGAACGGCACGCAAACCAGCTCAGCGATCATCTCAAGTCCGATATGGGCTACGACATGCTGCACAACGACCGGGAGCGAATCCATGACGGCATTCGCCGGATCGGCAACCAGGAGGACATTGACCGCATACGCATCCTGAACAAGTCAGGTGAGATCATCTATTCATCGGATTTATCTGAAATAGGCACCATGGTCGACATGCAGACGGAGAGTTGTTACCGCTGCCATTCGGCCGGTGAACCGCTGGAGCGCCTGGAAGAAAAACAACGCACACGAATTTTCCGCCCACACGAGGATTCACCCCGTCTGCTGGGCATCATCAACCCCATATACAACCAGCAATCATGCTGGGATGCGGCCTGCCACGCCCACTCCGAATCCCAGACGGTGCTCGGTGTACTCGACGTCACCATGCCCCTGACCGAAGTTGACCGCACCATTCAGAAAAGCCGGATGGCGGTGATCGCGCTAACCGTCACCGCGATACTGCTGTTGAGCCTGATGGTCGGTTTCATGGTCCGCAGATGGATCGACCGGCCGGTGCAGGAACTGCTCGAGGCCACGCGCCATGTGGCCGGCGGCAACCTCGCCTACCGGGTCGAGGTTGAACGCAATGACGAGCTGGGTATGCTGGCCAGGTCTTTCAACAACATGACCGATACGCTGGCTGAGGCCCGCATGCAGCTGTTCCAGTCTGACAAACTGGCCTCCCTGGGCAGGCTGGCCGCCGGCGTGGCGCACGAGATCAATAACCCCCTGACCGCGGTCCTGACCAACAGCAGCTACCTGCTGAAGCGTTCAAAAAATCAACCCGAAGTGAGCGAAGACCTGCAGGTTATCGTCTCCGAAACGATCCGCTGCAGGGAGATCGTCAAGAGTCTGCTGGATTTCGCCCGCCAGACCACACCGAAGAAGCGCAAGGCCGACATCAACGAGATAGTTCACCGGGCCGCAAAGGTGATTGAAAACCAGCTATCCCTCGGACAGGTGGAACTGGTTATGGACCTGGATGCGGAGTTGCCCCATGTGACGGTGGACGCCAACCAGATTCAGCAGGTCTTCATCAACCTTATGGTCAACGCCGCTGACGCCATCGGTGAAAATAACGGCACGATCAAGGTTTCCAGCCGGCTGGTCAAGCTGCAGCCAACCGAGGTGCTGCAAATCAAGCGTGCACTGTGTCGCAAACGCCATGACCTGGTCGACCGTAAAATCCAGATTGACGGCAAGCCCGCAATCACCATGCGTTTCCGCAGCAAGAAACAAACCGGGCTCATCCACCTCAACCCGATGTATGGATCGAATGAGCACCAACTGAATGACATGCCCGAAGTCGACGCCGATCTTGATCTGCAGTGTCCGGATTGCTCCACTTCCCTGATCGCGGAAGGAGAGTCCTGTCCGGAATGCGGCTCCCCCATCTACAGCTTCGAAGTTCCCCTCAAGGGACTTGTACAAGGCTGCCTGGATAAAGGTTGCGGATGGGGACACTGGGAACAGGTTGATTCCGCCTGGGATGACGAATTTATTGAAGTACGGGTTGAAGATGACGGCTGCGGCATTCCCAGGTCGCAAATCCCCAAACTGTTCGAGCCGTTTGCAACAACCAAGGGTCAAAAGGGCACCGGGCTTGGCCTGGCCGTCACCTGGGGAATCGTGGACAACCATAATGGAACGATCTCTGTGAAGAGCGAGGTTGGTGAAGGGACCACGTTTATCATACGGATTCCGGTGGGGACATGAAGCGACAGCGAGACATTCTCGTCATCGACGACGAACCGACGATCACCCAGGCAGTGGTGAAAATTTGTGGCGCCGAGGGAATGGAAGTGACAGCGGCAGCAAGTGGTGCCGAAGCCCTGCGATGCCTCGATCATCATGAATTCCGCCTTGCCCTGTGCGACATCATGATGCACGACATCGACGGTTTCGAGTTCCTCGAAGAACTCGCCCGCAAGGGAATCCCGATGCCGGTGATCATGATGACCGGTTACTCCACCATGGAAAACGCAATCAGGAGCCTGACATCAACAGGCACCATCGACTATATCTCGAAGCCATTCACGGCCGATGAGTTGCTAACGGTGGTCGAGCGCAGCCTGCGTTGCAGCCAGCTGCTGGACGAGGCCGACTCGGCAAGCATTTCACATCATGATTCCCTCAGCTACGTGCCTTGCCCGTCAAATTATCACCAGCTCGGATACGTCAGCTGGGCGCTTATGGAGGATGAGGGGACCGCAAAAATCGGGGTCAGCGACCTGTTTCTGAAGGCGGCCGAGGGTATCAGGGAATTCGAATTGTCACTGCCCGGAGAAGACCTGCTGCAGGGAGCGTCCTGCGCCGTCGCCACGTCCTCCAATGGCGCCATGCACAGCATCATGTGCCCGCTGAGCGGAAGAATTCTCGATATCAACGCCAATGCTCAATCCAACCCTTCCCT
>JABDPJ010000328.1 GCA_013042835.1 Lysobacterales bacterium
AACCAGGCCTATGAACTTAGCGCCTATGCCGGCAGGACCCTCGATATCCCGATGTTGGGTAATGCTTTGAGGCGCGGGCGAAATACCAGCGCGCAGTCTGGCTTGAACCGCAAGCAACGCCGCAAAAATGTCCGCGGTGCTTTTCACTGGAGTGGATGGACAAAACCGGGTAAACATGTGGCGCTGATCGATGATGTCATGACGACAGGAACGACCGTGAGCGAATGTGCGCGGGTGCTGAAAAGAGCTGGTGCTAAGCGGGTGGATGTTTGGGTGACGGCGCGGGCGATTCCTGCGGGGCGCAGGTAGTGGGTCTCGGCGAAGGTTGATTTGTTGAGGGTGTGCCTCGGGGGTGAGGGGTAGTGCTGGACGGTACACGCTCAGGCCATCCATGGGCGCTTGTTCATTCGTTCCCGACGAATGACAGTCCCGTCCAGCGCTACCCCACACCCCCTGGAATCCTCGGTGCAGACCTGGTTGAAGTTGGCGCTTGATGTGCTTGTGACCGGGACACGCTCGGGCCATCCTTGGGCGCTTGATGCGCTGGTGATGGATTGGGCTTAACCGGGCTCCTCGTCCGCGAGTATTGCCCAGCGCTCGTGGTCGCACCATTTGCCATTGATCTTCAGAAGGCGTGGCGAATAACCCTCGTATTTGAAACCAGTACTCTGCACCAGGGCGATCGAAGCCAGGTTGTCCGGTTGGATATTGGCCTCGAGGCGGTGCAGGCCGAGGTCGGCGAAGGCATGTTGAATGACCTGCAGCATGCCCTCTTTCATATAGCCTTTCTCAGCCTGTGCGGCGACGGCGAAGTAGCTGATATAGGCGCTGCAAAGGGCCTCGTAGGTGATGATGTTCAGGTTGATCACACCGCAGATCACGTTGTCGTGAATCCGCTTGATCAAAAAGCCCGCTTCGTTATCCCGTTCGAGGCGCTTTAGGTATCTTTGCCAGCCGGCATGGTTGCGCGGCGCTGAAACCCACGGGTGATGCAAGCCGACGCTGTCGCGCATGGCGTTCAGGAAGGCTTCTTCGTCGGCGGCCTCAGGCGCCTGGATACGGGTGCGGAATCCTTGCAGGGACAACATCAGCGCACCACATAGGTTAGCAACAGGCCGGCCCAGATGACGGCGCCGACCCCGTTATTGTTCAGGAAGGCCTTGAAACAGGCCTCGCGGTCCCGGTTCCTGACGCTGTACTGCTGCCGGACAAACAGGCCGGCGGCCACAGCCACACCGGCAAACCACGGCCATGAGAACTGTAGCTGCAACCCCAGCAACACCAATAAGGCAACCATCAGGATTTTCAACAGCCGCAGTATCAGCAGGTCATGCTTACCGAACAGGATGGCGGTGGATTTCAAACCAATGGAAATATCGTCCTCGCGATCCACCATCGCATACAGCGTGTCGTATATTACCGACCAGGTCACGTTGATCAACAGGATCAGCCAGGCGGCGGCCGCCACATGGCCGGTTTCGGCGGCAAACGCCATTGGAATTCCCCAACCAAAGGCTATGCCCAGCACCACCTGCGGCAAGTGGGTCCAGCGTTTGAAGAAAGGGTAAGTGGAAGCCAGCAAAGCGCCGGCAAAAGCCAGCTTGATGGTCAGCAGGTTGGTCAGCAGGACCAGGCCGAAAGCCAGCAGCATCAGGGTGAAAAAGGCCAGCAAGGCCTCGCGCACGCTCAGCTCCCCGGAGGCGAGGGGACGGCCGCGGGTACGCTCGACGTGTGGATCAAAATCACGGTCGGCGACATCGTTCATGATGCAACCGGCCGCGCGCATGAGGACCACGCCGGTACAGAAAATCAGGATATTCTTCGCCGACGGGCTGCCATCCCCGGCAATCCACAATGCCCACAGCGTCGGCCACAACAACAGCAGTATGCCGATCGGGCGATCGAACCGCATCAGTCGCCAATAGGCGTTCCATTTCACATGCATGAGCGCGATTGTATGGCAACGGCAAGCTTGTGCAAGCACATGTGTCAAAAAAAACATTACAATGCGCGCCATGGAACTTATCGATATTGGTTGTAACCTGACCCACGATTCTTTCGACAGTGATCGCGACGAAGTGATCGAAGCGGCTTATGAGGCCGGTGTGACCCGCCTGATCGTTACCGGCGCCAGCGCGCAAGGCAGCGTGGCGGCGCTGGAACTCGCCAGGCAAAGGCCTGGGCAACTGTATGCCACCGCCGGCGTGCATCCTCACAGGGCGTCGCAATATGACGATGACACCGATCAAATGCTGCGCGAACTGGCCACCCGGATCGGCCTGGTCGCCGTTGGTGAGACCGGGCTCGATTACTTCCGCGATTTTTCGCCGCGGGATGTCCAGCGAGATTCATTCGAACGACAGATTCAAATTGCCATCGACACCGGTTTGCCTCTATTCCTGCACCAACGCGATGCACACGATGATTTCATAGCCATCGTCAGGGAGCACCGTGATCAGCTGGATACCGTCGTTGTACACTGCTTCACCGGCAGCCAGCCCGAACTGCACGAATGCCTCGACCTGGATTGCCACATCGGCATCACCGGCTGGATCTGCGATGAAAGGCGCGGTACCCATATGAAAGATTACATGCGCGATATCCCCCTGGACCGGCTCATGATCGAAACCGATGCGCCCTACCTGAAACCCCGCAACCTGCGGCCCAAGATCCGCAGCCATCGCAATGAACCGCGCCTGCTGCCATGGATACTTGGCACACTGGCTGCCTGCAGGGGTGAGCATCCCGAAATGCTGGCCGCAGCGACCACCCGCAACGCGGAGGCGTTTTTTCGACTAAGCTAGTGTAGTGTCCTGTATTAAACAGGGAGGAGATCATGGCCAGCAATAAGACCCAACCAACCCGGCTGAAAGTATCCGAGTTCATCGCCGGCATAGAAGACAAGCGCAAGCGCGCCGATTGCCGCGAATTGATGAAGCTGATGCGCGAAATTACCGGCAACCGCGCAACCATGTGGGGGTCCAGCATCGTCGGCTTCGGCAAATATCATTACAAGTATGCCAGCGGCAGGGAAGGTGACTTTTTCCTGACCGGTTTTGCGCCGCGCAAGCAAGCCCCGACGATGTACATTATTTCAGGCTTTAAGGGCCATGCGGGTTTGATGAAAAAGCTGGGTAAATTCAAAACCGGCAAGTCCTGCCTGTATGTCAAAACCCTCGATGATATCGACCGTGATGTGCTGAAAGAGCTGGTCACAGAATCCGTGGCTTATATGCGCGAGACCTATCCCAAGGCCTGAACGTTCAGGTTCAACCTGCCCAGATAACCGTCAACGGTTTGCGGGAATGGCGCAGCAGCGCCTCCACCGGGTAAGCGCTGCCGCCTTGTTTCGCAGTTTCAAAAACCTCGCGCTTTGCCGCACCGAAAATCAACAGCACGATATGCCCGGAATTCAACAGCGCTGACAGTGTCAGGCTTATGCGCAAGTGGGGGCTGGAGGCCGTCTGCACGACCATGCAGGGTTCCTGCGTCTCCGGTTCGAGCGCCGCCGGCAACTGTTCGAAATCGGGAAACAGGGATGCGAAATGCCCGTCCTCGCCCATGCCAAGCAAGACCGCGCTGAACGGCTGTGCAGTGTCAGCCAGGTCGGCCTGAATGAGTGACGGCGCCTGTGTTGCTTCGACACCGGCGCGAAACAGTGGCAGGACGTTGCCCCCGGCAGCCCGGTTTTGCAACAAGCGCGAGCGGATCAGCCGTTCATTACTGTCGGGGTGATCGGCCGGCACCCAGCGTTCATCACTGGGCATGACCGTGACCCTCGTCCAGTCCAGTGGCTCGCGGGATAACAGGTCAAAACACGGTCCCGGGGTGGAACCGCCGCTGACGACCAGGCTCGCCTGTGCCTGCGGACTGCCTGACAGTTTTTTTCTGACCAGTGCCGCCAGCAATTCCGCGGCCGCCGCCGAGGCTTCGGCCCGGCTCTCATAGGATTGAAAATCGATGCTGCCCAACGCCTTCTTAACTTGGGAACCAGGAGCGCCCGTCCCTGTCCAGCAGCAGCGAAGAGGCCGTTGGGCCCCAGGTTCCGGCAACATAGCCTTCAACGGGTTGTTGCGCCTGTTGCCAGCCGGCGATAATGCCGTCGATCCAGCCCCAGGCAAATTCGACCTCGTCACGGCGCATGAACAACGCCGGGTCGCCACGAATCACTTCAACGAGCAGGCGTTCATAGGCATCCGGATAACGGGCGCCAAAAGTATCCTCAAAACTCAGGTCCAATGAAACGGGCCGCAGCTCGAAACCGCCGGGCCCTGGGTCTTTCGACATCAGGCTGAGCTTGACACCCTCGTCGGGCTGCAGGCGGATACTGAGCCGGTTCGCTGCACTGCCGGTGTCGATAAGTTCAGGGAAAATCGAATGCGGGACCCGCTGGAACTGTATGACGATCTCGGAGTATTTCTGTTTAAGCCTTTTGCCGGTGCGCAGGTAGAACGGCACGTTCGACCAGCGCCAGTTGTCGATTTCAAGCTTGAGGGCCACGAAAGTCTCGTTCAGGCTTTCCTTGCCGCCCAACTCATCCAGGTAGCCGTCAACAGCCTGCCCATCGATGGCGCCGGCCTGGTATTGCCCACGCACGCTGTTGCGTTTGACCTCGGCGGCGCCAATCGGCTTGAGGGCCCGCAACACCTTCATTTTTTCATCCCGCACGGCATTGTGATCGCGGCTGCTGGGCGGCTCCATGGCCGTCAGGCACAGCAATTGCATCATGTGATTCTGAACCATGTCGCGCAAGGCGCCGACCTGGTCGTAGAATTCGCTGCGTCCGCCTACGCCGAGGTCCTCGGCCACGGTGATTTGCACATGATCGATGTTGCCCCGGTTCCAGAGCGGCTCGAAAAGGGAGTTGGCAAAACGCAGCGCCAACAGGTTTTGTACCGTTTCCTTGCCGAGATAATGATCGATTCTGAAAATGCTGTTTTCTGAAAAGCACTCGCCGACGCGGTCGTTGATCTCCAGCGCCGAGGCATGATCGTGACCGACCGGTTTTTCCAGCACGATCCTCACGTTGTCGTTGATCAGGCCATTCTCGCTGAGCCCGGTCGCAATGGCGCCGAATAACCCGGGGGCGGTGGCCAGGTAAAACACCCGGATGCGGTCCTCGTGCCCTTGCAGTGCGGCGGTCAATCCCTGCCAGTTGGATGGCTCGAGCGCATTGGTGCTGATATATTGCAGGCGCTTTGAATAGCACGCCCATGCATCTTCAGTGTATTCGTCAGCATCGAGGTTGGATTTCAGTGCCTCCCGGACCATGCCCTGAAAGGCGTCCGCGGCAATATCCCTGCGGCCGAGTGAAATAATCCGGCAACCATCGGGCAACTGGCAGTCGCCGTCCCGGTGATAAAGCGCCGGCAGCAATTTACGCAGGGCAAGGTCCCCTGCCCCGCCGAATATGACGAGGTCAAAAACATCTACCGGTGTGAAACCCGCCATGCCCGTGGACCAACCTAGCCGATAAACTGCGCCGTCAGCATCGCCACGCGTTTACGTTGCAACCTCAGGTCTTTCTCCAGTTCACGGTAACGCGCTGTCAGTGCGCTCTGGTCAATCGCATTGGCCAGTTTCTGCCGGCCCTGTTGCATGCGTTCCATCTGCAGTTGCTGCCACTGGTTGACGGTTTCTTTGAACTGCGCATATTCCGTCTCGAACAACTGACGCCAGCGCGGGTTGACCTGGGAACTTTCAATCTTCGCCTGGGCGCGTTTGAACACCATGGCGAGGCGGGCCCGCTGAATTTTGAAATCCGGTGTGCGCTTCAGGTTTTTAGCCAGGCCCAGCCACGAACAGGTGGCAATGAACCACTTGTTGATATCGTACTGCCACCAGCGTATACCGTTGCGGTAATCGCTCTGAAACAGGTGGTGGAAATTATGGTAGCCCTCACCGTAGGTCACGATCGCCAGCAACCAGTTGTCGCGCGCGGTGTTTTCATCGGTATACGGGCGACTGCCCCACATATGGCACAGTGAATTGATGAAAAACGTAACGTGGTGACTGATAACCAGGCGCAAAATGCCGGCCAGCAAAAACACGCCCCATACATCCCCAACCATCCAGCCCAGCAACAGTGGCAAAGCGATATTGGTAGCCAAAACCAGCGGCCAGTAATACTTGTGCTGCCAGGCCACGATCGGGTCGCGCTCGAGATCCGGCACGATGCTCCAGTCGAGCTCACCGCTCTTGTAATCCTTGATCATCCAGCCAACATGGGCAAACCAGAAACCCCGCCCGATTGAATAGGGATCCTTGTCGTTATCATCCACGTCACGGTGGTGAAATCGATGGCGGATACACCAGACCAGGATACTGTTCTGCAGCGCCATACCACCGACAATAGCCAGGTACAAACGCATGATCCAGTGTGCCTCGTAGGCCCGGTGCGACCACAGGCGGTGGTATCCGCTGCCAATGCCGATGCCGCTGGCAATCAGCAATATTGCAAAGAAAACCCAGGCCCAACCGCTGAAGCCGTGAACCATGCCGTACCATGGCACAATGGTTATAGCGGCCAGAAATGTCCCGCCAAGGACGAGCGTAACCGGCCAGTTGCGCGGTGCGTTTTCCGATTGATAGTCTTTTGTCATTAACCAGTACTCAATAAATTTCAGGTAACAGAATCCGTCATTCTATATCAGAAGACGCCTGCCAAACGTTAAGTTTTCAATAAGTGGCTAACTCCGCAGCCCGATTCCACGGTGCAGAAGATATAGACAGGTCGAAGCCAGCAAGATGCCAAACACGCCCATAATGGCATAGGCGTAGGTGATATCGACATCCGACACACCCAGGATGCCGTAGCGGAAACCGTTGACCATGTACAAAATCGGGTTAAAAACCGATACTTTTTGCCAGAATTCCGGCAACAGGCTGATGGAGTAAAAAACACCACCCAGGTAGGTCAGCGGCGTGAGGATAAATGTCGGTACGATGGCAATATCATCAAACTTGTTGGCAAAGATCGCGTTGACCATGCCCGCCATCGCAAACACGATGGATGTCATCAACAGCACTGAAACCATGATCAACGGGTGCTGTATTTCAACCCGCGTGAAAAACAGGGAAATGATCATGACGACCAAGCCGACCATCATGCCGCGCGCCAGTGCGCCGGTAACATAACCTGCCAGGATGACCCAGTTGGGCAACGGTGATATCAACAGTTCCTCGATATGCCGACCGAACTTGGCGCCGAAAAAGGATGAGACCATGTTGCCGTAGGAACTGGTGATGACCGACATCATGATCAGGCCCGGCACGATGAACTGCATGTAGTCAAAACCGCCCATGTCGCCGATGCGGCGGCCGATCAGGTTGCCGAAAATCACGAAGTACAGGGTCATCGTGATCGCCGGCGGCACCACTGTCTGGGCCCAGATACGCAATATCCGGGTGACCTCCTTGTGAACGATGGTTTTATAGCCGGTCCAGTTGACTCTCGCGCTCATGTCATCGTCCCTTTTTCCACCAGGCGTAAAAACAGTTCCTCGAGACGGTTGGCCTTGTTTCTCATGCTCAACACCTGCATGCCCGCACTGTCCAGTGCTGAGAAAAGCACATTCAGGGATGTGCGTTTTGGTAACGAAGCCTCGATTGTCGTTTCATCCCGCATTTTGAATTCAACATCCTCGACTTCCGGCAACGCTGTAACGGGGTCACGGATGTCGAGCACGAAAGTCTCTATGTCCAGCGTCGCCAGCAGCGACTTCATATCCGTATTCTGGACAATTTCCCCGTGGTCGATAATGGCGATATTGCGGCACAACTCCTCGGCTTCCTCGAGGTAGTGCGTAGTCAGAATAACCGTGGTGCCGTTGTCATTGATCTCGCGTATGAACTCCCACATCGACCGCCTGATCTCGATATCCACACCTGCTGTCGGCTCGTCGAGAATCAACAGCCGGGGCTCGTTGACCATCGCCCTGGCAATCATCAGGCGCCGTTTCATACCACCGGAAAGCAGCCGCGAGGGCTTGTCATGCTTCTCCCAAAGCTGCAACTGGCGCAGGTATTTCTCAGCCCGCACCGTGGCAACCTTGCGGCTGATACCGTAGTAGCCGGCCTGGTTGACAATGATCTCCAACGGTCTCTCAAACTGGTTGAAGTTTAATTCCTGAGGTACCAGCCCGATATGCGACATCGCCTTTGAACGCTGCTGCTGCACGCTGGTGCCAAAAACACTCACGTCCCCGGAGCTGGTGTTCACCAATGAGCTGATAATGCCGATCAGGGTTGATTTCCCGGCGCCATTCGGACCAAGCAAAGCAAAAAAATCCCCCTCCTCCACGTTCAGGGAAACCCCTTTCAAGGCCTCGACACCGTTGGCATAGGTCTTTTTCAGATTGCTGACTTCTAAAGCGTACATGGAGAAACCGGTCCGGAGTTGTCAAGGCGCATATTATACGGGTGAATTTTCCACCGTGGGGAATTACCCGGTCAACCACCAGCAGAACGCCAGCAACCTGCGTTTCACATATAAATCGTGACAAATAGCCTATGGACTCCAGCGGGCTGTGTGTTTACTCTTGGCAGCCGGTGAGAAGACAATAAACAATTGAATGAATAAACTTTTCCTGTTTGCGGCGCTTGCGTGGCTGGTGTCGCCGATTCCTGCCATGGCATTGCCGGAATCGAACCAGATCGAATTCAGCAACTGCATGTTGGCGCTGCCTGGCACCCATATGACGGCGCCGGCGCGTTGCGGCACGCTCGAGGTTGCCGAAAACCCGGCTGAACCGGCGGGGCGCAGAATAGAGTTGAATATTGCCGTAGCACCGGCGACTGGAAAAACCACCGAGCCCGATCCGGTGTTCTTTTTCGCCGGCGGACCGGGCCAGGCGGCCAGCGAGACCTGGGTCATGATGAGGCCGGTGCTGAGAAAGATACGCAAGAGCCGCGATATCGTGATGATCGACCAGCGCGGCACCGGCAAATCCAACAAACTGGCTTGTGAATCCGACATCGAGGAAGACCTGAACAAGGAAATTGACCTCGATCTCATCCGCTCGGAAACTGAAAAATGCCTCGCCAACCTGGATGGTGACCCGCGTTTCTACACCACGACTATCGCCATGGCCGACTACGATCTCGTCCGCCAGGCCATGGGTTATGAAAAGATCAATATCATGGGCGTGTCTTACGGCACCCGCTCCGCGCAAGTCTTCCTGCGGATGTTCCCTGAAACGGTCCGTAGCGTCACCCTCGACAGCGTTGTTCCAATGCAACTGGCGCTGGGCCAGGAGCACGCCCTGGCGCTGGACCGCAGCGTGCAAACCGTGTTTGATGACTGCGCAAAGGATGAAACCTGCAGTGCCCTTTATCCGAACCGGGTCGAAGAATTGAACTCACTGTTCGCGGAACTCCGCGAAAATCCCCGGCAAATCACGATCATCAACCCGGTCAGTGGCGAGCCACAGGAAATGCGACTGACGGCCGACACCCTTGGTGTTGCCATCCGTTTCCTGAGCTATGCCAGCGAGACCCAGGCGCTGATTCCCCTGCTGGTGCACGAGGCGCTGGAGACCGGCGACCTGTCGCGCCTCGCCAGCCAGGCAATCCTGGTCATGACCGGATTGAACGAAATGCTGGCCAAGGGCATGGAGCTTTCAGTGCTGTGCAGCGAAGATTATCCGTTCATGGATTTCGGTGCCGACTACAGCGGAACGCTGATGGGTAATTTGCTGCTGGACATCGTTGACCTGCAGTGCGGAATCTGGCCGCAGGGTCAGGTACCCGCTGACTTTCATAATCCCGTCGTTTCAGACCTACCGGTTCTGCTGCTGTCAGGCGAGCGCGATCCCGTGACGCCGCCGGCTTACGCCACGCAAGCTGCCGCGACTTTTGCCAACAGCCTCAACCTGGTTGCCCGCGGCCAGGCGCATTCGGTGACGAAGAATGTCTGTTTCCGCGAGATCACGACCGAATTTATCGAAAAGGGCACGGTTGAAGATATCGATACCAGCTGCGTAGAGGACATCCGGCCCGCACCGTTCTTCACCAGCCTGCTCGGACCCGATCCATGATTAAAGTAAGCAACCTGCACAAATCTTTTGGCGACGTCAAAGCTGTCCGGGGAATTTCATTCGAAGTACGCGACGGTGAAATCACCGGGTTGCTGGGTCCCAACGGCGCCGGTAAAACCACGACGCTGAGGATGTTGTATTCATTACTGCTTCCCGACGAAGGGCAAATCCGCATCGATGGCCTCGACCCCACAAGGGATGCCATGGCCATCAAGCGCACGCTGGGCGTGGTGCCGGATAGCCGTGGACTGTACACGCGCATGAGCGCCCGTGAAAACATCGCCTACTACGGCACGCTGCATGGCATGACGCCCCAGGATATCAATACACGC
>JABDPJ010000005.1 GCA_013042835.1 Lysobacterales bacterium
GAAACGTAGGTCAATTCAGCACCGGTTCCACCGCCCTGCAGCGCAATCCGGCCACCCACGAGCAATTGTGAAGCCGCCGACCTGGACAGGTTGCCTTCCAGTATCAGCTTCCCGGTCTCACCCAGGCGGACCAGCAACTCGTGGCCATCGAGCTGGTCGCCGAGCATGGCGGGGCGGGCCAGTACAACCGCATCCGCCGGAGCGCGCAAGACGATATCCGGGCCGATCTCCGCATCGGTGGCGAGACGCTTCACATCATCATCGGTCAGCCCCGCCAGCTTCAACTGGCCGCGCAATCCCGCATGTTCGGCCTGCGCCGTGTCGTGGTTGAAGCGGGTCTCCTGCCAGCGGCGCTCGGAAATGGAGCCCGCCTCGTGCAATTTCTGCTCCCTTGTCCAGATCGATTGCTGCAGGTTCAGCTCGGCCCGCGCCTTCAGATAGTCCCGCTGCAACGACACCATTTCCGCACTGCGGACAATCAGCAAAGGGTCACCCTTAGCAACACGGTCGCCCTGCTGCACAAACACGCGGTGCAACACGCCGGCCAACGGGGTCTTGATCGCCCATTCACCATCGGGCGCAAAGGCCACGCGCATGGTGATTTCACCGGCACCCGCCTGTGCGGCCGAGGACACCGTGCGCACCTCGATGCCCAACAGCTGCCGCTCCTGCTCACTGACGGGCAACACCTGCGCAGCTACAGACCAGGACAGCATCAATAACAAGCTTGCTGACAACAGATTTCTCAATTTCATAAAGACTCTCCGACCGCCTGGTTGTAGGCGGCGATGGCTGCGTCCTGCTCTATCAGGAGCAACTCATGTGAACGTTCAATCGACTTGAAGCGGGAAAGGCGGCGTAACCACTCCCGGGTGGAAAATTCACCCAGCTCAAAGGCCAGCTTGTCCAGCTCGAAGCGCTCACTCGCGGCCTCGAACATCACTTCGGAATTCTCCAGCCGGGCACGCGTGGTGTGCAGAACATGTTCGGCCTCGTGCAGTTCCAACTGCAACAGCCTGCGGGTTTCGAACAGCTCCGACTCCGCCAGCGCGTAAGCTTCGAATGCCTTTGCGACCTCAGGTTCACGCCGCGGTGATTTTCCCAGCGGCATGGCAAAGCCGATGCCCAGCGCATCGACATCGGGCGACGTGGCGTCGCCGCGGAAACCGCGCCAGAACACATCCACGCTCGGCCGGGTGTTACTCCTTTCCCTCACCAGGTCAGTGGAGGCGGAAGACTCGGCCAAGTGGTCCAGGGCCTGCCGCAGAGCCGGGTGTTGATCGCCAATGTCCTGGCGCTCGCTGAGTGCTTCTTCGGTTTTGGCAGGTATCGTATCGAGCCCTGTGAACGAGCGGTACAGGCGCAACGCGTCCATAAACTTCGCCTCGAGCAGCATCGTCTCGCCCTTCCAGATGGCAAGCTCTTCCATGGTGGCAAGCTGATCAGCGCGCGACAACTCGCCAGCCTCGGCAAACAGCGTGACCTGGGCAAGCATTTCGGACAGGCGCTGTTCTTGCTCCATGGCCAACTGCCACTGCCGCTCCGCCAGCTTCAGTTGCCAAAGCTGCTGCCTCAGTTCACCACTGACACGCCAGCGCAAAGCCGTTTCGTCCGATGACTGCGACACGGCAAGCGTTTCAGACAACCGTGACTGGGCCTTTTTCTCGCCAGGCAGCCACAGCGGGAACGACACGGCGACTTCATTTTCATACACACCGATGTCATCGAGAGCATTGTCCGACATATGAAAAGCGGCCAGGGACGTCGAGTCCGGCAGCCATCGCCTGGCGTACCTGGTTTCGGCATCGACGGTGGCTGAACGGGCGGCCAGCACGCCGGCGTGCGGATGCCGTTCCATGGTCATGTCCAGTAGAGATGAAAGCGTCAGGCTGGCATTCAGGCGTAATTTCTCAGCCTCGTGTTCCTGGGCGGCCCAGAGCGGGTTGTGCAATGCGAGGCAGAGCAGTCCGGAAAGCAGGAATTTGCGGGACAGTTTGGGCTTTTGCCCAGCGCTGAAATGTTGCATTTGAGCTCACAGAAATTCGCTAAGCAGGCGACTGTATTGTACGCACAATGAGACGGGAATCCGACATATGTCTACAATACACCTGATGGTACATATGCCCGATGCAATTTCGGCCTCGAATTTTTCGGAAACAAATCCATATCATGCTGTATATAAGAGAATTTCTTATCATGCTGGTTTTAGCGGTCATCGTTATTGGGAATCTCGGCGACGTCATCTATGACTACCGTGAAGGCGCCAGCACCGCCCACCTGCTGATGGAACTTTCCATCGCGATCGTTTCTTTTGCTCTGATCGCCGGCCTGACCGTCGGAATCTGGCGGCAAAGTCGTTCGAACAACCAGTTGAAAGCCGAGCTTGCGGCCTATGCGAAAGGCAGTGACCAGGCTTTGCCGCCCGCCGTTGCCACGGCTCGCCACGAGCTCGCGCTGGTGTTGAAAGAACAGTTTGAGCAGTGGAACCTGACCCAAACGGAACGCGAGGTTGCGATGCTGATGCTCAAGGGCTTGAGCTTCAAGGAAATCGCCGCGGTGCGCAGCACGATGGAAAAGACCGTCCGCCAACAGGCCTCGGCCATTTACAGGAAGGCAGGTGTCAGTGGCCGCCATGCATTCTCCGCCTGGTTTATTGAGGATTTGCTTTGATCCGGGCCTCGGCCTGGCAAATTACGGTTGGCGCGCGGGCTGTTGAACGGCTATTCTGCGTAACGCTTAAGAAACCCAAGTCATGGAGAAATTTAAGGTGAAGCATTTCATATCAGTTCTGGCGGGCGTTTTTCTATTCACTTCGCAGGCGGCTATCGCGTCCGAAGAACTCGCTGGCCTGCGCTACTGGAATGAAATCAAGAAAGAGGCCGTCACGACCGAATCAGGCCTGCAGTACAAGGTGCTGATCATGGGAAACGGTAAGAAGCCGACCCTGAAGGGCAAGGTCAGGGTGCATTATCGCGGCTTGTTGCTCAATGGCGTGCAATTCGACAGTTCGTTTGATCAAGATGAACCCGTCAAATTAAGCCTGAAAAAGGTCATCAAGGGCTGGACCGAAGGCATCCAGCTGATGCCGAAGGGCAGCGTGTTCGTCTTCCTGATCCCGCCCGAACTGGCCTACGGCAGCAAGGGTTCAGACCCCATTCCGCCTAATTCAACGCTTATCTTTGAAGTGGAGTTGTTCGATTTCTGACAGCTGGTCAGCGCGGCGGAATTAACCGGCGTCACTTTGGTGCTACGTTGCGGACTCGAGATGGATTCGTCTGAGTAACTCGACATCAACCAGCGTGGCGCCACCAGCATCCCCCTGCAGAACTTCAAATCCCTGTTCCGGCTCGCCCAGCTGATCCAGCACGATCGCCGCGCCGCTGAAATCCTGCTCGCGGGTCGATTCATTCACTGTGATTAAAGTAGTCAGGCCTGCTGCTCGAGCTGAAACAAGCCCGGCCTCGGTATCTTCGAAAACCAGGCATTCGGCAGCCGGCAGTCCCAGTTGCTCGAGGGCATAGAGATAAATGTCCGGCGCCGGTTTCTTGTTGGCCACGACATCGCCGCAGGCCATGACGTCAAACCAGTCGAGACATTCCTCGCCAAGCGACATCTTTATCAACAGCTCGGCGTTTTCGAACGTGGTTGTACTGGCAATGGCAAGTCTCAATCCGGCTGCCCTCGCCTCTCTGATCAGCCGCGCCACGCCTGGCCGCAGCGGTAAAGCACCCGACTTCAGCAACGCCAGGTAATGCGCCGTCTTGGATTTGTGTAAATCGAGGATGAACCCATCAAGGTCCCCGGGGGCATTGAAATGGGTCAGGAAATCCTCGATGTAGTAGCGAATGCGCTCCTTCCCGCCGAAGACTTCCAGCAAGCGCTCATAAATCTCCACGTCCCAGAACCAGTCCAGCCCGGCATCGCGAAAGGCGAGGTTGAAGGCGACCCGATGGCCATGAACTTCGTTATCGGTCAGGGTGCCGTCAACGTCGAATATCAGTGCTTTGAGTTCGGTATTTTTCATGCGGTTTTTTCAGGAAACACCTTTTTGCCGGTGGGTCTCCTATTCTAACCTGCTGACCGTAAATTATTATATGTATGGAAGATGGGGTCAGGCCACTCCGGACCCGATTATTTAAAGGCACCCATGGCCAGGTGAAACCGACCTTTCACTTCTCAATCCATGGGTGCCATTGATACTACATTGAATCGAGTTCTCCTGATGAAACAAGCAGGGTCGCGCTGGTGCCCGGAGGGCCAAAGCCGCGAACCTGGATCGTGTCATCGCCAGTTGTTAACAGCTGGGATATATCCTGTTCCAACTGAAAATCATCGCTTAAGCGATCAAAACTCAATGTTTCACCTTCGACAGTCACATGAAGTTTCTTGAAACCCGGCACGCCATTATGAATCGTCAACAAAGGCTGAGCCTGTGTAACACCTTCCAGAGTTAGTACTTCACTACCCTGCTTCACAACATTTGCCCAATCGCATGGAAGTTGCTCTGAATCCAGGTCCTCTATTGCAAACCTGGCTAAAGCATTTGCCGCAACATCTACCTTGCTGATAGCAACGATGACAGGCTCGGTAGTTCCAACGTCAAATGAAGGAATATCAACATTTGCATTCGTAGGCGCTACGCTGATATCCGAGAGGCCTGTTTGCTGGTTTCTGATTGCCACTCCGAATGCATTAATTGCATGATCAACATACACAAGTTCACAACTGGTGCCCGGCAGAGGCGCTGGTGACCCGGTTATGGACATGGCCCACTGGGCAATGCCACCACTGTCCTCTCGCAGCACCTGTATATGGTTCAGCCCGGGCGCCAGGTTCCCCAATGGGATATCGTAATACCAGGTACCCAATGGATCACGCGCGCCATATTGAAACGCACCATTAACCCAGATATGAATACCGTTATCGACATAAAACGTCGCGAGCAGATCGGAAGCGCCTCCGCCAGCGTCTAGCGCATAAACGATGGCGTTTTCAGTATTGATCGGCCACGCCACCGGGATGACTTGGAGCGCGCTCCAGTATCCGTTCAACTCCGGAACCGGAGATGTGAGCCAATTCCCCAGTATGTCGTCGACTGGAGATAAATCAGGGGCAGTGGTGAAAATAATGTGTTCCCCGACAAACGTACCGGCAAGAGGGAACCTGTCCATATCGGTCCCATCCAGCAGGAAGTCGAGATCTGTGTTGTAAAAGGCTGGCGTCGTATTGTCGATGAGGACAGTGCTCTCTGCATTAGACAACCTGGGTCCTGCTGCGAGTAACACCAAGCCCAAAAAGATAAATACGAATGCTGCCGGGTAAACTCTAATCCAAATTTGAGTCTTCATATTGCCTCCTTTTTGCAACGTGTTTTGTTTTCTCCTCACACGGTCGTAACCGCTATCGGATCGGGAGGTTATTGGATTCTTGTTTGCAGACTTATTTGAATAATCTGGCGATGAGATGGCGTCTAACTATAATGGTAAACACGTCCTTATAAGTTGTATATTAAATTTTGTGTGAAGATTCCGCTACTGGCCGTAAGCCGTCATCGAAGTTGCTGAAATACTGGCTTTATGAGCGACTGCTTTCTGCTGAAGTGCCGACATCAACCAGGTGCATTTAGCAGGGATATGAGCGACGGCTCTCGGCCAAGATCAGTTATTCAAGTGCAATATTCAATGGCCAAAATTATGATCATGTCCATTGCAGCGCGAGTGTGACTAAGACGCACCCCATCACGAACAAGATCACTTTGGCAACAAGACCACGCAGCCGTTGAACTGTAATCGCAACACCGATTACGCCGCCGGCAAGAGATGCTTCAATTGACTGACCGATAAACCAGGCGATAAGGAGAGCCGGTTCCGCTGTTGAAATGGAGGCGAGTCCGAGTGTCAATGACGCCCAGATCAACGCTCCCATCTTAAGGCCAAAGATGGCACCTTCGCTGAATCCGCTGATGCGAAGTCTCAACATGATCCAGACAAGAAGTATTGCAATTAGAAGGAACGACAGGTAACCCAACGGAATCAGACGAAACGCCTGCATCGGGGGCAACAAAAAAGGATGTGACTCAGTATAGAGCGGGGCAAGAATCCCGCCGTGCAACAAAAAATCGAAACCAATCATTACGAGCCAGCCAATTAGTACAGAGCTTACGATTCGTCCACGTGAAGTTTTTGTATCTGTTTCTGGCATTCAAAACCCCTGGTTAAATGGTATTAAGTTCGCTCCTTCTATTTGAACAGATAACATCCACTGAAAATGATCAGAATTGATTTTTCTGGTTTGAGATAATCAATTCGTGTTTTTTTGTAGTTTCATCTATGTCATTCACATTTATAGTCTAATTTTTCTGAGACAGTGAAATTAGTCAAGGCTAATTGGTCATTAACAGGTTTGAATGGCAGCTTATTATTTTGACCCCTATTTCCCGGACCACCCAATCAACTGCGCAATTTCGCAGACGCCATGACGTGCTCCGCGAAACCGGTGCCGGCCTCGGTGTAGATGTTGAACACCAGCGCAGCGCCGCCCGCTTCCAGCAATGGAATTTCATCGGGGTAACGCGCCACTGCGGAGATAGTGCCGCCGTACGCATAATCGTCCAGTTGTCGCAACACGGCCAGTGACGTGGCCAGCGACGGTAACGTCAGCATGATCATTTCCACCTGGTTGGGAGTTCTGACACGGTCCCAGAAGTCGGCGCTGGTGGGATCACCCTGTATGACGTTACGCCCCATATCAAGTTGCTGTTGCGCGTGGTCTTCCGCGACGTCGATGCCGAGCACCTGGCCGGGGAAGCGTTGCTCCATGTGATCATAGGCGCCGCTGCCCACGCCGCCTATGCCGACAATGACGATCCGGGCCTCGCCAAACCTGACATGCTGTTCATCCGCCATCAACTCGCGGGCCTGGAACCGGTTCCAGAATTCACGATGCCGGCTGTAGATGCGATCCCCGGGCCGGTTGAACACGGCCGCCCCGATAAAGGAGAAGGCCACAGCCAAAGACAGCACAATTAAGCAGTCATGCCCCAGCCAGCCGTTGGCAACCGAGACCGAGGCGACGATCAGGCCGAATTCACTGTACTGACCGAGGTTCTGTCCAGCCATCACGGCGGTCCGGGCGCGTAAGCGGAAGCGCGTGAACAGCACAAAAAACAGGCCGCTTTTAAGAGCAACCAGCGGCACCAACAGCAGCGCGATCAGCACCATGTCCGGCGATGGAATGCCACCCATGCCGATCGATAGAAAGAAACCGAGCAGGAACAGGTCTTTGAATCCCGTCATGACCTTGCTCAACTCGTCTGATCGTGGATGGGCAGCGATCATTGTACCCAGAATGAGCGCGCCGAGGTCGCCCTTGAGGCCAACCATTTCGAATACTTCCGCACCACCGAGCGCCAGGATAATGCCGTAAAGAACCAGTAACTCGCCGTGACCGACACGAATCAGCAATATGTAAAACAGACGTCTCAGCAAAAACAGCGCGGCAATGACACCGAGCGCCCAGATTGAAGGCAATTTACCCATGGATGCAGCAAGGAACAGCACTGCGGCGATATCCTGCACAATCAGGACCCCCACTGAAATGCGGCCATGCAACGAATTTATATCACCGCGCTCCTCCAGCAGTTTGACCACGAACACCGTGCTCGAGAAGCTCAGCGCAAACGCGACCAGCCAGGCGGTCTGAACGTCGAGCCCGGTCACCAGCGGCAGGCCCAGGGCTGCGAACAGGAACAGCAGTCCGGTGAACACAACGGTCACGATCACCATGTGGATGCTGGCAACGCCCCAGACATGTGGGCGGATAAGTGCGCGCACGTCCAGTTTGAGACCGATCAGGAACAACAGCAACGTAATACCGAGGTCGGACAGCTTGTCCAGGAATTCACCCAGGACGATACCCTGGGCATTGAGCAGAAAGCCAGTCGCCAGAAAACCGATTAGAGGCGGCAGTCCGATAAACCGCGCCGCCAGCCCCATGAAAAAGGCCAGCGTGATCCACGCTACGTCACTGAGGGCAATGGCGATCCAGTCGAAGCTCATGCGGGTACTTTAATGTTGGACTGGTAGTTGGTCGAGCTCACACTGAATCTCCGGGGAACCGTGCAGATGATTCTAAAGCAACACGGCGTGCAGATACATTACAACTGGATTCCAAGCGGAGCTCTTTTTCGGGTTTCCCCTTTAGCCCACCGCGGCGTATGCTTACATTCAAAATCCAAGGAAATCCTCGATGAATGCCTCCAGACTGACCAACATAGTTTGCTACACCATCAGTTTATGTTTGTTGTTTCAAGCACAGGTTTATGCAAGTTCAATTCAGCTCCCGTCGGATACGCGTGTTTATGTTGAAACTAAACAAGACTTAGTTGCGAAAGGTGACCGTGTTCAACAGGGTCAAGCTGTCAGATCCCAGGTTTGGCGTGACGTGGTGGTAAATGGACATGTTCTGATTGCCGCAGGCACTCCGGTAATCGCGAAAGTTGATCAAGTAAAGAACAGGCAAATTGCCGGTGTTAAAGGCTCCATGACGATCGGGGCTTATGAAACAGAAAGTGTCGATGGTCAAGTGATCCAGCTTAGTGGTGGCTACCACAAAGAAGGCAAGAGCCGCATGGCGCTATCCATAACATTGGGTGTCCTTTTTATTCTTCCAATCCTTATTCCAGGTAAGGCAGCAGAGCTACCGGCGGGCACGGTTTTTGATGCCTACATTGACAAAAGTTGGCAAATCAAGGTTCCCGATTCGAGTAGTGTGAGAAAACTCAACCTGTCAAACTTTGGTGCAGATATATCAGCCGAACTCCTTTATGAGAAGTTTGAGAGCGAAGAGAAACCGAAATACTTTGAATTTCAAATTACAGTTCCTCAAGACGCTTCAAGAGTATTTGTAATTGACCGGATAAATTCTGAAGTCATAAAGCCGCTGAAACTGAAGAACGTTTCTGAATTCATTGAAGATGATGAGGCTGTGGTTAATGCTCAGATCAAGATTAAGTCGTTGTTGAAAAAATTCGCCAAAGGCATCAACACTATCGAAATAGCAAGCGTTGATGGTGATGAACGGGTTGCCGCTAAATTGACGATTGATATCGAGATTTGATAGTGACATGGCCGCAGAAGCGGCTGGCTGGTGCCTGGGTTCGGGGCGACAGGATTGATTCGCGCCACGGCCCAGGCCGCCCTCTCGACCGGTACCCGGTCTCACCTTGTCCCCGGCGCTCACCCTTCGGGCGTCTCGCTTTGCTCGACGTCCAAATCGGCTTTCCTGCCGATTTGTCGAACCTGGCGCGTGCCGCGCAAGGCTCCAATCCGGGTGCCAGAGCACGAAAATAATAAAAGCCGCAAAAGCGGCTTTGTTGGTGCTTAGGTTCGGTGCGACAGGATTGATTCGCGCCCTCCATGGCGCTCACCCTGCGGGCGTCTCGCTTTGCTCGACGTCCAAATCGGCTTTCCTGCCGATTTGTCGAACCTCAGCGCGTTCCGCGCAAGGTGCTTATCCGACGCCAGAGCACGAAAATAAAAAAAGCCGCAAAAGCGGCTTTGTTTATTTTGGCGCGCCCGACAGGATTGATTCGCGCCCTCCATGGCGCTCACCCTGCGGGCGTCTCGCTTTGCTCAACGTCCAAATCGGCTTTCCCTGT
>JABDPJ010000006.1 GCA_013042835.1 Lysobacterales bacterium
AGGGTCGGTTCATCGAGCACCAGCAGCTTGACGTCGATGGACATGACGATGGCAAGGTGCAACTGGGCCACCATGCCCTTGGACAGTTGTTTGACCCTGTGCTCCAGCGTGACCTTGGTCGAGGACAGGTACTGGAGGCATTTTTCACGCGAGAACTTCGGGTGTATCTTTTCGGTCAGTTCAATCAATTGCCAGACCCGGATCCAGCGTGGCAGCACGGCGACGTCCGCGATAAAGCAAACCTCTTCCATCAACGCCGCCCTGTCACTGGCGGGGCTTTTACCGAGCACGCTGAGTTTACCGTCATAGGTAGCCAGCCCGAGTATGGCTTTCAAGGCCGAGGTTTTACCGGCCCCGTTGGGTCCGATCAGGCCCACGATTTTGCCAGCGGGGATTTGCAGGTCGATATTATCCACCGCTACGGTGCGCCCGTAACGCTTCGTAAGCCCCTGCGCTTCAACGACATAATTCATCAGGATTTGCCTTCTTCTTCTGTTATTGATTCTATGAGTTTATTCACATCAAGTCCCAATTGCCGGATGCGGATGACGGTGGCTGGCCATTCTTCGTTCAGGAATTTCTCCCTTTCGCTATCCGTCAATTTCCGGCGTGCGCCCTCGCGGACGAACATACCCAGTCCGCGGCGCTTTTCGACCAACTCGTCGTCCACCAGCGCCTGGTAGGACTTGGAAACCGTAATCGGATTGAGCTGGAAATCTGACGCCACGGTGCGAACCGAGGGCAGGGCGCTGCCTTCAGGCAGTGTACCATCGAGGATCATGGCGATGGTGCGCTCTTTCAATTGCCAGTAAATCGGCTGGCTGTCATTCCATTGGGCTGTCATGCTAATGCCTGCTCCGCTCAACCGCTTCGAAACAGTAAAAATCCAAGATTCAGACCACGGCGCTTGGTTTCGACGCCGTCGTTCACGTTGTTTTTTCCAGCGCTTTCAGGCTTGGCCGCGTTTACTGTTTCCTGTGCTGAAGGATTGACCTCCCGGTTACTTTCAAAACCCGTAACACTAGTGATGAGAAGCAATAGGGCGGCAACCATGGCCAGGCTGTTGGGAATGCGCAATCTGCGATGTAGTGGTGATTTCATCATCTATTTCTCACTAATGCCGTGAATCTCTATTGGTGTTGTAGTTAAGTATAACACTATATAGCTTGAGCGCAACTGTTTTTTGTATGTTGTGCTTGGCTTGAATCAGGATTTCGTATTTTTAGCGCGTTACTTTTCCTTGCTTGTACGGAGAAAAAGCAAACCAAAGAACGGGTGGTTAGATTCGTGCCGGGGTAAAACGAGTGGGCCTCGCCTGTCAATGTTCGCAAGTCACGCACACCGCTCTCAGGTTGAAATAATTAGCTGTTATTCCTGCTCCCCCACCAGGCCAGCCCGAGTGCAACCAGCATGGGGATGAAGCGTTCGGCGATGTCTCCCGGGGTTTCGGTGGTCCAGCTCAGGATGACTGTCAGGACAAAGCCCGAAACCATGGCGGCAATGCGCCACGGGCCCTCCACGCGGCCGCGCCAGAGGGTGATGATGAGCAACGGGCCGAAGGCAGCGGCCAGTGCCTGCCAGGCGAACAGCACGCGGCTGAATATAGCTTCCGGTGAGTAAATGGCCAGGGCAATAGCGGCCATGCCTATTCCCAGTACAACCCAGCGGGATTGTTTGAGGCTTTCATGCGTCGTCATTTTGCCGTTGCGCAAATCATGGCTGACACTGGACGCCGCCACCAACAACTGGCTGTCGGCCGTTGACATGATCGCGGACAGGATTGCGGAGACCATGATGCCGGCGAGTATCGAGGGCAGCAGGAGCGTGGCCAGTGCGAACAGGACCTGTTCACCGTCGCCAAGCGCAGATACCAGGATGCGTCCGCACCAGCCCAGTAACACCATGCCAGTATATATGGCCACCGCCCACGAGATTGCGATCAGGCGTGCCGTGGGGATGGCCTTGCGGTCTTCCATCGCCATGAAGCGGTTGACGACATGCGGTTGGCCAGGATAACCAAGTCCGATACCGGCCAGGCCTATCACGAAGCCAATGCCGGCGGCCAGGCTGTCCTGGCGTGTCCACAGCGTGATGGCGGACAGGCCGTCTGTGTCCAGGCTGGCCAGCAAGGCGCCTGGTCCGCCGATGGCTATCAACGCGGTCACAGGTAATACTACGGCGCTCACGGCCATCAGGATGCCCTGCAGACTGTCCGTGATGCTGGCAGCCCAGAACCCGCCGAGCATGACATAGGCGAGGACGATCGCGGCGCCCAGTGCGATAGCCAGTTTCGGATCCATATCGAGGGCGCCCGCAAAGGTGTTACCCGCTGCCTGGAATTGCGCCGCAACGTAGAAAGTGAACGAGAACAGGATCACCGAGGCGCCAATACGCATGATGGATTTGCGTGCCGGGTCGCCAAGCGGGCCGGCCAGGAACTCGGTCAGGGTCAGTGCGTCATTGTCCCGGCTCTGCTGCCACATGCGGGGTGCGACCCAATACCAGTTAATAAAAAAACCAAGCAGCGTGGATGGGATCAGCCATATCGCCGGCAGGCCCCACGCATAGGCGGCGCCGGATACGCCGAGCAGGCTCCAGGCGGACGATGAACTGGCCGAGGCGCTCAAGGCGGCAACCGCGGCGCCGAGCTTGCGGCCACCCAGGTAGAAATCCTCGTTGTCGGTCGTGCGCCTGCTGGCCCACCAGCCTATTGAAAGCAGCAGCAGTTGGTAGAGAATCAGCGTGATGATCAGGATGTTCATGGTGCGAAGCATAACCCACCTCGAAAAATGAAACATTTTGTTTGCGAATGAGGTCAGATACGTGGACAATTCGCTATCTGTCTAGCAGGAGTATCAACAGAATGAAACTATTTACGCGTTGCGGTCTGGTTTTGGCCGTTTTATTTTTCTCACTTAATACATGGGCCACTGAATTGAATACAGACGAACAGAAACTGGGCTATATCATCGGCATGGACATCGGCAAGTCACTGCGTGAGCAGGAGACGGATGTTGACCTCGATTCCTTGGTGGAAGCCATTCGCTCCACCTATAACGGTGAAGAACTGGCAATGACAACTGAAGAAGCTGCCGCGGTGCGCCAGGCGTACGTCGAAAAACGCCAGGCCGAGCAAGCTGCAGAGACTGCTGCTGCAGGTGCCAGCAACCTGGCTGAAGGCGAGAAATTCCTCGCTGAGAACAAGCTGAAGGAAGGCGTGCAGACCACCGCTTCCGGTCTGCAATACAAGGTCGTGACCATGGGTGACGGCGCTAAGCCCGCCGCCACGGATACCGTCAAGGTGCATTACCGCGGAACACTGCTGGACGGCACCGAGTTCGACAGTTCTTATGCCCGTAACGAGCCGATTTCCTTTGCCCTGAACCGGGTTATCGCCGGTTGGACAGAAGGTGTGCAGCTGATGCCTATTGGCAGTAATTTCGTTTTTTACATCAAGCCTGAGCTTGCCTACGGCGCAAGTGGCGGTGGTCCGATTCCGCCCAATTCCACGCTAATTTTTGAAGTGGAATTGCTCGATATCGAGACCGAGACCGAGTAGGCATTTATAGTAAGGCACATACTTGACAGGCAAGTATGTGCAGCGATCGATGGTGAAACCGGAAATGTTTTCCGGGCTGGTTATGAAAAACCATCCCGGAAAACCCGGTTACCGCCTGGAACCTTGTTCCCCCGCCGGCATCATCTGTCAATTCCAAACTCAATAGATAGTTACATAGCAATA
This sequence comes from Lysobacterales bacterium, assembly GCA_013042835.1. Lineage (GTDB taxonomy): Bacteria > Pseudomonadota > Gammaproteobacteria > Xanthomonadales > SZUA-36 > SZUA-36. The sequence goes on from JABDPJ010000006.1 coordinate 3,743, forward strand.
TGAGTGAGAGCCTTAAAGATCAGTTATTGGCCCTTGGACTTGCACCAAAGAAAACCCCGCCCGCCAGGAAAAAACAACGCAAGGCGAAGCAGGCTGCGGCAAAGTCTCAGAATAAAAGCGGGGAAATACCGCTGGACCAGGCCTACAGAATTCGCGAAAAAGAAGAGCGCTTGAAAAAAGAACAGGCGGTTGCGCAGAAGCGGGAGCAGGAGCGCCAGCGACGCCTGGTCAACCAGAAAATCAAGGCGGCCGTCAAGGAACATTCGGTCCGGGATCCCGCCGCCGACACCAAGCGGAGCTTCATCTACAAGGGCCGGATTCGCAGCGTGCTGGCCACCCGTGAGCAGATCAGGGAAATCAATTCGGGTTCCCTGGGCGTGGTTTACCTGAGCGGCAACTACCACCTGATGCCGATTGAGCCTACCGAGGAAATACGCACATTTGCGCCGGACCATATTCCGGATCTGCAAGGCGCGGACATCGAAGGTGAAGAGGACAACCCGGTTCCCGATGACCTGATCTGGTGACGGCGGGTTCCGCCGACCGCCTTTAAAGCACGATATTTGCAGCGAGCAGCCTGCGTGCGCGCTCCATGCTAATCTGTTTTCGTTGCGCGTAGTCCACCAACTGGTCTTCGAGGATATTTCCCAGCACAAAGTAACTGCTCTCAGGGTGAGCGAAGTAATAGCCGCTGACCGAAGACGCAGGCAGCATGGCAAAGCCACTGGTGAGCTCCATGCGGGAATTGTTCTGCGCGTCCAGCAATGCAAAAATCTTTTCCTTCTCACTGTGATCCGGGCAGGCCGGGTAACCGGGGGCAGGGCGTATACCGCGGTATTTCTCGGCAATCAGGGCTTCGTTATCCAGCGTCTCCTGCGGCTCATAGGCCCATAAATCCA
>JABDPJ010000142.1 GCA_013042835.1 Lysobacterales bacterium
CGCCATGGCTGCGCCATGGCCCGGCGGTTACCAACTAACCAGAAAGAGAGGAATGCAAGCAGGTACATGATGCCGTACCAGTGGATATCCAGCGGACCGATGGAAACCGCGACCGGATCGAAATTGATCAAAAGGTAGTTGGCTTGCAAAAAAAACTCCCTGGTAAGCGTTAACAGGCGCTGGAAACGCAGGCAGCATATGACAGACTTGGTGTGCAGGCAAGCCGTCTCGACGAATCAAAGTGGCAATTTCAAGCGCAGAAAAAGATACACCCATCAGGCGCAATACGGCGCGGATGATGTACACTGCTACGCGTTTGCAACTGCCGTAAGGATAATGGTTTAAAAAATGCTTGAACTAGCCTTGCCCAACATGCATGCCCTTGCCGTGATGATCATGATCGTAGTCGCGCTCGTGCTGTTCACGCGGGATAACATCCCGATGGAGACGACCAGCCTGGTCGTGCTGGTCGTGATGGCAACCGGTTTCCAGCTTTTTCCCTACGAATCCGATGGCCAGGCCCTGGCCCCGAGTGATTTCTTCCTGGGTTTCGGCAACCGTGCGTTGATCGCAGTTTCTGCACTGATGATCGTGGGCCAGGGTCTTATCAGCACCGGCGCACTTGAACCGGTAGGACGCCTTTTGGCAAGGTCATGGCGACGCAGCCCGGCATTGTCATTGCTGCTGACGCTTATCATGACCGCCTTTCTCAGTGCGTTTATCAACAACACGCCCATCGTGGTACTGATGCTGCCGATATTGATCGGGGTTGCTGTCAAAACCGGCATGTCTCCCGCCGGTTCACTGATGCCAATGGGTTTTGCCAGTATCGTTGGAGGCATGGCGACCACCATCGGCACCTCGACAAACCTGCTGGTCGTTAACGTCGCGGCGGATATGGGCATGGACCGCTTCAACATGTTCGACTTTGCCGGACCAGTGCTGATAGCGGGCGTAGTCGCAACACTGTACTTATGGTTGCTCGCGCCGAGAATTATTCCGAAACGTTCTCCACCGATCCATCGGGGTGTTTCGAGGGTTTATACCGCGCAGGTCAGGCTCAATGAAAACAGCCCGGCGGTAGGACGGTCACTGGCGGACGCCCTCGCCCGCTCCGGGGAGAATATCAAGGTCGAGACCATCCAGCGCGGCAAGGGTGTATTCATCAACCCGCTGCCCGATGTGAAGTTACGTGCCGGTGACCGGATTACGACCAGCGATACACAACAGAACCTCAGGGAGTATGCGCGGCTTTTGGGTGGCACGCTGTATACGGCGGAACACGCGGTCGATGCCGATCACCCGCTGTCTACCGACGGTGAACAAATCGCCGAGGTCGCCATCACGCCTGCGTCAAGACTCAACGGCGTACGTATCGGTAAAGCGGGTTTGCTATCGCGGTTTGGTCTCAGGCTGCTGGCTTTCAATCGCTTTGAAGGCATGGAGGAGCGGGAGTCTCCCGGACTCGATGAAACCCGCCTGCGTGCCGGCGATGTTCTGTTGGTGCAGTCCACGCTGCAAAACCTGGCCGACCTCAAGCAAAGTTCTGACTTTTTGATCCTGGATGGAAGCATCAACCTGCCAAGGGCGCGCAAGGCGCCAATTGCACTGGCGGTAATTTTTGGCGTCGTCGCACTGGCCGCCGCCAGGATCATGCCCATTGAGATCAGTGCACTGCTGGGTTGCCTGGTATTGATCCTGACCGGGTGCCTGAATTGGAAAGATGCAATGAATGCCCTCAGCACGCAGGTCATTTTGATCATCGTGTCCTCACTGGCCATGGGCATGGCCCTGCTCAAGACCGGCGGTGCTGACTACCTGGCCAACCTGTTCGTCTACATCACCTTCGGCGCACCGCCCGCCGTGGTGCTGATGGGCCTCATGATGATGATGGGCGTTTTGACCAATGTCGTATCAAATAATGCCGCAGCCGTGATCGGAACGCCGATCGCCATTGGCATAGCGCAACGTCTCGGACTGCCGCTGGAACCCTTTGTGCTGGCGGTGATGTTCGGAGCCAACCTGAGCTTCGCAACTCCCATGGCCTACCAGACGAATGTGCTGATCATGAACGCAGGCGGCTACAAGTTCGGTGATTTCGTTCGCATTGGTGTGCCGTTGACACTGATCACGTGGCTCATATTGAGTGGTGTTTTGATTTGGGCATACGGCCTTTAGAAATTCAGCAGGAAATTAGTTTATGAATTCATCTTCCGCAGCAACGGGTGTCGTTCGGACGGGCGCATATCCTGAACTGACAACCACGGCCATCCTGGTCGGATATTTTCTCGGCGCCGTCATCGCCGTCAGTATCGGGTATGCGGCGTTGATTCTCGGCTTTTCCATCGAGGGATCGGAGTTGGCCGCCATTTTGGGTTTCGCAATTCTGCGCGGCCTGTTGAGGCGCAACTCCATCATAGAGAACAATATCGTGCAAACCATCGCCAGTGGGGTTAACGGTGCCTCCAGCGGCATGATGTTTTCTGTTCCGGCAATATTCATTCTCGGCTACGGGATGGACTTCAACCCTGTCCTGCTGACGTTCGGCGCGATTGCCGGCGCATTCATGGGAATTGGGTTTATCATTTCTCTGCGTAAGCAGATGATCGATTACGAGAGGTTGACTTATCCGGGCGGCGTGGCGGTAGCGACGATACTCAAATCACCCGGAGCGGGTATTAACAAGGCCCTTTTCCTGATGGTGGCGGCGGCCGTTAGCGGTTTCTTACACTACTTCAGCCAATCAAGCGGTGTCGAATACTGGAACCTCGGTGCAATGCTCGGTTGGCCGGAATACATGAACGGCATCTGGTACCTGTCACTGCTGTCGGTCGGCGTGGGTTACATCGCAGGCAAAGGCGGTGTCGCTTTTATCATCGGTGGATATGTGTGCTACTGGATTTTGGCTCCGCTGCTGAGCCAGTTCGGCCTGTTTCCTCTCGACCCGGAAACCAATACCGTCACCAGCGACCCCGACAGTTTGCGTTTGCTGCTGTACCGCCCGGTCGGTATCGGCATGCTGATCGGTGGCGCGGTAGCGGGAGTCGTGGTGGCGTTTCCAATGATTCTGAGTGCGGTGCGCAGCATGCAGAGTGCAGCCCAGTCCAATGCGGCAATCTCAAAGGATGAAATGCCGATAAAACTGTTGTATATCGCCATCGGTGGAGCCGCTGTTCTGCTGGCCGTGATCGCGGTGATGTCGACGGACAAAATGGGTATCGGCCGGGGCCTGTTGATGGCAGTGGTCGGCACCTTGTGGATATGGATTGCCGGTGTCATCCTGTCCGAAGCCATCGGCCGTACCAACTGGTCGCCACTGTCAGGAATGACGTTGATCGCGGTCACGCTGCTGATTGTCATATCCAGTGGGCTGGGTGACACGAAAGCGGCGGTTGTATCTGCCATCATGGTGGGCGCCGCGGCCTGTGTTGCGATGTCGCAGGCAACTGACCTCATGCTGGATTTGAAGACCGGTTACCTCGTTGGTGCGACACCCCGCCAACAACAACTTGGGCAATTTCTCGGTGCGTGGCTGGGCCCGATCCTGATCATGGTGCTGATTTTCGTGTTGCACGAAGCCTACGGGCTTGGCAGCGACAAGTTGCCGGCGCCGCAGGGACAGGCGCTCGCCAGTATGGTTAACGGCATCATCGGTGGTGACGTGCCAACGCAGAAATACCTGGCCGGCGCAGGGTTGGGCGCATTACTCAGCCTGGCGTCGCCCGGCCTGGGTATCACGGTGGGGCTCGGTTTCTATCTGCCTTTCAGTATCGTGCTGACTTACAGCATAGGAACCCTGCTACGGGTAATTTCAGACTGGAAACTCGGCGATTCATTTGCCGAGAGGACTGGCATTCCGATTGCCGCGGGCGTCATCGTCGGTGAGGCCCTGGTCGGGGTCGGTTTCGCTGTTTTCATGATCCTGGGGGCCGTATGAATATCAAGACGCCTGCGCTGCTACTCATCATGATCTCTTTTCTCGCCGGCGCGTTCATCTGCGTGCTGGATCCATCACAGGTCAACTGGCAGTGGTACATACCCACTCTCGCCGTGGGCCTGGTAGCTTTGTTCATATACAGGAAAGCGCACCATGGCGAGGCCAGGGCGAGTCACAGGTTGAGTGGCAACCTGCAGATTCTCGAAACCAGCCTTGCAAATATCCTGCAAAACCTGGAAGCACTCAATGCGGACTCTGCCAATCTGCCGGTTTACGAAGCACGTTTTGAAATCGACCGCTTGCTGCGTGAGGACCTGAATGATTTTGCCAATGCCCGTGAGAGCATGCAGCATATCTTCGGCCTGCAGGGGTATGCCGATATTATGAGTGCATTTGCCGCGGGAGAGCGCTATATTAACCGGGTCTGGTCCGCTTCAACCGATGGCTATGTGGATGAAGTCCTGAGCTATCTTGACCGCGCAACCCGTCAATTCAGGGATGCGAATGCGCTGTTCGTTGATTTGCAACAGCAATATGCAGCAACTTCCACGGCCAGCTGAAGCCGCCAAAGACAAAAGTCGTTATGACGAGTCGTTTACACGACTGGAGCTATTCCAATCACGGATTAGAGAGGATTCAATATCATATTGTTTGACGAAAAGTCACTCTGTATATAGAGTGAGCCGTCTGATAGTATTAAGAATCAGGACTGATTATTTTCAATCAACACATTTTTCAAGCCATTGAGACGAAGCATGCTAAATAATAGAAAGATTACCTGCCTACTTTCCTCAGTCTTCATTTTTGCCATTGTCGGCCTGCCAACACAGGTTCTTGCAGTGGGTATCAATGAAGTTATGCAAGAGGGCGAAGAACGCGCAGACGCCGGCGCAACCGCACAACAACAGGTCGATTCTGTTGCTGACCAGACTGAAAAGATCATCAATGACTACCGGTCTGTGACCAAGGTCGTTGATGGACTCAAGGTCTACAACGCCCTGTTGCAAACGCAGTTGGATAACCAGGAAGCTGAAATGGAAGCCCTGTCGGAGTCCATCAGCAACGTCGCTTTGATCGAGCGGCAAATTATCCCGCTGATGACCCGCATGGTGGACGCGCTGGACAATTTCGTCCAGTTGGATACGCCTTTCCTGTTAAAAGAACGTAACGCGCGTATCGAACGATTGCGGGAAATGATGGAGCGCTCAGATGTGACTGCAGCTGAAAAATTCCGCCGGGTCATTGAAGGCTACCAGATCGAAAACGACTACGGTCGCACGATCGAGGCCTACAAGGGCTCAACCGAAATCAACGGTAACCAGATCGAAGTTGACTTCCTGCGCATCGGCCGTGTTGCTTTGCTGTACCAGACAGTTGGTGGGGCTACCACCGGTGCCTGGGACAACGACAGTGGCGCATTTGTCCAACTCCCGCCCGCAACGTACCAGTCGCAGGTAGCGGATGGACTCAAGATTGCACGTAAACAGGTTGCACCGGATCTGCTCGTCGTTCCGGTTTCGGCTCCAACGAGGGTAATGCAATGATTAGCATGATCAAAAAAATCGGCCTTGCCAGTGGCCTGATCCTGGCTGTAACCATGTCCGCCCAAGCAGCAACCGCGATTTCGCTGGACGAACTGCTGCAACAGGTCAAAACCGGCCGGGTCAATGACGCAGCAGAAAACCAGGCCCGTCTTGACGAGTTCCGCGCCCGGCGCGCAGAACAAGGCAAATTGCTGGCCGCTGAAAAAGCTGAACAACGGCGCCAGGAAGAACTGTCCGCGCAAATGGAGAAGCAGTTTGAAGTCAACGACGTAAAAATCATTGACATGGAACGGGCTTTCCAGGAGCGTCTCGGCGGTCTTAAAGAGCTCTTTGGTGTTTTGCAGCAGGCTTCCGGTGACGCGCGCGGTAACTTCGAGGCCTCTGTAACCCAGGTTCAATTCCCGGACCGCACCGCTTTCCTGCTCGACTTCGCCAAGAAGATGGGGCAGTCAAATCGCCTGGCTTCGATGGAAGAAATCGAACGCCTGTGGTTTGAATTGCAGCGTGAAATGACCGAAACCGGCAAGGTCTCGACCTTCACGACCAACGTAGTAAACTCCAGCGGTGAAGAAAACCAGCAGGAAGTTACCCGTGTTGGTGCCTTCAACGTTGTTTCAGATGGCAAATACCTCGAGTTCGTCCCGGAAACGGGTCGCCTGGTTGAATTGCAGCGCCAGCCACCCACCCGTTACACCAATCGTCTTGGCGACCTGGTCAATGCCAATTCCGGCATGTTTCCGGTTGGCCTTGATCCAACGCGTGGCCAGTTGCTGGGCCTGTTGGTACAGTCACCCAGCCTGACAGAGCGTATCGCACAGGGTAAAACTGTTGGTTACGTCATTATCTCTCTCGGTATCGTAGGTGTCCTGATTGCTATCTGGCGTGTCCTGGCACTGTACGCAGTAGGCGCCAAGGTTCGCAAGCAAATCAAGAACATCAACTCGCCGAGCACCAACAACCCGCTGGGCCGTGTCCTGAAGGTCGCTCAAGACAGCACCACGACCGACATTGAGACCATGGAACTGAAACTGGGCGAGGCCATTCTCAGGGAAACACCCAAGTTCAACTCCATGCTGCCACTGCTGAAGATTATCTCCGTGGTAGCACCGTTGCTGGGTCTGCTGGGTACGGTAACCGGTATGATCGTGACCTTCCAGGCGATTACCCTTTACGGTGCGGGTGATCCGAAACTGATGGCTGGTGGTATTTCAACCGCGCTGGTCACGACAGTTCTGGGTCTGTGCGTCGCCATACCAACGGTATTCCTGCACACGCTGGTTTCCAGCCGTGCCAGGAGGCTGACCCAGATTCTGCAGGAAGAAGCCGCTGGCATGCTCGCTGAGCGCGCCGAAAGTGAGGCAACCTCATAAGGTAGTCAACCATGGATCAGATTTATTACTATCTGCCAGCTTTAGAAACCATCCGTGACTTCATTGAGCTCGGTGGGAATGTGCTGTTTATCATCGGCTTTCTCACCTTGTTCATGTGGATACTGATCGTTGAGAGACTGGTCTACCTGCGCTCCGGCCACAAACGTCTCGCCGCAACTGCCCTGCATATATGGGAAAGCCGCGATGACCACAAGTCCTGGAATGCACACCAGATTCGCTCACGGTTAATTTCGCAGGTCGCGTCCCGGGTCGAACGGAATATCCCGTTGATCCAGACATGCGTCGCGCTTTGTCCCCTGCTAGGCTTGCTGGGAACAGTGACAGGCATGGTCGAGGTCTTCGAGGTAATGGCCATATCCGGCTCGGGTAATCCGCGCTCCATGGCTTCCGGCGTATCCAAAGCAACCATCCCGACAATGGCCGGGATGGTAGCTGCTTTGTCGGGCGTGGCAATGGCAACCTACTTACAACGTAAAGCCTCACGGGAACGCGAACTTCTCGCGGATAACCTGTTCATAGGTAATAAGTGACCAACGTGTCGCTGGAGAATTTGAATGAAGCAATTTTTTAATCAAACCCAGGTCGAAGAAGAATCGGAAATTAATATCACACCGATGTTGGACGTGGTATTCATCATGTTGATCTTCTTCATTGTTACCGCGACATTTGTCAAGGAAGCAGGCATTGACGTAAACCGTCCGGATGCAGCAACTGCTGTCAAGAAGGAAAATGCCAATATCCTGATTGCAATCGGCGCCAACAACGATATATGGATTGACCGACGCATGATAGATATTCGCTCGGTGCGTCCGAACATCGAACGTCTGCATGCTGAAAACCCGCAGGGTTCAGTGGTTATCCAGGCCGACAAAGAATCCAAGACCGATACTTTGATCCAGGTCATGGATGCCTCGCGTCAGGCCGGTGTTTTCAACGTTTCAATCGCCGCCCAAGAGCAGTAAGTAAAGCCTATGTCAGCAACAATTAATCAACGCCTGGCTCAAGGCCAGGCAGGAAACCTGATCAGGATCGTGATTGGGCTTGTTGTTTCGTTGGCTGTTACCTTAAGCCTGTTCTGGTTAATGCAATACCTGATTGAAACCGCAGACCGCACGCTCAATGAAGATGGTGCCGGCAACCTTGTCGACTTCGTCCGTGTCAAACGCGACGAGTCTATCCAGCGCAGGCAATTAAAGCCGAAGAAGCCGCCACCACCCGATACACCGCCACCGCAACCGCCTACACCCCAACTGGATAACCTTGATGCCAATGCTGAAAAGATTGCCATCTCCGAGGTGCCGGTTGAAACGGACATTGAAATGACCGGTGGATTCAGCCTCGGAGTCGGTGAAGGTGACTACCTGCCGATCGTAAAGGTCGCACCCATTTATCCCAACAGGGCGTTGACCCGGGGTATCGAAGGATTCTGTGTGGTTCAATACACGGTGACCAAGCAGGGAACGACCAAAGATCCAGTGGTGATCGACTCACAGTGCACTTCAAGCCTGTTTCATCGGGCATCGATCAACGCTGCATTGAAATTCAAATAC
>JABDPJ010000011.1 GCA_013042835.1 Lysobacterales bacterium
GGGGCATCATTGATGCCATCACCGACCATCAGAACGGTTTTGCCTTCGGCCTGCAATGACTGCAAAAAGTCCATTTTCATCTTGGGGCTCTGTTCGGCATGCCATTGCTCTATTCCCGTGCGTTTAGCAACCGAAGCTACCGCCTGTTCGTGGTCACCGGAGAGTATGATGAGTTCCAACCCCCTCGCCTTCAGTGCCGTAATGGTTTCGCCGGCTGATTCCCGCAAGCCGTCATCCAGGTCGAACCGGGCTATCCAGCCTTTCTCGTCCGCCAACCACAGCCTGCCGTGACCACTGGAAATCTCGACAACGTTCACCCCGGTAAAAGCCGCATTGCCCAGCTGGTAGTGAACACCATCTACCCTGCCCTGCACGCCATTTTCGTGGTTTGTAAGCTGTCGCACCTGTTTCCTGTCAACCTCGAACCCTGCGAATGCATGCGCGATCGGATGTGAAGAATCTAACTCAAGCAGGGCAGCCAGGTTTATGGCCTTCTGTTCAGTGAACCCGTCACGGTTGGGATTGATAACTACATCCACAATTGCTGGTCTGCCGCTCGTTAGTGTTCCGGTCTTGTCAAAAACAACGGTATCTACGCCATTCAACGCCTCCAGGGCTGCACCCCTCGTCAGCAATACACCCTTTTCAAGCAAAGCACGGCTGGAGGAGGCGATTGCCGCCGGAGTAGCCAGTGACAAGGCGCAGGGGCAACTTATCACCAGCACGGCCAGCGTGGCCGGGAATAGCATCGCTGTGTCCCGTAGCAACCAGAACAGGGCGGTCAGGCTGGCCACGGTTAAAACCACGGCAACAAACCAACCGGCATAGCGTTCTGACAGCCGCGCATAACGACTGCGATGGGTCTGCGATTTAAGCAGCATCCGTCCCATCACGGATACAGCCGACTCGTCCGGGTCTTTTGTAACTTCGATTTCAATCGTCTGGGTCTGGTTGATGCTTCCCGCTATCACGTTATCGCCCACATCTTTCCCGACAGGCCGCGATTCGCCCGTCAACAGCGCCTCATTGACCTCGGTGGAGCCTTTTCGCACCACACCGTCCGCCGGAATGGTCTGCCCTGCCCTCACCCGCACGTGGTCAGAGGTGCGCAAATCCGTCGCCGCAATCTGCTCCGGCTCACCGTCCCTGATCAGTTCGGCCCATTCAGGCAATAAACGAGCGAGCGCGAGCCCGGTTTGCAAGTTGCGGTGTCGAATCACCAACTCTGCATAGCGGCCAAGCGACAGGAAAAAGATGAACATAACCACCGAGTCAAAATATACGTGCCCCTGACCGGTCAGAAAGTTGATACAGCTCATGATGAAGGCAATGGATATGGCCAGCGCTACAGGTACATCCATGCCCACCTTGCGATTGGATATACTACGCCACGCGCTGGTGTAAAACACCTGTCCCGAATAGAACAAAACAGGTGTCGTAACAACCAGGCTGACCCACTGTAAAAACCTCTCGGAACCCTCGGAAATACCCATCGCATCTCCGGCGTAGAGGGCCACCGCATACATCATGACCTGCATCATCCCCAAGCCGGCAACTCCGAGCCGTTTAAGCGCGTTTCGGCGTTCCTGCTGCCTGCCCGTTGCCTCGGCGCCCAACAATGGCAGGTGCGGACGGTAACCAACGCCGGCAAGAATAGCTGCAATTTTACTCAGGCGTAACTTGTCGGGTTGCCAGTTGATCCTGACAAAACCCGTCGCCACGTCGACCTGCACCTGGTCAATTCCCGGGCGTGCTTCCAGCTGGCTCCTGATCAACCATGCGCAGGCGGCACAGCGAATTCCCTCCACCTGCAACAACAGCTCATAACGCCCGTTCTTGAGAGGGCTACCCCATAATGAATGACGCTCATCGTAACGCTGCCAGGACGTTTCAATCCCGGCATCTTCCTCCGCCGGCTTGATAGCCGTTTCGGTTCGAAACTGGTAGTAACGCGACTGGCCGGACTGCAGGATCAGGTTCGCGACCGCCTCGCAGCCGCTGCAACAAACCGGCTGCTGTTGACCTTCTACCTCTACGGCGAGTTTGCAACTGGGTGGTACGGGTTCTCCGCAGTGAAAGCAGAGCCGGGGATCTTCAGTCATGGCTTTATTGGGAAGGGGGTTACGGATCGCCGTCTTCTGATTCCTTGCTTTCAGGCTCTGGTGACTGCGCTTTTAATTCACTTTTTAGCTGGCGATACTCATCCTCGTCTACCACCAGTTGATCCGGATTGCTCACGGCCAGGTACAGTGTGAAAAAACTGGCGACGACCACCGATGCCGGCAAGGCAATTATGAACCAAGGCCAAAACTGCTTGTACCATGGTTGCGTGTCACCTTGTGGTGTTGTTGCATCTTGCAGCTTGTTTGTCATTTTCTCATGTACCCTGTGAAAGCTCTTTTGCCTAATCAAAAGGCAACAAAAAGCGTGTGCTGACGGTGCGTTCGATAATTGGTTCATCCTGCGTAGAAAACCGCACATCCAACTTCATGGAACCTTTACCGGCACTTTCAGGCGCCTGTATGCGGACAATGAAATTACCCACTTCTTCCGATTCAAGCTCTGGATCAGGCGTGATCAAAAGCTTCATATCATCGTTGTTGAGCACCTCGATCTTATACTTGTGAGGTCTTAAGTCCATGTTGATGAGTTTGAGCGTGTAGACGTTTTCTATCATGTTATCCGGCAGTTCACGATACAGCGCATTGCGGTCCCGCAACAGGTCCGCGCGTAACAGGACACGGCTGTTGACAGACCAGACCACACCGCTGATGAGCACCAGCAACAAGATCGCGTATACGATGATTCTGGGCCTGACAACATGGCTTTCTTTACTATGCAGTTTATGTTCCGTGGTGTAACTGATCAGCCCCTTTTCATAGTCCATCTTCTCCATTACCTGGTCACAGACATCGATACAGGCAGCGCACGCTATACACTCAATTTGCAATCCTTCGCGGATATCTATGCCGGTTGGACAGACCTGGACGCAGAGCGTGCAGCCGATACAGTCACCAAGTCCTTTTTCTGCCGGGTCATCTGACTTGCGCCGGCCACCGCGGGGCTCACCACGCTTTTCATCGTAGGCAATAACCAGCGTGTCCTTGTCGAACATGGCGCTCTGGAAGCGCGCATAAGGGCACATGTATTTACAGACCTGCTCACGCAGGATGCCGGCATTTCCATAGGTGGCAAAGCTGTAAAACAGCATCCAGAAGGTTTCCCAGCCGCCGAGCTGAAACGTAATGACGGCCTGGCCAAGTTCCCGGATCGGTGTAAAAAATCCTACAAAGGTGAACCCGGTCCACAAGGCAAAGCCGATCCATAAAATCTGCTTGCCTGTCTTGCGAATGATCTTGTTGCCGTTCCAGGGAGAAGCATCGAGCTTCATGCGCTTGGCACGATCACCTTCAACCCAGCGCTCCATCCACAGAAAAACTTCGGTCCAGACGGTTTGCGGACAGGCGTAACCACACCATAGCCTTCCGGCCACAGCCGTCACGAAGAACAATGACAGGCCGGCGATGATTAGCATCAGGGTCAGGAAAATGAAGTCCTGCGGCCAGAAAGTGAGTCCCAGGATGTAGAATTTACGCGCTGGCAGGTCAAACAGGACAGCTTGGTGTCCACCCCAGTTGAACCAGGGCACGAAGTAATACAACCCGAGCAGAACAAATACAGCAAGTTTCCTTAAGCGGGCAAATTTACCTGTTACATCGCGGGGATAAACTTTTGGATCTTTACGATACAGCGATTCGACTGCATCAGTGTCTTGACTCATGTCCAGTCCTCATCGCCCAGGTCCGGATTGGACCGGGTGGGGTCTTCGATCTTCGGAACCTCACGCCTGCCCTTGCCTGCGGCGTGGCCGGGCGCAGGGCCGGTACGAATCATGAATACTGTCAGCCATGAAGCCAACAGGCAAAGCAGGTAGAGAAACCCGAACGCAAGACCGTAGGCAAGCTTCACACCCATGTCAAAATCACCCGAACGAGTCATGATAATATCGATTGGATTAAACAAGCCGAAAGTGACGTAGGCACCCGCCGCAGCCGACATAAATGAAACCCACAACATGACAGCCCAATCTCGCTGCCGCTGACTCCATCGCCGGTTAACCGGGTGCTCTTCGTTCATGATTCAGCCAACCTCCATCAAATGCCTATTCGGACAGGCTCAACACATAGGCTGCGATCAGACGGCGGTGATCCTCACTCAACACGTCTTCAAATGCCGGCATCATGCCATTTCGGCCCTCCACCAGGGTCGTCCTGATGGTCTCGGGCTCACCACCGTACAGCCAGATATCGTCGTTGAGACGAGGCGAACCGAGAGCCTGGTTACCACTGCCGTCAACACCGTGACAGGCAACACAGAGCATATCGAAGCTCTTCTTGCCTCTGGCTGCCATGGCGGCATCGGCTTTCTGGCCCGACATGCTTTGCACATAGACCACCAGATCACTGATAGCGGCATCATCCAGACCCCCTACCATTACCGGCATTGCGCCCTGGCGACCATTGTTGATGGCCTGCATAACCATGTCATAACTGCGACCGTACAACCAATCGTCATCAGTCAGGTTCGGAAAACCGCGTGCGCCGCGTCCGTCAGAGCCATGGCACATAGCACAATTGTTCGCGAATAACCTTTGGCCCGTTGCATTGGCATCCGCGTCAGCAATCAAGGTGGCGTTATCCATTTCACGATAACGGGCAAAAATTTCTTCTTGCGCTTCCAGGGCTGATTGCATCTCCGCCTCGTACTGACCCTCCTGGCTCCAGTTTAGCACGCCGGGTATATTGCCCAGCCCACCGAATAGAATCAGGTAGATGAAGGCGAAAGCAATGGTGATATAAAACAATTGCAGCCACCACCTGGGCAACGGGTTATTGAGTTCGACAAGGTCCTCATCCCAAACATGACCGGTGGTACCCGCGCCATCCTCGCTTTCGTCGCGGTTGGATACACCCTTGGTCCATTGCAATAACCAGAAGCACCCGAGGATGGTAACGACGGTTATGATTACGACATACCAATGCCAGAAACTAGTTAACATGGTTCACTTCCTTTCCCGTTGTCCGGGCCCTCGTTATTTGGTATTTGGCCATTATCCTCTTCCAGGGGCAGCCTGCTGGCTTCTTCAAATGTAGACTGGCGCTTGCGCGACCATGCCCATGCCCACAAGCCTATGAAAGAGAATATCAGGACCAGAAGAATGGCTCCGCGCAGAACATTGATATCCATATCAGCGCCCGCTCCTTGCACGGCCCAGACCCTGCAAATAGGCGATCACCGCGTCCATTTCGGTCTTGCCCTCAACAGCCGCCGGTGCTGCGGCAATATCCTCGTCCGAGTAGGGGTCGCCAAGCATGCTCAACCTGCGCATCTTCTTCTGCACCAGTTCACCGCTGATCGTATTGTCCGCCAGCCAGCCATATGCCGGCATATTGGATTCCGGAACCACGTCACGCGGATCATTCATATGAATGTAATGCCACTCATCGCTATAGCGGCCACCTACCCTTGCAAGATCAGGTCCGGTGCGCTTTGAGCCCCATTGGAACGGGCGGTCATAGACCGACTCACCCGCCACCGAGTAAGGACCGTAACGTTCAGTTTCACTGCGAAACGGACGGATCATCTGCGAATGGCAGTTGTAACAGCCTTCACGCACGTAAACATCGCGACCGGCCAGTTGCAGGGCAGGATAAGGCTCGATGCCTTCGGCCGGTTGCCGGACCTGGTCAAGGAAAATAAGCGGCACGATTTCAACCAGGCCGCCAAGGCTCACAGCAATGACAATGAATATTGCCATCAGGCTGATGTTTGTCTCTAGTTTTTTGTGTCCATTACTCATGCGTGCTCTCCCCAATCTGCAGGCTCGGAGGCAGGAATCGGTTTCATCTCCTTGCTACCCAGGGTCTTCCATGTGTTCCATGCAAAGAAGAACATCCCGCTCAGGAACAACAATCCACCCAGCAACCTGACCACGTAATATGGATTGGTTGCTGCCAGGGCTTCTACAAAGCTGTAGGTCAAGGTGCCATCATCATTGAACGCACGCCACATCAGGCCCTGCATGACACCGGCTATCCACATCGAGGTGATGTACATTACAACACCGATGGTCGAGGTCCAGAAATGGATATCGATAGCCTTGATGCTGTACATTTTCTTCTCGCCGATCAGTCTTGGAATCAGGCAGTACAATGAACCGATTGTCATCATGGCCACCCAGCCCAATGCGCCTGAGTGCACATGGCCAATGGTCCAGTCGGTGTAATGACTCAGCGCATTAACCGTTTTGATTGACATCATCGGACCCTCGAAGGTCGACATGCCATAAAAACTCAGGGCCACGATCATGAACTTGAGAACCGGATCGGTGCGCAGCTTGTGCCACGCGCCGGACAGGGTCATGATGCCGTTGATCATGCCGCCCCAACTGGGCGCCAGCAAAATCAGGGAAAAGATCATGCCCAGCGACTGCACCCAGTTCGGTAAAGCGGTGTAATGCAGGTGATGCGGGCCGGCCCACATGTAAATGGCAATCAGTGCCCAGAAATGCACGATTGAAAGCCGGTAGGAATACACCGGACCTTCTGCCTGCTTGGGAACGAAGTAGTACATCATTCCGAGGAAGCCGGCGGTCAGGAAGAAACCTACCGCGTTATGTCCGTACCACCATTGGACCATGGCGTCGACGGTACCCGTATATATCGAATAAGACTTGCCAATCTCCACCGGCATGGACAGGTTGTTGACGATATGAAGCAAGGCGATGGTCAGGATGAAGGCGCCATAAAACCAGTTGGCCACGTAGATGTGACTGACACGGCGCTTGACGATGGTGCCGAAAAAAAGCACCGCATATGCAACCCAGACCAGCGTGATCAGGATATCGATCGGCCATTCCAGCTCGGCATACTCTTTACCCTGGGTCCAGCCCAGCGGCAGCGTGACAGCCGCTGCTACGATAATGATCTGCCAGCCCCAAAAAACCAGGCTTGCGAGCTTGTCGGAAATCAGGCGCACGTGACAGGTCCGCTGCACGACATATAAGGATGTGCCGATCAAGCCACTACCGCCGAAGGCGAAAATGACCGCATTGGTATGCAATGGACGTAAGCGGCCATACGTTAACCAGGGTATATCGAGATTCAGGGCAGGCATCCACAATTGCGCTGCAATTATGACGCCGACCAGCATTCCAACAATGCCCCAGAGAATGGTCGCTATGACGAATTGTTTAACAACTTTGTCGTTGTAAGTCATGATTGAACTCTTCCCTTACCATAAAAATTAAAGCAGCCTGCCCTTGCAAGCGCACCACCATCGAAGCTTCCTGAAACCACCAGGAAACCTCACTCAACAGACCGCTTCAAAAACGGTCAACCCGCAAACTTCTATCTTTGGCGGATGCGTTTATCCGATCCATGGCGAAGCCATGTATGCAAACGCCGAAAATCATCCTCAGAATGTTGTTGTTTCGCGAACACCACCAGGTTTTGAACCCCGCCCCGTCCGCTGATAATTCGAAGAACGGCAACATTGCGAGTGCACCATTGCCCACCGCCAAGAACGCCTTCAAATATACCTTTGCTGTCGCAGTCTAGCCTGACCTTTCCTTCCGGAAAAATGACTGAGATCAAGTTTACATTATTTACTTTAAAAAATCCTAATGTAGGGCTGGCTAACATGGCGCAAAAAACTAATAAAACCAATGATAACAATGTTATAGGATTAGGGCTTAAGAGTGCACTTAGGATAGCGAGTAGTGCCAAACCGGCAACTGCCGGACGAAAATCACTTCGCTTTGCAACCACGAGATTCAATGCTTGATCATTTTGCATGGCACAGTGTCTCAATCAGGTTCAAAAGCGCCGGATCTCCGGGCAGGTTTCTGCCTGAAATCCAGTCAAACAGCACATCGTCTTCCTGCTCCAGCAGTTCGTCCAGTTCCGGCCATCCGCCACTCCCGAGAGCCTCAGCCTCCTGTTCCAGGAACGATTCGAACAACACATCCAGTTCCTTCATGCCCCGTCTGCACTTCCAGCGAAGCTTCTTTACCCTGTGATGATCATTCATCATGCCAGGCGGACAGTTTACCGACCGTGCCGGCTATGAACGATCATGGCAGAAATCCCGTTCACGACCCTTTATGCACCCGTCCTTTCCAGCAGCATTTTCTTTGTTTCTGCAATCGCCTTGGCCGGATTCAGGCCCTTCGGACAGGTCGAGGTGCAATTCATGATGGTGTGGCAACGGTACAGGCGAAACGGGTCGTCCAGCGCATCGAGACGTTCGCCGGTATCCTCATCCCGGCTGTCGACCAGCCAGCGGTAAGCCTGCAACAGTATGGCCGGTCCCAGGTAGCGGTCGCCGTTCCACCAATAGCTCGGACAGGAGGTTGAGCAACAGGCGCACAATATACACTCGTATAAACCATCCAGTTTTTCCCGGTCTTCCTGGGATTGCAATCTCTCCTGGTCCGGCAACGGAACACTCTGTGTGCGAATCCAGGGCTTGATGCTGGCGTACTGCGCATAAAAATGCGTCATATCCGGTACGAGGTCCTTGACCACCTGCAAATGAGGCAAGGGATTGATCTTGATATCACCCTTGATCGATGTGATTGGCTTGGTACAGGCGAGCGTATTGGTGCCATTGATATTCATCGCGCAGGAACCGCAGATACCTTCGCGACAGGAGCGCCGGAACGTCAGAGATGCGTCGACTTCGTTCTTGATCTTGAAAATCGCGTCCAGCACCATCGGGCCGCAATCATCCAGGTCGATGTCGTAACTATCGATACGCGGGTTCTCACCCTTGTCCGGGTCCCAACGGTAGACATGGAATGTACGGACATTGCCCGCACCCTCTGGTGCAGGATGTTTTTGCCCCTTAACAGGGCGGGATTCAGGATTTAAACGTAATTCGAGCATGATGGTTTCCTTTTCTCCTGCCTGTCAGTAGACGCGTGGTTTAGGTGGCACAACCTCGACATCATCGGTCAAGGTATAAAGGTGAACCGGCCGGTAATCCATGGACACATTGCCCTCGCCGTCAACACTTGCCAGCGTGTGCTTCATCCAGTCTTCATCGTTCCTGTCCGGAAAATCTTCATGGGCGTGGGCGCCCCGGCTTTCCTTGCGGTTGTCAGCCGAATACATGGCAACCATTGCGCAGCCCAGAAGATTGCGCAGTTCGAGCGTCTCGACGAGGTCCGAGTTCCAGATCATGGAATGGTCACTGACCTTGATATCACTAAACTTCGCATTGACATCGGAGATCATCTTGCAGCCTTCTTCCAGTACCTCGGAGTTCCTGAAAACAGCCGCGTTTTTCTGCATCACCTGTTGCATTTCATTGCGGATACCCGCCGCGCTGTTTTTGCCATCCGCGTGACGCAGCCGGTCAAAATCGGCGACCAGATCGTCAACGATCTTTGCGTCCAGGTTGATATGGCGTTGATTAGGCTTGATCACTTCCGCGCACCGGTGCGCAACCGCACGACCAAATACGATCAGGTCCAGCAATGAATTCGAGCCCAGGCGATTTGCGCCATGCACGGACACGCAGGCCGCCTCACCAATGGCGAACAGGCCCGCGACGACTGAATCAGGATCGCCGTCTTGTAGCCTCACCACCTCGCCATGGTAATTGGTTGGTATACCGCCCATGTTGTAATGGCAGGTGGGAATCACCGGGATCGGTTCCTTGGTGACATCAACACCGGCAAAAATTTCAGCACTTTCAGCAATACCCGGCAGGCGCTTGTTAATAACGTCAGCACCCAGGTGTTGCAGGTTCAGGTGGATATGGTCCTTGTTGGGACCTACACCCCGCCCTTCCCTGATCTCGATGGTCATGGAGCGACTGACCACATCGCGTGACGCCAGGTCCTTGGCGTTGGGCGCGTAGCGTTCCATGAAACGTTCGCCTTCGGAGTTGGTAAGAAAACCACCTTCCCCGCGAACGCCTTCGGTAATCAGCACACCTGCGCCATAAATTCCAGTTGGATGAAACTGGATAAACTCCATGTCCTGGAGCGGCAGACCCGCGCGCAACACCATTCCATTGCCGTCTCCGGTGCAGGTATGGGCCGATGTGGCGGAGAAAAAGGTCCGTCCAAAACCACCGGTCGCCAGGATCACGGCATGAGCACGAAACAGGTGCAGGGTTCCCTCTGCGAGATCCCAGGCCAGAACACCGCGACAGATACCGTCATCGTCCATCACCAGGTCAAGGGCGAAGTACTCGATAAAAAAGGTCGCGTCGTGTTTGAGCGCCTGCTGGTAGAGTGTATGCAGAATGGCGTGGCCAGTCCGGTCGGCCGCCGCGCAAGTCCGTTGCGCCGTACCCTCGCCGAAATGCGTCGTCATACCGCCGAAAGGCCGCTGATAAATTTTGCCATCTTCAGTGCGCGAGAACGGCACGCCGTAGTGTTCCAGTTCAATAACCGAAGGAACAGCCTCACGGCACATGTACTCGATGGCGTCCTGGTCGCCCAGCCAATCCGATCCCTTGATCGTGTCGTACATATGCCAGCGCCAGTCATCTTCACCCATGTTACCCAGCGCCGCCGACATACCTCCCTGGGCAGCAACCGTATGGCTGCGTGTCGGAAAGACCTTGGTGATACACGCGGTTTTGAGACCCGTTGCAGCCATGCCCATGGTCGCACGTAAACCGGCCCCGCCGGCACCTACGACAATGACATCATATTTGTGTTCAGTAATGGAATAGTCGTTATTCATGTAATCAGGCTCCCAGTGCCAGTTTCAGAGTTGCAATGGCACTGATAAGGAATGCGACGATGCAGGCGAATCGGACCAATACAAGCAACGCAAATTCGAGCGCGGCAATATGCACGTAATCCTCGATGACGACCTGCAAGCCCAGCTGTGCATGATAGAAAACGGTGCCGGCAAAGAGAATTGCCATACCCGCATTAAACGGCGACGACATGGCAGCACGGGCGCTGGCGTAATCTGCACCGGCGAGTGCCACGCCCAGCCACAATACCCAGGCAGTGAGCAACAGGAGAATCAGCGAGGAGTAACGCTGTGAGCGCCAATGATGGGAGCCAGCTCCGGAGCTGCCTTTGCCCCGGACCCGGGCCAATGGATTTTGCATGCTCATAATCCGGCTCCTATAACGACGACTGACAGGATCACTGTCGCAACGATTGCCAGCCAGCCCGATAAACGTACCTGCGACATTTCCATCATCCATCCGGCATCCCAGATCAGGTGACGTATACCGCCAAACAGGTGGAAACTGAAGCTGAAGACGCTGGCGGCTATCACGAGTTTGCCCAGTCCACTGCCGAGCCAGGCGCTCAATGCGGTATAGGCCGCCTCACCGCTGGCCAGTGCAATCAGCCAGCAAAGCAATAGCGGCGCCGTGACAACCGACATGAAGACACCGGTTAAACGATTCAGTATGGACAGTGCCGAAGTGATCTGGAACTTGTAGTAAGGTCCCAGCATATAAGGTGACATTGGGCGTTTGGAGGTACTCATTATTAGCTGCCTTTAGTGCCTGAAACAGAAATTAAAAATCGCTACAACGACCGGCAATTTCCCAATCACCGTAGCGTGTTGGCTCGGGGCCCTTGGGGCCACCTATTTCAATGGGCTTTGAGGGAGATGATGCAACTGCTTCTGGTTGATCTGCGTTTTCTTCGATGTCATTTGGCAATTCAGGCGGCGTTTTCGACGTCTTTTTCTGCATATTTGGCCCTGACTTTCCCAGCTGCTTCTCCAGCGCATAAGTTTACCGCCAAAAAGGATGATACGCGAGTCCGGTTTTCCCGACTTGTCGGCTACGTTCCCGGATTTTTTTGGGTTAAAATGCAACTGAAAATCATTTACCCTCCAAAATAGGAATCGAAAGCAACATGGTCCTCCTGCCCTACCTTGCCGTAATCCGTTTCGACGGGCCCGACGCCGCCGACTTTTTGCACAATCAACTGAGCGCTGACGTGTCGGGCCTGTCCAATGGAGAATCAACTTTTGCCTGTTACTGCGAGCCGAAGGGCCGGGTTTTGGCTTTGCTGCTGATGTACCGCGCCGGTGAGGATTATTACGCCGTCGTTTCTGAGCCGCTGGTCCAGGGGCTGGTAACACGGTTGAAAATGTACGTAATGAGATCCAGCGTAGGCATTGAAGCGCTCGAAGAATACAGAGTTTCGGGCCTCAAAAAGGGTGAGGCCCCGGAGTTGGCGACCGGGCACATACTCACGATTCCTATACCCGCCGGCGACAGATGGTTTGCAGTGGCCACCGGCCTGACAACACCGGACTTCGATGCGGGCCTTGCGGATGCATGGAAAGCGGAGGAACTGGAAGCGGGAATATGCTGGCTGGGCACCGGGTCCAGCGGGCAGTTTTTACCGCAGATGCTCGGCTTCGACGCATTGGGCGCGGTCAACTTTCGCAAGGGTTGTTACCCCGGCCAGGAAATTGTCGCGCGCACGCATTACCTTGGCAAGGTCAAGCGCCACCCGCGTATTCTGAAAACGGCCGAACCAGGGTGCCTGGAAGCGCTCGTGAAAGTCCATATTACCGGAGCGGATCAACAAACCCATCAAGCCGTTGTTGCAGACTGCGCTGGCGGCGTGGATTCCGGCAACGTCATCTTCGCGGTCACACGCATGGACCCGGATTTGAAAGCCGTTGCTGTTGAGTACGCGGGGCAGTCATTTAACCTGCTCTGAACCCGGAACGACCACCGGGCCTGTGGAGTCTCCTTGCGGGTCCGCGAACAACTACGCCTGGGCGACGACGTAACACACCCAGCCCGGATCGGCATCACCGGTTTCACTCGGCGTATAGATGCCGTTGCCCTCGTTGTTTTCTTCGTCGGTGCCTTCCCAGTATATTTCCACGCTCGAAAAACCCGCCTCGTAGAGGATTTCGCGTATTTCCGGCAAGGTCCACAGTCGCCATTGATAACTGAAAGCCTTTTCCATTCTGGACCGGTCAGGAAATTCAAAGTGAATGTGGCAGGTCATGCAGGAATCGATCGGGTTAAAGGCGGCCTGCTCCCAGATGTAGGTAAATTCGTTACCTTCTTCATCCTGACATTCACGGGGCTCGGTTAACTCCATCGGGGCCTCGTAACCGCCGTAGGCGTCCAGGAACAGAATGCCGTCGGCAACCAGCCCCTGCAACGCACTGGCAAAGTATGCACGTAATTCATCGCGTGTCAGAAACAGGTAGTAACTGAAGTTCATTGCCAGGATGATGTCCGCCAGGCCGGGGCGGGCCTTGAGAACGTCTCCGTTTAGTAATTCGATCCTCCGGAGCTGTCCCGCGTCCAGTTCCGACAGGTTGTGTTGCTTGCCCCAGTCCAACACCGATTGCTCCAGGTCAATGCCGGTCGCGTAGTGGTTCACATCACGTTTCACCCATTCACAAGCCGTATTGGCCGTACCACAGAAATCCTCGCGGAGATGTTCGGCGGGACGCCGGCGAAGCTCAGACCAGGTTTGTTCCACAAAATCAATTTCGGCTTCCACGTCCTGCACCGACTGCTGATAAAGCAGGTGACGATCTGCGGAAACCGCGCTGAGCGAGCCGGATCCGGCTTCAGATCTTCTGATACTTTTCCGAAACATACTTGTCAATCAGGGCCAGGAAATCGGCGGCCAGGTCTTCCCCCCTGAGCGTAGCTGCCTTGACGCCGTCAATAAATACGGGCGCCACCGGCGACTCGCCGGTACCCGGGAGGCTGATACCAATGTCAGCCTGGCGACTCTCACCCGGTCCGTTGACGATACAACCCATGACGGCGAGGTTCAGGTTCTCCACACCTGCATAACGGAGCTTCCATTGCGGCATCTGCGTGCGCACATGGTCGGTTACATCGCGGGCCAGCGACTGGAAGAACGTGCTGGTCGTGCGGCCACATCCGGGGCATGCCGTCACCATGGGTGTAAATGCCCTCAAACCCATGCTTTGCAATAACTCCTGGGCAACGATGACCTCGTCGGTCCTGGACTGGCCGGGTTCAGGGGTCAGGGAAATCCGGATCGTGTCACCGATGCCTTCCTGAAGTAATACGGCCAGCGCCGCCGTTGAAGAAACGATGCCCTTGCTGCCCATGCCGGCTTCGGTCAGACCAAGATGCAAAGGGTAATCACATCGCTGCGCGAGTTCCCGATAGACAAGGATCAGATCCTGGACACCGCTCACTTTACAGGACAGGATTATCCGGTCATGCGCCAACCCCAGTTCTTCGGCCTGTGCGGCACTGTCAAGCGCGGAGCGAATAAGCGCCTCGCGCATCACGGCATCCGCGGGTTGAGGGGAACTGCTTTTGCCGTTGGCGTCCATCAGGCTGGCCAATAAACGCTGATCCAGGCTGCCCCAGTTAACCCCGATCCGAACCGGCTTGTCATGTTCAATTGCCAATTCAACGATGGTGGCGAACTGGTCATCCCGTTTTTTGCCAAATCCCACGTTGCCCGGATTGATACGGTACTTGGCCAGTAAGCGGGCACACTCGGGGTGCTGCTGCAACAAGGTATGGCCGTTGTAATGAAAGTCACCGACAACCGGGACTTCGCAGGACATCATCTCCAGACGTTCCATGATACCGGCGACGGAGGCTGCGGCCTTCTCCGTATTAACCGTAATTCGCACGAGTTCCGAACCGGCGCGTGCCAGTTCAGCAATCTGGTTGGCCGTGGAACGGACATCTTCGGTATCGGTGTTGGTCATGGATTGAACCACCACCGGATGTGCCGAACCGATAAGGATTCCGCCCACATTCACCGTCGGTGAAACGCGCCGTGCGCGCCCAGGTACTTCATTGTTCATGGAGCTTCACCCGGCGGGATTCTCGCCGTCTGTGCTGTCATTATCCGCGTTGCTCATTACCGGCCAGGCGGCATGCAGGTATTCCCACATTGACCAGAGCGTCAATGCCGCTGCCAGGTACAGCAGCATCTCACCCACCAGCGCAACCGGCAAGCCGAACAGATCGTATTGATACAACAGGCAACTGATAGCCGTCATTTGAAAAATCGTCTTGAACTTACCCAGCAAGCCGACCTTGACGGTACCACTCTCGCCCATCTCCGACATCCATTCCCTGAGTGCGGAAATCGCTATCTCCCGTCCGATGATAATAGCCGCCGACAACGTGAAAAGAATCTGCGGAAAAATGATAGGTGGCGTTATCTGCACCATCAGCACCAATGCCGTTGCAACCATCAACTTGTCAGCGACTGGGTCAAGAAACGCTCCAAAGGCAGACATCTGCCCCATCCGCCGGGCGAGATACCCATCCAGCCAATCAGTGATCGCAGCAAGAATGAACACTGCCGCCGTCACCAATGGGGCCCAGGCATAAGGCAAATAAAAGAACAGAACCAGGACGGGAATCAACGCGATTCTCAATAGCGTCAGGATCATTGGAAACGTCATTTTCATGGTTCGAACCCCGGGGGAAATTATCCACCTATTATCGCAGACAAATGCACAAATTTCTCACAGATTACGGGTAAATTCCGTCCTATGACCACAAATGCTTAGCCCGAACATTGCACCAGTATCCCGGATGATGGCGCAGGACAGGGGCATCCCGGCGCCGGGCTGGACTGAAAGAAGTAGCTGTAGCTACGGCTTGAAAGAAGCCCAAACCGGGGTGTGCCTGGACCAGCCAGGGCCGGGATAGGCTCTGGCTCGGGGACAAACTGTACATTTTGATTTTGCCTGAAAAATACCACATTCCACTTATGTTTCAATATATTGGGGAGAGAGCTAGCGCCGACTGGTGCAATGTTCGGGTTAGCTCAGTGCAGCGCCTTGAATATTCTGGCGGCCAGTTGCCGGTTGATGCCCGGTATACCCGCCAATTCTTCCACGCCCGCTTTGCGGACACCCTGGATACCGCCAAAATGCGTCAGCAGGGCGCGCCTTCTGCGTGCCCCGACACCCGGAATGTCCTCCAGTACCGAGTGCACAACAGCCTTTTGACGACGGCCACGGTGACCGGTAATCGCAAACCGGTGCGCCTCGTCCCTGACCTGCTGCACCAGGTGGGATGCGGAAGATTCCGGGCCGGGGCGCAGGCTGTACGGTTTGACCGGCAAGACCCATTCTTCATATCCGGCACGCCTCGACGGCCCCTTGGCAACCCCCATCAGCGGGATGTCGGTGAGCCCACACTCGGCCAGCGCTTCCAGGGCAACACCCAACTGACCTTTACCTCCGTCAACGATAACCAGGTCGGGCAAGTGACCTTCATCCTTCTGCAGCTTCCGGTAACGACGGCGCAGAACCTCACGCATGGCGGCATAGTCGTCACCCGGTTCAAATCCCTTCAGGTTGTAGCGCCGGTAACGCGATTTGACCGGGCCGTCCGCACCGAACACAACGCAGGAGGCGACGGTTTTATGGCCGGAAGTATGTGAAATATCAAAACACTCAATTGTTTCCGGAACCTCAGCCATCGACAACAATTCGGCCAGGGCTTCAAACTGTTTGCTGATGCGGGAGGTCTCGGAGCTGCGCATATGCAGAGCGTTCAATGCATTTCGACCGGCCAATTCCAGCCATTGCTTGCGGTGGCTCCGCGGCCGCGACTGGATGCGCACTTTGCGGCCACTGCGCTCACTGAATACGGACTCAAACAATTCCTGTTGCTCTATGGAATGCGAAATGATCAGCTCCGGCGGCGCCGTGCGGACACGGTAAAACTGCCCGAGGAATGCCTGTAAAATTTCCCCTTCCGAATGACCTTCGGACTGGCTTGGAAAATAATCCCGCTGGCCAAGGCTGCGGCCACCGCGGACGGAAATCACCTCGATTGCGCAGCGCCGTTGCAGCTTTGCCAATGCAATAATATCCAGATCGCCATTGCCCGCTGAGACAAACTGGCGAGCCTGCATTTGTTTCAGGTGATTGATCTGGTCCCGGTACTGGGCCGCCTGCTCGTATTGTTGTAGTTCCGCCGCCTTTTCCATTCGCCGGATAAGGCGCGTGATGACTTTCTGGCTATTGCCACGCAAAAACAACAAGGCATCTTCAACCTGCCGCGAGTAGGCGGCAGCTTCGACTTTATCCACGCATGGCGCCGTACACCGCTTGATCTGGTATTGCAGGCAGGGCCGCGTCCGATGACTGAAATAGCTGTCTTCACAGTTACGCAGCAGGAACAGCTTTTGAATCAGATTGATGCTCTCGCGCACCGAACTGGCCGAGGGATAAGGACCGAGGTAGACACGCTTTTTGTCTTTACCACCACGGTGAAAAGCGATGCGGGGAAATTCATGGTCGGTGCCGAACATCACCCAGGGATAGCTCTTGTCGTCACGCAGAAGCACGTTATAACGCGGTTTCAGTGACTTGATCCACTCGTTTTCCAGCAACAGCGCTTCCGCTTCGGTGCGCGTCAGGCTGACTTCGATTGAGCGTATCCGCGCGACCATGCGCATGATCCGGTCAATTTTCGGCCGCGCATCAAAATAGCTCGAAACGCGCTTACGCAAGTTTGCGGCCTTGCCGACGTAAAGCGCACTGCCCTCGGCATCACGCATCAGGTAAACACCGGGCCCGGCAGATAACCGGCGGGCAAATTTCCTGCCGTCGAATCCGGTTTCAGTTGCAGACACGGTATTTCCCACTAGCGGCTTAACTGCGCCTCGATATTCTTGAGCAATCCGGCAGTTGCCGATTTCAACAGCTCACACATATAAACGAAACCGTCGATGCCGCCGTAATAAGGATCAGGAACTTCGTCCGGATTACCCTCCGGATGGTAATCCATCATCATGCTGATAGTCGCCGTGGAGTCCTGCGGCTGAATACGCTGCAAATCGGCGAAGTTACTTTGGTCCATTGCCACGATAAGATCATAATTATAGAAATCTTCGGGCCTGACCTTACGCGCCCGCAAGTCTCCTATATCGATACCAAAACCAGAGGCAGTTTCGACCGCCCGTGAATCCGGCGCGTGGTTAACGTGATAACCATGCGTGCCCGCCGAGTCGTGTGATACCTGGCCCCTGTGAGCGGACTGCTCCAAGGCGTTGGCAAAAAACCCTTCTGCCGAAGGAGAACGGCAGATATTACCCATGCATACAAAAAGTATATTAATCATAAATTTATAAGACTTAGTTAATTTTATATTTAAAGTAAAAGCCTGATCCGTTCCAGGTCTTCAGATGTATCCACACCCGCTGGAATGAATTCGCACGCTTTGGCCATGGCAATCTTGCCGCCCTGCTCCATTATACGTAACTGCTCCAGGCGCTCAGCCAATTCCAGCGGGGTTGGCTGGTACGCCGTGAAACGCCGCAGCGCTGCAAGGCGGTAGGCGTACAGGCCCAGGTGTCTTTTCCAGGACAATCCGGCCGCTATGGCTGCTTCAACGCTTTGATGGTCCCGTGTATAAGGAATCGGCGCCCGGCTGAAATACAGGGCCCGGCCTTGGGCATCAGTCACTACTTTGACGGCGTTGGGGTTGTTGACCTCTTCCGCTGCCGTAATCGGCCAATACAGGCTGGCAACCTCGCAGTCAGCACGCTGGTCCAGCAGTGTGGCGACCTGGTCGAGACAGGCAGCCGGCATTAGCGGTTCATCACCCTGCAGATTCACCACCAGGTGATCATCCGGCCAGCCCAGCAATGTGGCGCATTCGGCGATCCGGTCGCTGCCACTTTTATGATCCGTTGCTGTCAGGACCACCTGCGCACCAAATTGTTCAGCGGCAATAACGATGCGCTCATCGTCAGTTGCGATTACCACGCTTTGTGCCGATGACTCACAGGCCCGCAGCCAGACATGTTGCAACAACGGTTTGCCCGCCAGGTCCAACAGGACCTTTCCGGGCAGGCGTTCCGAAGCATAACGAGCCGGAATTACAATGTGGTAAGCGCCAGGCATGTTCATCACGAGTCCTTGGTCAACTTAGAAAATCGGTCGTTTATCACACTCTCGAATTCAGCAGGCAAGCGTGCCTCTACCGGCATATACCAGGCGTTCTTCAAGCCGAGCGCGCGGCACTTTACCGCATCCTTCTCTGTCATGATAATGGCTGGCTCTCCCCTAATCGAATCAAAGTCACGGCTGCGGAACGCATGGTGATCCGCAAACCTATGCCTCCGGACTTTGAATCCAAGGCCTTCCAGCATCCTAAAAAACCGTTCCGGGTTGCCGATACCCGCTACTGCATGCACTATATTTCCGGCATATTTTCTCTGGAATTGGCCTACAGGGTACTCGGTATTGTCATCGAGTGACTTTACTACGCTGGCAAGCAAGGCCATTTCAATAACCTGTATTGTCGGGGGTTTGTCCCTCCACGTTCCGTTACTGACAACATGATCGACCGTTTCCAGGCGTTCTGCCGGCTCGCGCAATGGTCCCGCGGGCAGCAAATGGCCGTTGCCGAGGCCGCGCTCACCATCAATGACACAAAACTCCATGTCCCGTGGCAATGCGGCCCGTTGCAGCCCATCGTCTGAAATAATCAAGTCAAGATCCATTGCCTGCAATCTCTTTACCGCTTCGGCGCGGTCCGCAGCAACCACGACCGTTACACCGGTCCGTGCAGCCAGCATCACCGGTTCGTCACCGCATATCCTGACATCGCTACCAGGTTCTACCACCAGGGTGTCTTTGCTCTGCCTGCCATAGCCGGTTGAGGCGATGCCGGGTTTCAGCTGCATTTCTAGCGCGAGTTGACACAGTCGAATAACCAACGGGGTTTTGCCACTGCCACCGGCCGTTATATTGCCGACGATAATAACGGCGGCCCTCGAACCGGATTGCGCCGCAGGGTTTACAGTATCTGTTTCGACTTTTTTCTGCGCACGATGAAAACCGGCGCGATATACGGGTTCCAGTGCGCGCAGAAACCATGGTGGCCTGTCTTCCGCATACCAATGCCGCAGGAGCCAGTTTTCAATCCGGGCACGCATGGAATTGAGCTTACTGACCCTCAAACTGGGTTTGGTACAATCGCGCATAGGCTTCACCGAGCGCCAGCAGTTCCTCGTGCGTACCCTGCTCTATCACCCTGCCCTCGCCCAGTACAATGACCTGGTCGGCATTCTCGATTGTCGATAAGCGGTGCGCTATGACCAGTGTAGTGCGGCCCTTCATGACCTCTTTTAGGGCATCTTGAATGGCCCGCTCCGACTCCGTATCAAGCGCCGAGGTAGCTTCATCCAAAATCAATATCGGTGCATTTTTGAGTAGCGCCCTCGCAATGGCCAGGCGCTGTCGCTGACCTCCGGACAACAACGTGCCGGTCTCACCCAGTATGGTGTCCAGCCCCTCGGGAAGCTTTTCAATGAACTCCATGGCGTATGCAGCCTCGGCCGCGCGCTTGATCGCCTGCCGGTCAATATCCGCAAGCGCACCATAAGCGATGTTGCCGGCGATGGTATCGTTAAAGAGAACGACATCCTGACTCACCAGTGCAATCTGTCTGCGCAGATTTGACAACTGGTAATCGGTCAATTCATGTCCGTCCAGCAGGATGCTGCCTTCGTTGTAGGGATAGAAACGCGGCAGCAATCCGGCCAGCGTGGTTTTTCCGCTGCCACTTTGTCCAACCACGGCAGTCACGCTGCCGGCGGGAAAGCGCAGGCTGATATCCTCCAGCACGGGCCGGTGGCTGCTGTCGTATTGAAAACTGACGTTCCTGAACTCGACATCACCCTTGACGCGATCAATGGCATAGTCACCGCTGTCCCGCTCTTTTTCCGCATCGATGACGACAAAGATACTGTCAGCCGCAGCGATACCCTTTTGCATCTGGGACTGCACATTGGTGAGCCTCTTCAACGGTGGAATGGTCGCAATCATGGCAAAAAATATGGCGGTAAAGGTACCCGCCGTGATCTCGTTCAACATGGATGGCCGGGTCGCAACCAGCATCAGGGTCACCAGGGCGATGCCCGCGGCAAACTGCACAATCGACGAACTGAGCATGTGGGTCGCGACCATCCGCATATGCAAGCGTCTCGTTCTCTCATTGACGCGCTTAAAGCGGTTTCTTTCGGTTTCTTGACCCAGAAACACCTTGACAACGCGTTGTCCGATCACCGCCTCCTCTGTCACATGCGCCACGTCACCCATGGAATCCTGGATGTTGCGGCTGATTTTGCGGAATTTACGGCTGATCACAGTCACAACCAGGGCCACCACCGGCACCAGAATCAACAACACCGCGGTCAGTCGGGCGTTCGTTGTCAGCATCAGCAGGACCAGGTAGATCAGCAGCAGGATGTCGCGGAATGCCGAAATGACGGCCTTGGTCGCGGCGTGGGCAACCTGTTCGCTGTTGTATGCGAGTTTTGATATTAACTGGCCGGGCGTGTTCCGGTCATAGAATGTCGCCGGCAACTGCAGGTAGCTGTTGAACAGCTCTTTGCGAAGGTCGGCCACGACCCGCCTGCCGGTCCACTCCATGCCGTAATTGCCCGCAAAAAAGCCGATGATGCGCAGCAGCACAACGCCCATAACGCCGACCGCCAGCCACGTGCCGTAAGCGCCGTCTTTTTCGACAAAGACCCGGTCGATCAGGGGCTCGACAAAACCGATGAAAACGGCCTGCATGCCAGCATCGAGGCTCACACCGGCGACACCAACGGCAAACATCAGCCAGTATTTCCTGGTGTATCCCCACAGCCGCCTGTATACCGCACCGGGGGTCGAATCAATCGATGCGGACATGCGTCAGGGACTCTCTTCTTCAGTAATTCTTTCGGTCGCTATGGACAGACGTGAAAAGCCCAGCTTGGCTGTCACGTCCATGGCGGTAACAACAAAATGATGCGGGGTCTGGGCATCCGCTCTCAGTATGACGGGTATTGTGCGATCCTCACCAGCAGCCTCAACCAAGGCGGCTTCAATGGTAGCGGTCCGTCCGTCCAGCAATTGCCGGTCATTCAGATAGAACTGGCCGCTGCTGTCGATCACCAGCTCAAAACTATCCGGCTGATCCTGGGGCGCGCTGACGTTCGTTGCTTCGGGCAAATCAACTTTCAGTACAGCCTGACGCTCAAAAGTCGTGCTTACCATGAAGAAGATCAAGAGCAGGAACACTACGTCTATCAGGCCTGTCAGGCTGATTTCAGGGTCTTCTGCTTGGGCTGCTCTGAGTTGCATTGGTCAGTCCCCAAATGAACCGTGGTTAGCCGGTGCATTACCTCTTTCAATGGCGTCGATCAGGCTGATCGCTTTCTCTTCCATGGAAATCACGTATTCAGCGACCATGCCGCGGAAAAACCGGTAAAAGAAATAGCTGGGAATTGCCACGGTCAAGCCGGCGGCGGTAGTGATTAATGCCTGGGAAATGCCGCCTGCCAGAACGTTGGCGTCGCCAACACCACTTATCATGATTGCTGAAAACACCTCGATCATGCCGATCACCGTGCCCAACAAGCCGAGTAGCGGTGAAATACCTGCAATGGTACCCAGGGTATTCAGAAAGCGCTCGAGATCATGGACGACATGACGCCCGGTATCTTCGACCGCTTCCTTGATGACATCCCTGGAGCGCTGGCGGTTGAGCAGCGCAGACGCAAAAATACGGCCTAAAGGCGACTCGGCGCGCAACTGGTTCAAATGCCTGCCGTCCAGTTCATGCCGGGCGGCCCAGTCTTCAACCGTGGCGCCCAGGCCTTCCGGCGTCACTTTACTTCTGCGCAACGTCCAGAACCGTTCAATGATAATTGCCACTGCCAGTGTCGAACACAGCAGGATGGGCGCCATCAGCCAGCCCCCGGCAATAATGATTTCCAGCACGCGGTTTCACTCCTTTGATAAATGCTGAACCGAATAATACCTTATTACGTACAGGATTATGTACAGGATGTACGGTACTTCGCGATAGAGCACATGGATGTGCGGCGCGAAGCCTTTCAATTGGCACGGCACCTACATGTACGGTACTTCGCGATAGAGCACATGGATGTGCGGCGCGAAGAATCTCAATTGGCACGGCGCTAAAATGGACGGTACTTCGCGATAGAGCACATGGACAAGGTGAGACCGTGAAAACGGTCGAGAGGGTGGCCTGGGCCATGTGCGGCGCGAAGTCTTTCCAGTTTGCACGGCAATGCGCGTATTAGCACATGGACAAGGTGAGACCGTGAAAACGGTCGAGAGGGTGGCCCGGGCCATGTGAGTATCCTCAACGACCAGTTGGACAGCCCGCTTCAGCCGGCCAGCGCCAAATGGCCTTTCGAACAACCCGGGCGGATTCTGCCATGGAGGTACCGTCCGCCTGTCCGGTTATCCTGATCCCCCCGCAGCCAGCTGTATTGAAGACTGGAATGCCTTCCCGGGCATAGCGCTTGATCACGTCCGCACGCGGAAAATCGAAACGATTGTTCATACCCGCAGAAATCAAGGCCAATGACGGCCTGGCCGCCTCAATCAGCGCCTGTGAAGAAGAAGTTGAACTGCCGTGGTGGGGAACGGTAATGATATCGTGAGGTTGCAGCCCCCGCTCAACCAGGCGTTGCTCCACGGTGCGGCTGATATCACCGCTCAACAGGACGCTCATGCCCACACCATTCACGCTGATAACACAGGAGCTGTTATTTCCCAGGTATGGCAGTCCGCTGGAGGGGTGCAGTATTTCAAAAGACAGGTTTCCGGCGCGCCAGCCCCGGGGGGCGCGGCAATCCTCGATACCGGCGCGTGGTTTTGGCAGGCTGGCCAGGAAACGCGCCCCGGGATAGAGTCCGCGCAAGCGGTTCAGCCCGCCGGCATGATCAAGGTCCGCATGGCTTGCGACGACCAGGTCAGGAGCCAGTCCGCTGGCGTTGATCATTGGCCTGATAGATCCGGCCACCATGTCCCAGCCACCTTCATCTACCCTGCCATTACCCGGGCCCGTGTCATAGACCATCAGGTAGTTCTGCGTTGACAACAATACAGCCAGGCCCTGTCCCACATCGAGCAGGTCGACCCGGGTTTCGTGCGCACGGGGATTCTGGGGCGATGTCAGCAGCATGGGCAGCATGAGCAGCGCGCCCAAAAATCTCAGCGGTATTCCTTTGGGTAACAGCACCACAACGGCACCGAGCATTGCCAGCAGTGTGGCGGCCAGGCCCGGTGTTCGCGTGGTACTGAAGGCCGCAGGCTGGAGCTGCGACAAC
Organism: Lysobacterales bacterium; assembly: GCA_013042835.1. Lineage (GTDB taxonomy): Bacteria > Pseudomonadota > Gammaproteobacteria > Xanthomonadales > SZUA-36 > SZUA-36. The sequence goes on from JABDPJ010000011.1 coordinate 24,140, forward strand.
CATGCCAGCAGCGCAAAGAGCAACTCTGTCACCCAGCCTGCGAAACCAAGCAGCCAACCGGCCAGCGGACCAGGCAGCCACAGCAGGGGCAGCGAGACAAGGATCAATGGCACGATGATCATGCTGACAACGGGTATGGCCGCCAGGTTGGCCAATAGGCCGGGAAAGCTGGCCTGCTGAAACCAGTACATACCCAGCGGCGCCATCACGACAGATATGCCGACCTGGGCGAGCAGCATCCGTCGCCAGACCGGCATTTGTCCCTGCCGTGGCGCGAACAGCATTATCAGAACCGCAACCGCCACAAAGGAAAACCAGAAACCGGCCCTCAGAGGCGCAAATGGATCGACTGCCAGGACCAGCGCCAGCGCAATCATCCAGGCCGTAAATGGTTGAATGTTACGGCGACTGGCCATCACCATTGTTGCAACGGTCAGCATGAGCAGGGCTCGCTGTGTGGATACACCGAAGCCGGATAAGGCGGAGTACATGAGTGCGCCAAGCCACGCACTCAACCACGGCAACGCAAGCGCAAACCGCTGGTTCAGGCCAACACCCGCGAACAGACCAGCCAGTCTGCCCAGGTAAAATCCCATGACCGCAGCCAGACCGACATGCAGGCCGGAAATAGCCAGCAGGTGACCGGTGCCGGTGGCCCTCAATATGTCCCTGTCAGACTCCAGCAAATCCCGCCGGTCAGCAATTGCCAGCGCGGTGAGCATCCTGAGCGCGGGCGCGTGGCCGGCTTTCTCATTGAGTTTGTCGTACACCGTTTGCCGCCAGTGTTGCGGATCCAACCTTCCCGCAGGAGCCAGCAGGATATTGGACCCATCCTGAACATAAGCCAGTGCGCCAATGCCATCGGCAAAGTACCAGCGTTCCGCATCCGACCCGCTGAAATTAATCCGGCCCCGCGCCGCGCGCAGTTCCAATTGCAGGCGCCAGCGCTGACCGGCGCGAACCCGAGGCAAAGCGGTCTTTTCCCCTGCCCTGGCGTTTCGGTTCCGGTACCAGTACACACGGATTTTTTTCGGGTAAAGGTCACCTGCCTTAGCAGGAAAAAACGTGAAACGAACAACATCGTCCGACGCATGTGGAAGGCTGCCAACAATACCCGTGACCGAAACGCTCGTCTTGTTATCCGAGAGTGGCCAGCGTTCTGCGATGCGCGCATTGATGACAACCGTGGTTAGCATGAAAGCGAGCGGAAAAAGACCGTAAATTCTGAAGCGCGGATTAAGAGCGGTCAGTGAGCTTAACAACAGCAGCGCCAGCGCCACGTGCGAAGGCAGTGTGGCGGAGAACAGGAACGGCGAAACTGCTCCCGCTATAAGCAGGCCCCATGCTCTCAATGATCCCCCCTTTCTCAGATTATCCGTTCAGAACGCTTGCAAACTCCCCAGGTGCAGTTCAAAACGCTGGTTCATCCTGGCTGCCAGCCCCATATCATGTGTGACCAGTATCAGGCTGGTATTCAACTCCGTGTTGAGCTCCAGCAACTGGCTGAACACCTGGTTGGCCGTCCGTTCGTCCAGGTTGCCGGTCGGCTCATCTCCCAGCACACAGCCGGGGTTGCCCACCAGCGCCCGCGCTACTGCGGCGCGTTGTCTTTCTCCACCTGACAATTCACCGGGTTTGTGGTCAAGGCGCTGACCCAGGCCCACTTTTTCCAGCAAATCACTCGCCTGCCTGGTGGCAGTTGAGGCCGGTTTACCACGGATCAGTAACGGCATTGCGACGTTTTCCAGTGCAGTAAACTCGGGCAGCAGATGATGGAACTGGTAGATGAATCCCAAGCGGGAATTGCGCAGGTCGCTGCGTTCAGAATCACTCATTTCCCACAGTGACTGACCGTCAACCAGGACCTCACCTTCATCCGGCTTGTCGAGTCCACCAAGGATATGGAGCAAGGTGCTTTTACCGGCCCCCGATGCCCCAACGATGGCCATCGACGTGCCGCCGGGCACCTGCAGGTTGACATCATTCAACACCTGTACCCTTTTCGAACCCTGCCGAAAGCCGCGGCTGATCCCCTTCGCTTCAATCACCAGGTCGCTGTGCTTACTCATAACGCAATGCCTCCGCGGGATCGGTCTTGGAGGCGCGCCACGCGGGATACAGCGTTGACAGCAACGACATGCCCAGGGACATCAAGGCAAATGCGATAACATCGGACTGGCGCAAATCAGATGGTAACTCCGTGATGTAATAGATGTCGGACGGGAACAGAGCAAAGCCAAAAATGCGCTCAAGAAACGGCACCACCGTCGCGATATTCTGGGCCAGTATAATGCCACCAATCACACCCAGCGCAGTGCCAATGATGCCAATCAGGCTACCTTGAACCACGAACACGCGCAGGATCGTACCGGCATGCGCGCCCATGGTCTTGAGAATTGCGATGTCGGCCTGCTTGTCCGTCACCACCATCACCAGCATCGAAATAATGTTGAATGCGGCCACCGCAATAATCAGCGACAAAATCACCCACATGACAGTCTTTTCGGTACGCACGGCCTGGAACAGGTTGCCGCGTTCCTGGGTCCAGTCCCGTACACGGTAGGCGCCATCGAGTTGATCTGAGATTTCCCGCGCCACCAGCCAGGCGGAATCGAGGTCCTCCAGTTTGAGCCGGATACCCCCGATGGAGTTGTCCGGCATGCGCAATAATCTAGAGGCGTCCTCGATGTGCACCATCGCCAGACCCGTATCATTCTCATGCTCACCGAACTCGAACATACCCACGACGGTAAATCGCCGCATCAGCGGACTGGCGCCAAACGGGCTGGCTTTGAGCCTGGGTGCGATGACAGTGACCTTTTCACCCAGCCCAACGCGCAAGCGCACAGCCAGGCCAATTCCAATCACAATGCCGTACTCACCGGCGCGCAAATCCTCCAGGCTACCGCTGATCATGCTGGTGGAAACATCTGAAACCGTTGCTTCGTAGCTGGGCGATACGCCCCGCACCAGTGCCGCACTTGATCCATTGGACTGCAACCATGCGCCGACCTCGATGTAGGGCGCAGAGGCAACCACGTCGTCGCGTTTGTTGACATCGGTGATGATGTCCCGCCACTCATCCAGCGGCCCGTCAAGTGATTGAATGGTGGCATGAGAAATCGCGCCGAGGATGCGCGCACGCAGTTCTTTTTCAAAACCATTCATCACCGAGATCACCGTGATCAATGTGGTCACACCCAGCGCAATTCCCAACATTGAAGTCAGGGAAATAAATGAAATGAAATGATTTTGCCTCTTGGCCCCAAGGTATCGCAGGCCAATAAAAGCAGAAAGTGGCTTATACATGTGCGAATTAGACCATAAACACCCAACGCTCAACCAGTTGAATTTATGATTTGGTTTGTAGGTAATTGCCGTTCTGGTAAATAAAGCACAGCACGCACCGTCATCCCAGGGCCACGGATGGTAGAACCCGCAAAAAAAGACATGGGCCGGGATTCATGGAAAATGTCAGGGAACCCCCGGCTTCGCGGGGATGACGGAAGTTGTCGGCACGGGTTCTATTCCAGTCCCTGCAGCAAATCGCTTAGATCATTTGGCAATGGACAACTGACCATTTGCTCATGACCTTTCATGGTCAGAAAACTCACCTGGTGGGCGTGCAGGAAAATTCGTTTGAGGCCCCTTGCCTTCCAGAATTTTTGCCTTGACGCGGACGAATACAGTTTGTCACCCGCCAATGGCAAATCCAGGTGGTTGGCATGGACACGGATTTGATGCGTTCTTCCGGTGTGTAACTTCGCCTCTGCAAAACTGTAACCGGCAAAAGTCTGCAAACGACGAAAAGTCGTGTGAGCGGGTTTGCCGCCGGGATCAACCCGCATGAACCGTTGCCCTGAGCGTTCGAATTTACCGATCGGTTCTTGCACTTCGACCAAATCCTGTTGCAGTTGCCCGTCCAGCAGGCACAGGTAACGTTTCTCTATCGAGTTATCCTGCATTTGCGCACCCAGATATTTCAGGGCATCACCGTTTAACGCCAGCAACATGCAACCACTGGTTTCGCGGTCAAGCCGATGGACCAGGTCCACATTCAGATGCGGGCGCAACTTGCGAATGGCATCGATGACACCCCAACTCAGTCCGCTACCGCCATGCACGGCCATACCGGCCGGTTTATCGATCACCATGACGCCATCGTCCTCGTAACAGATCGAAGTTTGTAACAACTGCATGACTGCCGGCGGGATGTCACCGGATTTGTTACTGCGGACCGTGGCAGGGGGAATTCGTACCATGTCGCCGGACTTGAGGCGCGTTGCCGGTTTTGCCCTGCCCCCGTTGACCCGTACCTGTCCGGTGCGTATAACGCGGTAAATTACCGAACGCGGAACACCCTTCAGGCGCGCGGCCAGGAAATTGTCCAACCGCTGGCCGTCACGGTCCTTTGTTACCTCGACCTGGCTAACCGCAGAGCTCACCTTTGACACCATGCTAACCCCAACTCATTGATAGAAAATGTAAAGACTGCTATATTGTGCCGAAAAGGAATTCGCCCTGCCGGATAGTTCTCCGAAACTGCCTGATTATTTCACCTGAGCCGTGCTTTAAAAGGGCCGGGCTTCATAGACTCAGCAACAGTTTACACGTTGCTTCAGTGGCAGATGCAACCGAATTCATGCACCACGAGGTGCCGCGTAAGACTTAATTTTTGATGGCAGACCGACAAGCTGTCATCCGAGAACCGGGCCGAACTGGATTGGCCTGGCGATGAAAACAATTTTTGGTACCCCCGGCAAAGATGCAGAGCATCGCCGGGTCAGCTAAGTGGAAACATGCCGCAAAGGCGTCATGTAGTTCCACCGCCGCCCCGTTCCGGGGTGCCTGAGGAACATATAATGAAAAGAATGCTGATTAACGCAACTCAGCCGGAAGAGTTGCGCGTGGCTATTGCCGAGGGTCAACAACTTGTTGATCTTGATATAGAAGTCCCTTCCCAGGAACAAAAGAAATCCAATGTTTACAAGGGTAAGATCACACGGGTTGAACCTTCGCTGGAGGCCTGTTTCGTAGAATTCGGTTCTACCCGGCATGGCTTCCTTCCACTCAAGGAAATTTGCGAAAGCTGCTACATCAAAGACGGCAAGAGCAGGAATGGCAAGGTAGCCATTCGCGATGCCGTCCGCGAAGGCCAGGAGATAATTGTCCAGGTAGAGAAGGAAGAGCGTGGCAACAAGGGTGCAGCCCTGACGACCTACATATCACTGGCGGGCCGCTACCTCGTTCTGATGCCCACCAACCCGTCGGCTGGCGGCGTTTCACGCCGAATCACCGGCAACGATCGCGACCATCTGCGCGAACAACTGCAAAATGTTACCACCCCGGACAATGTTGGCATCATCGTGCGCACCGCAGGTGTGGGACGGGATGCGGAAGAATTGCAGTGGGACCTCGATTACCTGTTGCAGCTTTGGTCGGCGATCGAACAGGCCGCCGATAAACGCTCAGCCCCGTTCCTCATCTACCAGGAAAGTAATTTATTTATCCGCGCACTGCGTGACCACCTGCGAAACGACATCGGTGAGATTCTTATTGATAACGAAACCGTGTTCAACGATGCGCGGGAGTTCATGCAGCAGGTCATGCCGCACAACCTGAACAAGTTGAAGCTGTATTCCGACCAGATTCCGTTGTTCAACCGCTACCAGATCGAATCCCAGATTGAGTCGGCGTTTGCCCGAACCGTGCACTTGCCATCGGGTGGCGCGGTGGTATTTGATCACACCGAGGCCCTGCTCTCAATTGATATCAACTCCGCCCGCGCAACCAAGGGCTCGGATATCGAGGAAACGGCCTATAACACGAACATGGAATCCGCCAATGAGATCGCCCGGCAGCTACGCTTGCGCGACCTGGGTGGACTCATCGTTATTGATTTTATCGATATGACCGGCCGCAAGCATCAACGTGAGGTTGAGGAGTGTTTACGCCGTGCGATGCAAATTGACAAGGCCCGGGTGCAAATCGGACGTATTTCGCGTTTTGGCCTGCTGGAAATGTCGCGCCAGAGATTGCGCCCATCGCTCGGTGAATCCAGCCAGGAAACCTGTCCGCGTTGTGAAGGTCACGGCACCATTCGCAGCGTTGAATCTCTCGCCCTTTCGATCCTCCGTCTCGTCGAAGAAGAGGTCATGAAGGACTACACCGGTCAGTTGATCGTTCAGGCTCCCACCGAAGTGATCAATTTTCTGCACAACGAGAAGCGTGCTGCGCTGGCGGAAGTGGAATCGCGCCACCGCGTACCAATTGTCATGCTGGCAAACCAGCACCTGGTAACACCACACTTTGAAATTATGCGTGTTCGTAAATCAGACATTTCCGACGAGGCCAGTTACACACGGGTAGAAACGCCCGAAGCACAGGTTGTCGCCAACGAACGCTCTCAGTCCAGCGCTGTGGCATTACCTACTCCGGCAGTCAACCGTATCGTGCCAGACCGCCCGGCGCCTCCACGCGCAGAAGAACATGCAGCTGGTACCGAAGAAAAAGCACCTGGCTTGTTTACCCGTTTGACCAATATTCTTTTTCACTCGAAAGAGGAAGATAAGAGCAAACCGAAGCAGGCCAAGAAAGCTACCAAGAAGACGGCAAAGAAAACAACCAAGAAGGCCAGCAGCGGGCGCACACCGCAAAAAGGTTCACAGTCCGCCAAGCAACAGTCAAGCCGTCGCACCAGCAAGAAGCGCAGCAGCAAGGGCGCCCAACAGCAACAACGCACGAGTAAGAAACGGCCGGCCAAGAAAACCCAGTCAAAGGCTGCCCAGGGAAAACAGGCTCAACAAAGCAAGAAAAAGCCGGTACAGAAAAAGCCACAACAACAACAAGGCAAGAAAGCGACCGAAAAAGCCAAGCAGGCGGGTACTGCAGCTACAGCCGCTGTTCAGGGCAGCGCGCCCGGCGGTGAAATTGATGGCAATGTGAAAGCCGAGCAAAAAGAAAGCAGTAACCGCAGGGGTGGTCGCAGGAGACGTTCCCCATACAAGACGGGCGGCTCAAAACCCCGTCAGGAGCGCAGTGATCCGAAGGCACAAACAGGCAAGGCTCCTGTCGCATCACCAGCAGATACCAAGGAAGCAGCTAAAGCTTCTCCACCATCGTCTGACAAGGATGGCGCCAGCGCTTCAATAACCGCCAAAGAGCAGTCAAAGCCCGCGGTTTCCGCCGACAGGAAAGCATCCCCTGAGAACCAGGCGAAGGCCAGTACGAAACCCACTGACGCTAAACCCGCTGCTGCAAAACCTGATACTGACAAACCGACAGACCCGGGAACGCAGAAAGCCAAAGCCGCTGCTGCGAAACCTGGGGAATCCAAGCCGACTGAACCAGAGACTGGCAAAACCGCACCCAAAGCAACCAAGGCAGTTGAGCCCAAAGCCGATGCAACCAAACCGGCAAAGCCCGAACCTGGGGCACCCAAACCGACTGAGTCAGCGGCGGAAAAATCCGGATCCGCAAAGTCCAGTGACCCCAAGCCCAAGCCCGTTGATTCGAAATCAACTGAGCCTGGCGCTGCTGAGAAGCCGGCGGCCGGTAAAGCAGGTAAAGCAGAGCAGCCAAAAGAGCCTTCAAAGCAGGCAGTGCCCGCAGATAAAGCTCCTGGAAAAAAATCTGAATCCGACAAGCCGCCAAAGTGGCCGGCTCAAAAAAAGGCGGATGCTAAAGAGACCACCGCAACAAAGGACCAGAAACCTTCTGAAGCCAAGGCGCCGGCAGACAAGCCCAAACAATCACCGGTGATTGCGGCGGAGAAAGACGCGAAGGGCATTTATACGCTCAAACCGCCACCTTCGGAGTAACAAAACCAACCTGGTTTACAGGTGAAACTACCGATGTGCGTTTGGCCTTTGCCATCCGCACATTTGTCGCCTGCAGAACCCGGTTTCCCGCTGCCCTCTAGTTAAACGCCTTCCACCAGGCCATAACGCATGGCCATGCGCACCATTTCCACTTCGCTACGTGCACCGAGCTTACCAAGTATCCTGTATTTGTAGGTGGACACCGTTTTCGGGCTCAGGCACATGAGCGATGCGATGTCCGGAATACGACTACCGTCCGTGATCTTTAGCATCACCTCCATCTCACGCGCAGATAATTCCTCAAACGGCGAGCCGTTCGCAGCACCGGAAATCATTGACAGGGCCAACTGCTTCGCGGCCTCGCTGCCGATATATCGCTGTCCACCCGCAACGATCCTGACCGCACGGCGCAACTCGGTTGCCTCGCAGTCGCGTGTCAGGTAACCGCTTGCACCCGCGTCCATCAGGCGCGTCGGGTAAGGCGGTTTGGCATGTCCGGCAAGAATTATTATTCCCGCCCCCGGGCGGATGCGTTTCAATTTTCGGGTTATTTCAAAGCCCGTCAGGCCCGGCAAGTTAATGCTGAGCAATATCACATTGGGTCGGCTATTCCTGCACCGCTTGATTGCCGCCTCCCCCGAAACGGCCTCGATTACTTTGACGGATTCGCTGCCTTGATCAAGGATATGCCGCAGGCCGGTTCTGACTAACGCCTGGTCGTCTATGATGAGTATTTGAATCATGTCCCCCCCTTTACATGGATTGATTCGGATTTATTGCTTCAAATTTGCTTCTGAGAAGTTCCCCTTAAATAATCCCGTGAGCAATTTCCAACAAATTTTGTTCACGGGTCATATAACTATAGACATCAGTTGGTATTTCGTCGACCCGAAACTGGAACAATCTCCGCCTCGGGTCGTTCTCCTACAAGTTTTTAGTCACCAATCAACCAAAACACGTTCGCGCCAGGCTTGAGAGCGTAATCACTGTGAGCAGGCTCACTTCATTGACACGCAGAGTTGTAATACAATGACTGTGGGCCATGCTTAACTTGAGAAGCAGGTACAATCATGGGGTCAGAAGTTATATCCGGGGGGATATATGGCACATCCGCATTTTGTTCCAGAGATCACCGACAGTTTCGTTGAAATGCACGAGCAATACCTCGTGCCTGCCATTTATGCACAGTGGGCTTACAGGGTCGCTGAACTTGCAGAAATAGACTCGGGAAACCGGATACTTGATGTTGCTTGCGGCACAGGTCCGCTGGCGCGCGCTGCGCAACTGGAGACCGGTCTCACCGGACATGTAACTGGCCTGGATTCCAGTGAAAAAATGCTGGAGGTGGCTCGTCAGCATTCAAAAATCATTGATTGGCAATTGGGCGATGCGATCGCCATGCCATTCGATAAAAACCAGTTTGACCGGGTTTTGTGTCAGTTTGCCTTGATGTTTATTGAGAACCGCGTAAGGGCCATCAAGGAGATGCTCAGGGTCTGCCGCCCCAATGGTCTCATCGTTATCGCGATATGGTCCCGACTGGACTCCGGTGGCGCTTACGCCCGTTTGTTCCAGCTCGTGCAAAAACATGCAGGCGCCATCGCAGCAAAGAATTTGGCCGCACCCTGGTCTTTGGGAAAGTCTGGCGCAATGGATGTTTTATTGCTTAGCGCAGGCGTCAATGAATACGAATGCCACGAACGTATGGGCCAGGCAAGTTATCCTACAAAGAAGGCCTTTATCGACTCTCACCTGCAACTGGCGGGCGCATTAGACAGCATGGATGAGGAATGCTACCGCAACATTCTCAGTGACGCGGATTCCGAACTTCGTCCATTCCTCAGCCCTGGCGGACAACTTATCGCGCACCAGAATGCCAATATTTATGTAGTGAAGGACGACTAATTCAATCACGCTGAATTTTGACGACAGATCCGTTACGAACAGACACGATCATGTCCTTTTTACCGTGGCGTTCGTAAACCCAATTCGAAACGCCCACCTGCGAGTTGCGTCCTGAGTCCCAGACAGTCTCTTTGCTGCTGTATTTTCGTGCCGGATTGCCGCATTTCTTTATCAATGCGTTGCTCGATTCACCGGCCTTGATCAACGTTCTTCCACAACGGAAACTGTCTGCCTGTGCGACGTTGCAAGCCAACAGGTTGAAAACCAGCAGGCATACCGTGGCTCTAAACGCTTTTCCCATATTTTGATTACCCCCTTGAAATTGAGAGTTCAATGCTAAAACACCGCATTTCCGTCGGATAGTGGCAAAAGGAGATTGAAGGTGTAAGCGAAAAACGCGGGTTACCAAAACCCATGTCAAACACCTGGCCTCGTTAGTCAAGCGCCGATAACGGTAAGCCACTAAGATAGACCACGTTGTTTGATTACTTTACTCCCTGTACACCCTGATGACCGTTTAACTGGTGGTTGTCGGGGTGCTTTTTTGAGCAAAGGATTCCTTAATATGCCCTGCCCTTCGGGTTCGCTGCCCTCATGCAAAAACGCATTGTGCGTGGACGCCCCGGTGCCGCATAGCGCAGGGATGCGCGAGAGCGGCCTCCCGGCGTTTTTGTCGAACCCAGGTGCTACACACAGGGTTTTGCATCGGACCATCCTTGGTCCTCGCCCTGCGGGCGTCTCCTTCGTCGACGTCTTTCCGGGCTATCCTGCCCGGTAATCGAACCCAGGTGCTACGCACAGGGTTTTGCATCGAGCCACCCGCTTCGGCAAATAAAAAACCCGCCAAGAGGCGGGTTTGTTATTTGGCGGAGAGGGTGGGATTGACTCGGACCATCCTTGGTCCTCGCCCTGCGGGCGTCTCCTTCGTCGCCGTCTTTCCGGGCTATCCTGCCCGGTAATCGAACCCAGGTGCTACGCACAGGGTTTTGCATCGGACCACCCGCTTCGGCAAATAAAAAACCCGCCAGGAGGCGGGTTTCATATTTGGCGGAGAGGGTGGGATTCGAACCCACGAAGGGCTATTAACCCTTGCTGGTTTTCAAGACCAGTGCATTCAACCGCTCTGCCACCTCTCCGGAAATCTGGGCGGCGTGTTGTGCCGCGCAAGAATACAGAAAAATCTGACTGTATACCACCCCTGTAAACCGGCATATGACAGTTTGATTGAAATTAGGTAAGGTAGCGCATTGCATTTACGGTTGGGTGGTCAAAGGCATTGAACTATTTGAATTCCGCCCTATCTTAGATACCAACGTTTGTTAATCACAGGGAGCATGAAACAAAGCATGAATCAGACACAATACAGAACACAGACTTTACAGCCCGTCTCTGCGCTGGAAATGAACAAGGTATTGCGCAACACCTATGCACTGCTGTCCATGACATTGCTGTTCTCTGCGGTCATGGCGGGTGTGGCAATGGCCTTCAATTGGCCCTACCCAGGACCGTTGCTCGTACTGGCCGGTTATTTTGGACTGTTATTCCTGACCATGAAGTTACGCAACAGTGGCTGGGGAATTGTGTCCGTATTTGCACTGACGGGCTTCATGGGAGTGACGCTGGGTCCGATCATCAACATGTACCTGTACCGCTTTGGCAACGGCAGTGAGCTTGTCATGATGGCGCTCGGGGGCACCGGGGTGATTTTCCTGGCCATGTCCGGACTGGCGCTGACCAGCAAGCGGGATTTCTCATTTATGGGTAAATTCCTCGCCATCGGTATCCTGGTTGCCTTCCTGGCGGCCATTGGCAACCTGTTCTTCCAGTTGCCGGCGCTTGGCCTTGCAGTTTCCAGCATGTTTATATTGCTGATGGCCGGCCTGATCCTGTTCCAGACGCAGCAGATCGTGCGTGGCGGAGAAACCAATTACATCATGGCAACGGTGACCTTGTTTGTCAGTCTGTTCAACCTGTTCACCAGCCTTTTGCACATCCTTGGTTTTGGATTTGGTGAAGACTGACCTTAACGTATTCAATAACGCATAGACCCGCCTTGAGCGGGTCTTTTTTTGCCTTTCTTATGTGGATTTATATCGGAGCGGGTCTAGGGCGTAATGACTTCCTGACCACCCATGTAGGGCTGCAGCACATCGGGAACCCGGATGGAACCATCGCGCTGCTGATAGTTTTCCACGACTGCGATCAGGGTGCGGCCTACCGCCAGTCCGGAACCGTTGAGCGTATGCAGTGACTCCGGTTTTCCGGTTTCGGGGTTACGCACCCTGGCCTTCATCCGGCGGGCCTGGAAATCACCGCAATTGCTACAGGATGATATTTCACGAAATGCTTCCTGCCCCGGCAGCCAAACTTCGATATCGTAAGTTTTGCAGGCTGAAAAACCCATATCCCCGGTGCACAACACGATGGTCCGGTAGGCCAGGTCGAGTTTCTCCAGGATCTTTTCCGCGTTGCGGATCAATTCCTCGTGTGCAGCCACTGACTGCTCCGGCCTGACGATATGCACGAGTTCAACTTTTTCAAACTGGTGCTGGCGGATCATGCCACGGGTGTCCTGCCCGGCTGACCCCGCTTCACGGCGGAAGCAAGGCGTCTGGGCTACGTATTTGACTGGCAGTTCATCGGCCGCGTAAATTGTATCCGCTGCCAGGTTGGTGACCGGCACTTCGGCGGTCGGCACCAGGTAGCGGGGCGGCTCATCGGTGGTCGCAAAGGCGTCATCACCAAATTTGGGCAGCTGACCCGTACCCTGCATGGCCTCGCCCTTGACCAGGTATGGCACGTAGACTTCCGTGTAACCATGCTCCTGCGTGTGGACATCCAGCATGAATTGCGCCAACGCGCGGTGCAGGCGGGCAAACGACGCTTTTAGAAGGGTGAAACGCGCACCGGCCAGTTTTGCAGCGGCCTCGGCATCCATCATCTTGTGCAGTTCGCCCAGTTCTACGTGGTCACGGGGTTTGAAATCGTAGGTAGGGACCACACCCCATTTGCGCAGTTCGAAGTTTTCACTTTCGTCCTCGCCCACGGGTACGTCCGCGGCGGCAAGGTTGGGCATATCCAGCATCCATGCAGCCTGTTGATCGCGCACTTCCCTGAATTCGGATTCCGCTGTCTTCAGCTCGTCCCCCAGCCTGGCGACTGCTTCGAGCAAGGGTTGAATGTCTTCTCCCCTGGCCTTGGCCTGGCCAATGGATTTAGCGCTGGAATTACGTTGACTCTGTAATTCCTCCACCTTGATCTGGAGCGTCTTGCGCCGCGCTTCAAGCGCTTCGTAGGCATCCGTGTCAAGGCTGTAACCGCGCTCCAGGAGCGCCTTTGCGGTTGTCGCCAGTTCGTGTCTTAATAATTGTGGGTCAAGCATTTGAATATTCTGTCCATCAGGCCAGGCGGCATTGTAACGCCTGCGAATAAAATTGTCCGCACTAAAACAGGTTTGATGGATTGATTAAGCCTGCCGGCCGCGTTGCCCGGTCCGGCCTGCCAGAGCTATCGGTTGAGCTCACTCTTGTAAAGCAGCCACACCCACCACGTCAGCACCTTCCGGTGGCGTGAAAACGAACAGCCCGGCATCTAACCCGGTGTTCTTATGCGCCCCTGCAAAGCGAATTTCCGTGCGTTGCCCGAATGCGTCCTCCATGGCCATCATGCGGATACCGCCGGCATCCAGGCCCAGCAAAATACGTTCGAATTCGGATGCTTCCTGGCGGCTCTTCAATTCCAGTATCTGAACATCTTCAAAGGCGCCCAATTCGGCCACATTGAACTGCTCATCCAGGCGCTTGACATCCGCCAGTATCATCAGTGGCGAATCGGAGGACTCACTTGATTGGGGTTTGACGGTCACCTGCTGCAATGACTCATCGTAAATCCAGATATTTTTGCCGTCTGCAACAATGGTCTCGGGAAAATCGCCCACGTACACCCAGCGCAGCGTATCGCGGCTCTGCAACCAGACGTTGCCCCCACTCTGATCCTGGATACTACCGTCCTGGGCAATGACCGTCTGGGTAAATTCAGCCTGAAAAGTTTCCAGTCCCTCTGCGAAACGCTCAAGTTCTGTACGCGCAGGCCCGTGCTCATTCGCCGGTAGCGGCGACGTCAGCAGACCCAAAACAACGGCTAAAAACGATATACAAAAAGATTTCATAGCTAATCCCGTGGCGGAGGCGGCGCCAGTACTTCGCGTTGCCCGTTGTGTTCGGGCATCGAGACCACACCGCTTGCCTCCATTTCCTCAATAAGACGGGCAGCGCGGTTGTAACCCACGCGCAAGTGCCGTTGCACACTGGATATCGACGCTTTCCTCGACGTAGTTACCCAGGCAACAGCTTCGTCATAAAGTTCATCCTGATCGCTCGGGGTTTCCTTCGGTATACCGCTGGCATTGATGGTCATGCCATCGGTGGTCATCTGCGTCTCTTCGAGGATCTCGTCGACATAATTCGGCTCACCCAGTGACTTGATGTAGTTGACCACCGCGTGAACTTCGTGGTCATCCACGAAGGCGCCATGCACACGCTCCGGAATGGCGGTGCCTGGCGGCATATATAACATGTCGCCGTGGCCCAGCAGTTGTTCGGCGCCCATCTGGTCGAGTATGGTCCGGGAATCGACCCGTGAGGACACCTGGAAGGCGATGCGGGTTGGAATGTTGGCCTTGATCAGGCCGGTAATGACGTCGACAGACGGCCGTTGGGTGGCCAGGATCAGGTGAATTCCTGAAGCACGGGCCTTTTGCGCGAGCCGGGCAATCAATTCATCGATCTTCTTGCCCAGGATCATCATCATGTCGGCAAGTTCATCTACGATGACGACGATAAACGGCAGGTGCTCGAGATCCGGAGCCTCCTCATCGGGGTTCATTTCATCCGGCGTAAACAGCGGATCTTTAAGGGGCTTGCCCGCCTCTCGTGCCTGGCGAATCTTTTTATTGAAGCCCGCCAGGTTACGCACACCCTCCGCCGACATCAGGCGATAACGGCGCTCCATTTCCGCCACGCACCAGCGCAGCGCATTGGCGGCTTCTTTCATATCCGTGACAACCGGCGCCAGCAAATGCGGGATATCCGCATATATCGACAACTCGAGCATTTTTGGATCGACCATCACCAGCCGGACCTCCTCCGGGCTGGACTTGTACAAGATGCTCAAAATCATTGCGTTCAGCGCCACCGACTTGCCCGAGCCGGTCGTGCCGGCCACCAACAGGTGAGGCATCTTGGCCAGGTTTGCCACTATCGGCCGCCCGGAGATACTCTTACCCAGCGCCAGGGTCAGGGGCGCAGAGGCTTTGTCATAAACAGATGAACGCAGGATTTCGGACAGGAAGACCATTTGGCGGTTGGTGTTGGGTATCTCCAGGCCGATGGTGGATTTGCCCGGAATAACCTCCACCACGCGCACCGAAACGATACTCAGCCCACGGGCCAGGTCCTTGGCAAGATTCATAATCTGCGCCGACTTCACTCCCGGCGCCGGTTCGAGTTCGAAGCGGGTAATCACGGGGCCGGGATGCACCGCCACCACATCCACTTGCACACCAAAGTCCGCCAGCTTGAGTTCCACCTGCTTGGAGAGTGCTTTGAGCGCGTCTTCGCTATAACCGGGCAACTGGTCATGTGGTTCGTCCAGCATATCCAGCGGCGGCAGGGAATCAGCGGGCATGTTGTTAAACAACGGACGCTGTTTTTCCTTGGCCACACGCTTGCTGGGCTGATCGTTCGGCAAGCTGATTGCCGGCTCAATCTTGGGTGCCTTCTTGTCCTTCTGCCGGGCTGAATCCGTCTTTCTGACCACGTCGCGCTTGGCGCGGGCCCTGCGGCCGGCGAACCAGTCGCGCATGTGCGCAATGCTTTTAACGAGCCAATCCACGATATCCAGCGTGATACGGCCGGTAACATCCATCACGAGGAACCAGGACAGTCCGGTGAACAGGGTTACACCCACCAGCATCATGGAGAACAGGAATAAGGTGGATCCCAGCATCCCGGTCCACTGCATCAACGGAGAAGCGACCACCGCGCCGATCACTCCACCCCCGTTGGCCGGCATGCTTCCGGCCGGCGGTAACAGGTGCATGTCACTGAGACCGGTGGCCGACAGCAGGAACAGGATAAGGCCGGTAATAATTGCCACGGCCTCCATGACACCCGTTTCCGAGTCCTGTGGCATCTTTTTCCAGACACGCCAACCTCCGTACACCGTAATCACCGGCAACAGGTACGCGATGTAGCCGGTAAGGCCCAGGAACGCATCCGCGAGCCAGGCGCCCAGTATGCGTCCGGCATTCTGGACAATGTCTGAATTGGTTGTGCTGAAAGGTCCCGGATCGGTGGGGCTGTAGGTAAACAGGCAGGCCACCAGGTAAACGGCAACGAGGATGGAGAGCAGGAATGCGCTCTCCTTCAAATGATGGGTCAGCCGGGAGGGTGTGTTTGCGGTTTTAACAACCTTCTTTCGCGCTTGCGCCAATGTTATCTACCTTATCAGGTTTATTGGTTAAGTACTTATATTTCAAGTTAAATAGAGCTAATCAACAAAGCTATATTACCTTGTACCCAAGACAATTCAAGCCATAATGCCACAATCAAAACCAATCGTGCGTTTAAACATCCGCACAGGCATATGGAATATCAGTCCGATCAGTTAAAATGCGGATCTTGAATTTGCTGTTCCAGCCCCGACTGGAAACAGATAAGATGTCCTGAACCATTTTTTTGCCAGCGGCAGTGTCAGGGTGGCGCCTGCTATTTCATTGGAGCAATTATACATGAGCGATAGAAAACACCATGGTCTGTTGATCGTTGGTTCCGGTCCCGCAGGTTACACCGCTGCAATCTATGCAGCCCGGGCCAACCTCAAGCCGACGGTAATCACCGGCATGCAACAGGGTGGTCAGCTGACCATAACGACTGATGTCGATAACTGGCCCGGCGATGCCGAGGGTGTCCAGGGTCCTGAACTCATGGAGCGCATGCTGGCGCACGCCGAACGATTCGACACTGAAGTCATTTTTGACCACATCCACACGGTTGACCTGGAGCAGCGACCGTTCCTGCTGGACGGTGATTCCGGCAAGTACAGCTGTGACGCCATGGTGATTGCCACCGGCGCGAGCGCCAAGTACCTTGGGTTACCTTCGGAAGAAGCCTATATGGGCCAGGGTGTTTCCGCCTGCGCTACCTGCGACGGATTTTTCTACCGTGACAGGAAAGTTGCGGTTATCGGCGGCGGCAATACCGCTGTCGAAGAAGCTCTTTACCTGTCGAATCTTGCATCGGAAGTGACCGTCGTGCACCGCCGTGACGAATTGCGTGCTGAAAAAATGCTGCAGGACCGGTTATTCGAAAAGGAGCGTAACGGTAACGTAAAATTCCAGTGGGATCACGTCGTCGAAGAAATACTGGGTGGCGACACGGGTGTGACCGGCGTTCGGGTCAAGCATGTGAAAACCGGTGAGTTGACGGATCTTGAGGCCGACGGTGTCTTCATTGCCATTGGCCACAACCCCAATACAGAAATATTCAAAGACAAGCTGGATATGAAAGACGGCTATATCACTATCCGCAGCGGCACCGAGGGCCTGGCGACCATGACCAGCGTGCCCGGCGTATTTGCGGCGGGTGATGTCTCCGATCACGTCTACCGCCAGGCCGTCACCTCGGCTGGCGCCGGTTGCATGGCGGCGCTGGACGCCGAACGCTGGCTGGAAGAACAGAAAGCCACCAAGGACTGAGGTTTCAGCGCACAGTGATTCCGTATCTCTCCCCTGACCC
Source organism: Lysobacterales bacterium (assembly GCA_013042835.1). Taxonomy (GTDB): domain Bacteria; phylum Pseudomonadota; class Gammaproteobacteria; order Xanthomonadales; family SZUA-36; genus SZUA-36. The sequence continues at coordinate 41,661 of JABDPJ010000011.1, forward strand.
GGAATCACCATTTCCCCCGGTGGAACAGGCCCTTGAATACCCCGAGGGCTTGCTTGCAGCGGGTGGGGACCTGTCCCCTGCCCGCCTTGTCAACGCCTACCGGCAAGGCATCTTTCCCTGGTATTCAGAGGGCCAGCCCATCCTCTGGTGGTCACCAGCTCCGCGTTGTGTGCTCTATCCCCAGTCCGTGCATATCTCACGCCGGTTGCGCCGCCATTACAACCAGGGCGGTTTTTCACTGACTGCCGACCGGGCCTTCGAAGAGGTCATTGAAGCCTGTGCGGCGCCGAGGCCGGGCCAGGACGAAACCTGGATCACCGGTGATATGCTGGAAGCCTACGTTCGGCTGCATCGACTGGGTATCGCCCATTCCGTGGAGACCTGGGTGGATGGCGAGTTGGCAGGCGGTATATACGGGCTGGCGCTGGGCCGGGTGTTTTTTGGTGAATCAATGTTCAGCTGGCAGCAGGATGCCAGCAAGGTCGCCCTGGTCGCGTTCTGCCGGCAATTGCAGCTTTGGGACTTCACGGTACTCGATTGCCAGGTCAGCAACCCGCACTTGCTGAGCATGGGCGCTGTGGAAGTTTCGCGCGAAACCTTTCAGGACCTTTTGAAAACGGCGCTCGAAGCCGAGTGTTGGCAGCAGGATTTCAGTTGTGAATCGCGCTGGTGAGAAGCCTTTGACTAACGTTCGCTGTCGCCCGGGGCCAGCATGATATAAACGTGCGTAATCATGTCCTCCGCCTCCATATTGGCGGGGTCGCTGATGTAATGTTCCCAGGACACCGTCCCTTGGCTCAATCCATGTGCCGACATGTACGCGGCAAGCTTTTCATAGGTTGGCATCATTTCATCATAGGGTCCGTGATGTACGGCCCTGACGGCGGGTCCGGCAGGAGATTGGCCTGCCTGTATATTGCCGGTCAGATCTGCAGGAATGATAGCTACCGGTATCGCCGCGTCAAACTGATAGGTCCCTTCCTCCCAAGCCCGGGTAATGGCCATTGGCTGGCCGGCTATGGCAATCCCCGCACGGCTGATGAAGGCGCTGATTTCGGCGTAAGCGGCTGCCATTGACCGGATGATATCCGCAGGGTCCTGGCTGCTTTGGGTAGTCACGAAGAGTATGTTGCTGGCGGCCACCTGTACGCGTGTGATATCTACCGGGATGAATTCGGCCACCGGCAGGGATTCGGCAAAATCCTTCAGGTTCTTGAGGCCCTGCTCATAATCTCCGCCCACCCAGCGGTCGAACAACAGGCCGAAGTAGCGCGCCAGGAAAGAGTCCAGAAAATTGACACCCTCCGTCAAGTCGGAATCAAAAAACCAGGTGATATGCGTCGCACCCCCCTCCTCCGCAAGAATGAAACCCGTGTCTGCTACACCCTGGGCATCGAAGTCCAGCTTGATATCGATACGCTCAAACGGCCGGCTGGCGACAATTTCCTGCCAACCGCTTCCCACCAGTTGCGGGTCTCCCATCCAGCTCAGGCGGGCGCCGACACCCGCATCGGGACCGGAGACCAGGAACTCGGCTTGCGGGTCCCTGGCAACCCAGGGTGACCAATCCTTGTAGTGCCGGTAGCCGTTCAACAGTTCAAACATCATTGCGGCCGGACGATCAACGACGATCGAACGTTCAATATGCACCCGCTTCGGTAACAGGTAACCCGTCACAACGAATACAGTTAACAACAACAGTAGTACCAAGCCTGCTTTTTTCAAAACTTCACCCTTGAACTGATTCCAGCGGTTAGCCTAAGAGTGGACCGGTGACAGGTCAAGACAGACTTAGTCCCGCGGCTTGTTGTCGTTTTGCCGGCGTGATTCGAGTTCGAGCCTGCTTTCGATTTCAGCGGGCTCCGTTACTTCGTGCGCGGTATCCTCGAGCGGCGCTTCACGCTGGGGAAACCAGTCCGGTATGCTGTCATCGTCCTCCCAGGCGTAACGTTTGACGGGTATGACATCCCAGCGCCGGAAAACGATTGCCAGTGCAACGCCAAGGATCGCGCCGCTCAGGTGCAGTTCCCACGACATGTTCGGCCGTATGGGCAATACGCCCCAGATCATCGATCCGTAAAGAAACCAGACCATCACCGACACTGCCACGGAGCGCATGTCCATGCGGAGAATACCGCTGATAAAGACATAGGCCAGCAAACCGTAAACAAAACCACTGGCGCCAAAATGCAGGCTTGGGCGCCCGATAAACCAGCCCATCAAGCCGGAACCGAGCCAGATAATCGGGATGACCCGCATGGCGGCCCGCGGATACAGGTATAAAATGGTGGTCAGGCTGACCAGCAGCGGCAACGTGTTCGAAAACAGGTGCTCAAAGCCACCATGCAGCAACGGTGCGGTGAAAAGACCCACGAGGCCCTCGAAGTCCCGCGGGCGCAAACCAAAGCGCGCCAACCCAAGCCCCAGGACACTGTCAATTATCAGGATCACCCACAACAGGCTCACCAGCGAGAGGGCGATCTTCAGCGCCAGGTTAAAGCTGCGCCGCGCCCTCGGCGACGATACAAAGCGGGGATCCGGTTTGCCCAGGTGCATGGCGTGACCTAACGTAATTCCTCAGGCAAGGCCGAGGCAATCGCCTGCCGTGTCTGTTCCATCAGCCGGTTAATGGACCCTGCATCGTCTCTGTCTACGTCGATGGCGGGGTGCACGACCATGCGAATCTTTCCGGGAAAAATAAACAGGGATCTGGGTTTCTGAATGTCCCGCGTGCCGATGATGGTCACCGGCAGGATCGGCAGCCCCTGCGAAGTTGCGACCCTGAATGCGCCTTTCTTGAATGGCCTCAATTTCCCATCCGGGCTGCGAGTGCCTTCGGCAAAAAACAATATTCCGACACCGTCGCCCACGTTGTCGAGCGCATCCTGCACAGCCTTGCGCGCCTGTTCCGGGTTGGAGCGGTCCACGTATATGTGACCGGCTTTTTCACAACCGATGCCCACACCCGGCACTTTGCGTAATTCCGCTTTCAGCACCCATTTCAAGTCCAGCTTGAGCCAACCGTACACCAGGAAAATATCGTATTGGCTCTGGTGATTGCACACAACGACGTAGGATCTGCTGGGATCGGCATTCTCAGCTCCCTCTACTGTGACCCATACCGGCGTCAGAAAAGCAATCAGCCGTGCCCAGTTCGCAGCCACGTAGCGACTGGCTATCCTCGGGCTGGACAGCACGGCAACCAGCACCGTCAACCAGCCCGCAATCAGTGTCAATAAAAAGCCCACGGGCGTCAGCACCAAAAATACATAGAACTGGTACAGCCAATAGGCAATGCGTTTCATCGTTGAATGGAGTCCGCCTGAAAGTGCAAAGCCTACCCACAGGCCATGCTGGTTGCAATCACTGGAAATATCCCGGTTAAAAAGAAGGGGGTGCGTAAAAGGCACCCCCGACTTCAAGTGCGTTAAGAAACCGCTTGGGATTCAGGCCGCGCGGTCCTGTTTCTTGCTGTCTTTCTTCTCACCGGAATCCTTTTCAACGTCCAGCAGACGTCCCGGGGAGCTTCCGATCTCTATCGTGCGCGGCTTCATGGCCTCGGGAATTTCACGCTCGAGGTCAATGTGCAACAAACCGTTTTCCAGTTCAGCGCCTGTTACCTTGACGTGGTCGGCCAGGTTGAAACGGCGCTCGAATGAGCGCGTCGCAATTCCGCGGTGCAGGTATTCACCCTGCTCTTCTGACGCTTCCGCGCGATTGCCACTCACCAGCAAACGGTTTTGCTCGGTGGTGATATTGATCTCTTCTCTGGAAAACCCGGCTACCGCCATGGTGATCCGGTAGTGATCTTCGCTGGTGCTGAGAATGTTGTAAGGCGGGTAACTGTTACCCTGGTCCTGACGTGTCGCCGAACTCATCAATGAAGCCAGGCGGTCAAAGCCAACTGAAGTCCTGTAAAGGGGTGAAAAATCAAAAGTAGTCATATCCGTATTCTCCTGATGAAGCAATAAGGTCTAAGTAAAGACTTCCGCCACTCGGGCCGGAAGCTGCCTGTGACCCCCGAAGGCCGTCACACGAAACAAAATGGGGACGGTTTTTTGCGGTTCAAGTCCCGTAACGGATTTCGACAATTTCGAACCGTTCCAGGCGTTCCGGGAGTTCCACGTCAGCGCTCTCACCGATGGTTTTTCCCAGCAGCGCGAGAGCCACCGGCGAATCGATTGAAATGAATCCCCTGCCGGCATCGGTCTCATCGACACCCACGATACGGTAGGTCATGCGATTCCCCGAGGAAACCGACAATGTCACCCAGGCGCCGAAACGTATAACCGACCTATCGGCCGGCGGCCGGTCGACGATCTTCATGATATCGATGCGTTTACCGAGATAGCGGAGCCGCCGGTCAATACCGCCCAACTGCTTTTTCCGGTAGGTGTACTCGGCATTCTCGGAGCGGTCGCCTTCCGCGGCGGCGGCTGCCAATGCCTTGACCACTTCGGGGCGCAACGTTTTCCAGAGGTAGCGTGCTTCCTCACGCAGGCGGCTTGCGCCTTCCGGCGTGATATAGGGGCTACCCGGTTTTTCAGCTGGTCGCCATCGTCCCATCATTCATACTCTTTCATAGCCCAACTAACGACACCTGCAACGGATTTCATGAAGGTATATAGTAACGTCCTTTTACACCACCTCCTCTAAGGAATTTACCTCATGAAATACAAATTGACCATTGCCCTGACAGCCGCCATTGGTCTTACCGGCTGTCAACAGGAATCCGAACAGGCCACCATTGCCCAACAACCCGAGGCGGCCCCCGCTCCCGCGGTGGTAGAGCTCAGCAGCGGAATCGACCAATCCGGATTCGATGAATCCGTGCGTCCCCAGGACGATTTCTTCGCCTATGTCAACGGCGCCTGGGTTAACAGTACCGAGATTCCGTCGGACAAGGCGCGTTGGGGCACCTTTGACGCACTTGGCGAACAGTCGCAGAGAGACGTACGCACGCTCGTTGAAGAGGTCAGCGCCACCGAAGATGTCGCTGCCGGAACACCTACCCAGAAGATTCGTGATTTCTACAATTCCTACATGGACGCCGAAGCTGCAACCGCGAGAGGTGTCAGCGCAATCCAGGAAGACCTGGATGCCATAGCCGCCATCGAGGATCTGGACGGGCTGTATCGCGCTTTCAGTAACCTGGCGGTCTACGGTGTCGACACGCCGATCGGTATCGGTATCTTCTCCGACATGAAGGACCCGGACGTCAATGCGATTTACGTCGTACAGGCGGGCCTTACCCTGCCCGACCGCGATTATTACCTCAATGACGATGAGCAGTTTGTCAAGGGACGTCAGCTCTACCTGGATTACGCTACCAGCGTCTTTGACCTGGCCGGTTATGCAGATGGAGCAGATCGTGCTGAGCGCCTGCTGGCGCTGGAAACCCGGCTCGCAGAAGTCATGTGGACCAAGGAGGAAAACCGCGATTGGAGCAAGCGCTACAATCCGATGAACCTGGACCAGTTGAATGAAATGGCGCCGCAGATCAACTGGGCGCTTGGATTTGAAACCGCCCAGATTCCTACCAGTTCACAGTTCCTGGTTTCACAGCCCAGCTTTTTCGAAGCCGCCGGCCCGATCATTGCCGAAACTCCGCTGGAGACCTGGAAAGACTATTTGAGCTTCCAGACCATCAGCGAGTTCTCACCTGTGCTGGGTGATCAATTCGCCGAATTGTCGTTCAACTTCTTCCGCAAGGGACTCTCCGGCGTAGATAAGCAGGAACCCCGCTGGAAGCGCGCTGTGGATGCAGTCAACGGCAACATGGGTGAACTGTTGGGTCAGCTTTACGTTGAGAAGCACTTCCAGGCCGAATCCAAGCAGCGCATGGATGTCATGATCCAGAACCTGATAAAGGCCTACGAGGCTTCCATCCTCGAACTGGAATGGATGAGCGAGGAGACCAAGCAGCAAGCGCTGGACAAACTGCATAAATTCACGCCGAAAATCGGTTACCCCGACAAGTGGATAGACTACAGCAACCTCGAGATCGTCGAGGGAGATTTGTTGACTAACGTCAAAAACGGCGCGGTTTTTGCCTACAACCGCGAAATTGACAAGCTCGACAAACCGGTCGACAAAACCGAATGGGGCATGACGCCTCAGACCGTCAACGCCTATTACAACCCGGTCTGGAATGAAATCGTCTTCCCCGCTTCCATACTGCAGCCGCCATTCTTTAACGTGCATGCTGACGATGCCGCCAACTACGGTGGAATCGGCGCCGTCATAGGCCATGAGATCGGCCATGGTTTCGATGACTCGGGACGGCGTTTTGACGGTGACGGCGTATTGAGGGACTGGTGGACCGAAGAGGACACCACCAAGTTTGACGAGCGCAAGAACAAGCTGGCAGCACAATACGAAGGTTATGAAGTCGTCGACGGACTGACCATTAATGGCCAGTTCACCTCCGGTGAGAACATCGGTGATCTCGGTGGCCTGAGCATTGCCTACCTGGCTTACAGGATGTCGCTGAATGGTGAAGAGGCTCCCGTGATTGACGGCTGGACCGGCGACCAGCGCTTCTTCCTGGGCTGGGCGCAGGTCTGGCGCTCCAAAGCGCGTGACGAGGAATTGAAGCGCCGCCTGACGGTCGATCCGCATTCACCGCCCAGATTCCGCGCCAACGGCGCGGCGGTCAACGTACCGGCATTCTATGAGGCTTTTGACGTAAACGAAGGTGACGGCATGTACCTGCCACCGGAAGAAAGAGTCAGGATCTGGTAACGGTAGCCAGTCTGACAATGAGTGAAAACGGTCGCATTTTGCGGCCGTTTTCATATCATGATCAAAGAATATGAATTTCCTTGCGACCCTTTGGCGAAGCAATGCGTCCTACTGAACGATGAAGGCACCCGGTTTTGACATGGATCTTGACCAACTGACGCTGGCCGGCGCCAGGCGTGGCGATTTGCGTGCCTGCGAAAAAATCTACCGCAAGTTCCATGGCCGAGCATTCACGGTCGCGGTACGTATTTGCAGGTGCCGTGAATTGGCCCAGGACGTAACCCAGGAAGCCTTTATATCCGCGTTCAAACGCATCCACCAGTTCCGCGGTGATGCCCCTTTCTGGGGGTGGTTACGCCGCGTGATTGTCAACCATGCCATCAGTGCACTGCGCAGGTTGCCGCGTCACGACGCGGTTGAACTGGAGGACTACATGGCACCGCGCGCCGGCGACCAGGAAGGCCTGGGCCATTGCATGGACCTGGAACAGGCGCTTGGACAATTGTGTGATGAAGACCGCATGGTGGTCTGGTTACACGATGTCGAAGGCTACAAACACCGGGAAATAGCCTCTCTGGTGGGCAAAACAGAAAGTTACTCCAAGACCCGGCTTAACCGGGCACGCAGAAAATTAAGGGATTTGATCTCGGGTGCCGAAGAGGCCATTCCCCTCAACAGAACATCGAACGCGACAGCGTAAAGAGAGCGACATGACCGCAAACGAACAATGGAAGCACACTACATCCGACCCGCTCGGCCTCAGCAATCTCGAGCCCGTCGAACCCGGCTATGACGGTTGGGCGGAGATCGAGTCTGCATTGAAGAACCACCAGGATAAAAAGCGCAGATGGCGCCGCGCCGGCGGCTGGATGGCCCTCGCCGCAAGCCTGGTACTCGTGTTCGGTATCACACTGCGTCACAGCGAAGATGGCACCTCTTCTGAACCGCGTACAACTTCAGTTGCGACGCAAACGGCAAATACCGCGTCTGTACCGGTGCAAGACAACATCAATGAGCTGATAGGTATTTCTCAGAACATGGAAGAACAAGTCAGGAAACTACGCCAGCAAGCCAGCTCCATGCCGGCCGAATCCGCCGTTTACGTGGCGGAGCTCGAAGACCTGATTGCCCAGGTTGACAGGGAATTGAGCATTGCGCCCGACTCAATCGATCTTTGGGGGCAACGCGTCAACCTGATGCTCGACCTGGCGCAAATCTATCAGCAGAAATGGCAGATTGACTATGGCCGAATGGCGTCACTTTGATTTTTACGAGGCACTTTGCAATGAAAATTAACACCATCCCGATCCTTGCCGCAGCGCTCGTGCTGCTAGCTTCAAGCACCCCGCTCATGGCCGATGGCGAAAAAGAAGCAGCGGAAAAAGCGCAGGCGGAAGAACTGCAACTCAAGGCAGAGTATGAAGAAGCGATAACCCAAGCCGAACAGGAACGGCAAGCAGCGGAGGCCTCCCTGCACAAAGCCCGGGAGCAACTCCAACAGGCCGCTGAGCAACGCCACAAGGCAGAGCTAAGCAGCCAGGAAGCACGCGCCACACAACAGGCTGAAATGGAAAAAATGCACGAGGAATTGAACCGTGCCCGCAGGCAATTGCGCGAAACTTCCCGCGAAATCGCCCGCGTCAACCGTGAAGTGGCACTGGCACGCGCAGAACGGGTCGCACCACGGGCTGCAACAGGCAGGAGCAATCGTCCCGTGATCGGCGTGATTCTTGGCGATGCCGACGACATTGGCATCAAGGTACTCGGGGTTTCACCGGATGGCCCGGCCGAGCAGGCCGGTATCGAACCGGGTGATGTCATCGTTGCATTGGGTGGACAGGCACTCGCCGCCATCGACGAGGAAGGCAATGCACGTGGCGGATTGAATATCGCGCTGAAGGAAATCGCGGCCGGCGAACCGGTCATCGTAGCTGTTGAACGTGGCGACCAGACCCTGGATTTCACCGTGGTGCCGGAAGTACGCGAACCGCTGACCTGGAAGACCGTGACCCGGTTTCCGTCAGCACCGGCTGCACCCGCCGAGCCAGGTGAAGTTATTACGATTGAACGCATCGTCGTCCCTGAAATCGACACCGAGGCGATCACCGAACAGATTGAGCAACTTCGCGTGGAGATTGATGAGCGGCGCGCACTGATGGAGGCGGAAAGGTCTAACCATGAAACACACGAATACGAATTTGAATTCCATGATCTGTCTGAGTTGGGTGACTTCGCCCTGCATGACGCGAACATATGGTTCGGCCTGCCCTTGACGCGGGGCCTGCAACTGGCAGAGATCGACCCGGGCCTGGGTGAATATTTCAAGACGGACCGCGGTGTGCTGGTTCTGAAAGCCCGGGACGGCAATGAACTGCAACTGCAGTCTGGTGACGTCATCCTGCAGGTTGGCGAGACCGAGGTTGATTCACCCGCAGAATTCATGCGCAGCCTGCGTGATTACGAGTCCGGCGATGAGTTCGAAATTGCCATCAAGCGCAAGCGTAAGGACCGGGTGCTGAAAACCATCATGCCGGAACGCCGCACCAGTTTCCTGGCGCCTCTGGATGGTAAGGCCATCACATTCAGGATTCGCGACCATTCAGATTGAAATTGGATACCTGCGGGGCCGCCCGCAGGTTTCCCTCACTACTCTAGGCTATAATCGCTGCTCCCGTTACTGCGGACAGAATCTCGAATATGAAAAGTGCCATCAACTGGTTTGAAATCCCGGCGACCGATTTTGATCGGGCCGTGCGTTGCCTCCACTATGTCTGCCAAGCCTGACTCCGTAGAGTCGATCCTCCACGCATTATTCGCCGACCTCTGCAGCGCGTTGGCCAAGGACGCATAAAGATCATGAACAACCCAAAAGTCGGTTTTGTCAGCCTTGGATGCCCCAAGGCGCTGGTGGATTCCGAGCGCAT
>JABDPJ010000013.1 GCA_013042835.1 Lysobacterales bacterium
AACCACCGGTGCAGGAAGAGGATGAAAACATCTGCTGGCCGATGCTCGGCTCAGGTGAAATTGACATTTTCGAACACCACAGCGATGGCGGTCCGGATCACTATGCCGCGCGTGCCATCAAGAGCACGGGCGGCTGTGGCGATGGCGACTGGCAGGCGCTGATGCTGGTGCAGGCTGCCAAGCTCGATGAATACCACGACTACTCGGTGGAATGGGTCGGTGAAGACCTGGTCTTCCGCCTTGATGAAAAAGAGGTCTACCGCTTGCAGGGCGAGGCCGACAAGCTGCCGGAACCCTTCTTCGCCATACTGAATTTTGCCAAGATCAATGACTCGCCCATGACCCGGACCTGGACCATGGAAGTCGACTGGGTGAAACACGAAACCTGGAAATAAACCACGGCGGAAAAGCCCAGGGCTTAGCTGACCTCGACGCCTTTCCAGAACGCCACCCGGCCCGCGATCTGTTTCGCCGCATCTTTGGGTGTCTCGTAGTACCAGGCTGCATCGGTGTTTTCGGCGCCATCGACCACCAGGGTGTAGTAATTGGCGGTGCCTTTCCAAGAGCAGACCGTGGTCGTATCGCTGCGCTTGAGCAGTGACGAATCCACCGAATCCGGCGGAAAATAGTGGTTACCTTCGACGACGATCGTAGCGTCGGATTGGGCGATGACCCGGCCGTTCCAGATGGCTTTCATTTCCTGTTTTCTCCTCTCGTAGCATGATTAGATGTTATTGCCGTTGACGATTTTGCCAGTGGTGCCCGGCATCAACAGCATGCGCCGGGCGGGTATGAACTATTTGAATAACGGGTTCTGATAGTGCGCGGACATGATCCTGCCAGCGGCCGCGGCGCCGCTTAAAAACGCGCCCTCGACCCTTGAACCGTGACACCAGTCGCCGGCCAGGGCCAGCTGCTTCGACCCAAGCCACAAGGCGCCGCAATTGAGCGCTTGGTCGGCCAGTGCATAGCGCCAGCGATGCGCAACCACGGATGTGACTTCGAAGGGGCGCGTGAGCGGCAACTCATGAACGGCGTCCAGCAACATGTTTTGCGCTGTTTCAGGGCTCGCTGCCAGGTGTTTTTCAGACCATTCGGGGCTGGCATGCAGCACCCAGGCGTTGGCCGCCGGGCGCGCTGGCCTTGAATGCTGGGACGCAACCCAGCTCAGTGGCCCCTGGTTGACGAACGCGGCGTCATGATCTGCAAAAAGTGCCGTGTCGGTCGTCAGCATCAATGCCCAACACGGCAACATGCGCACGTTTCCGGTAAGTGAATCAACCTCCGCGTCATTCAACAGTGCCCGTGCCTGTTCGGGCGGTGTGGTCATCAACAGCACATCGCATTCAAGCTGTTTGCCGTCTGTGGAAGACAGGATCCATCCCGTACCCTCTCTCTGCGCCGCTTCAAGTTGCCAGTCAAAGCGGCAATCCGGCAGGCCGGCGGCCAGTTCGTGACAGATCGCGTTCATACCCGGCACGGCGACAAAGCGTTGCGAGGACTGTGAGCGCCCCGTGCTCCGACGATCTCCAATGGTTGCGATGCGGGCGTTCCACGGCTCGACCAGGCCGCGCTCCTGCCAGGCCACCACGTGGCGCAGGAAGCGCGGGTCCCTGGCGGTGAAATACTGCGCGCCGTGGTCGAAGCTCAGCTCGCCATCCCGGCGCGAGCTCATGCGTCCGCCGGCGCCACGGCCCTTGTCAACGACCACGACATCATGACCCTGGTCGGTGAGAATGCGCGCCGCCGTCAAGCCCGACAGGCCAGCGCCCACGACACCCACGCGCAACTTGCGGCCGCCGGCAGGCGCTGACACGGTGCGCGCGTAACGGTCGCAGTCGAGGCGCTTGGCATGGCGGGCCAGCGAGCGCTGCCGGACCTTGCCAAACACCGGGCCGGGTGGAAACGCGCGGTCGAACTGACCCATGCACCACAACAGGCCGCCATAGCTGTTGGGGTCGTTGCCATCGAGCGCATAGCGGTGGTTCAAATCAATCATCAGCTTCAGGGCCCGGTTGGCGCGCGGTGTCCAGGGTAACAGCGCCTTGCCCCAGGTCATGCGGAGATTGTTATGCAGTTCGCCGTGGCGGAGCAATGAGCGCTGCGCGAGATCCCACAGCGGGTTGCCGGTTTGCGCGCGGGCCAGGGTTTCCCAGTCAAAAGTATCCTGCCGCGGGTCGGCTTCGTGCGCGGTCAGCGACTCGCTGGCCCATTGCGGCAGCGCAGCCAGCGATTCGAGTTCGCTGGAGTGGTAACAGAAATGGTGGGAGAGTTCGCGCCATACCAGCAATTCGTCCAGAAACTTCTGCGCGCCTTCGCCGCCATTATGCCGGGCATCCTGCGCCACGCGAAACACCGGTATGCAACCATAATGCAGGTAGGCCGACATGCGGCTGACCGCATCCGGTAGGGCCGCGTCATTGCGCAGCCGGTGGTAATTCGACAGGCCGGATTCAAGAAAATGGTTCCAGCGCTCGAGCGCCGCCGTTGAGCCACCAACGGTGCCAGCCTGTGGCGGGATGGCATGATCGATGTCGCAAGCGGCGATGGCGTCGTCCAGCAGGCGGCTAAGATCGAAGGGCTCAAAGCCCACGTCGCCGGCAAAAGCCTGCGGCCATTGGTCCGAGTCCTGCCAGCCCTGCAATACCCTCGCGTCCAGTTCATCTCCATGCTTGCGCCTGAAAACGAAGGCCCGGGTTTGCTTTTTCCCGGACGCGGGCATCGGCAGGATACAGCTGGCGTCGACCAGCACCAGGGTCAAATCCGGGTTGGACGCCAGGTGCTGCCGGTACCAACCTGTGAATGGCGGCACCGGATAGAGTTCGCTGACGGTCAATGCACTGCGCGCCATCAGGTCGCGGATCGGTCCGCGCTTGAGCGGGTCTGTTGGTAAGTGGAATACCAGGCGCTGGCCGTGCTCCGCCAGTGACGCGGATAAATCACGCGCGGCCTCGAGAATGAAGCGGTGGTGACGGTCGGCATTGTAGCGATGCCTGCCGCCAAGGCCCTGGTAGACCAGCAGCGGCAGGTCCAGCTCAAGCGCCAGCCTGGCGGCGACCTGCAAGGCCGGGTTTTGCTCGGTACGCAGCGCATGGTGCGCCCAGTAGAGGATAAATTCGCCGCCCGGATTGGCTTCCTGACGGCCATGGAACTCACAGCGCTCTGCGAGGTGTTCTGGGAGGGTAGGTAGGTTCATGGTTTCAGGTGTTGCCATTGGGGTCAGGTCAGCAAGGCGGTCAGGCCCGGTCGTTTTCCAGTGCATCCAGGAACTCCCCGGATTGCGCAACAATCTCTTCCAGCTCGGATTCCGGCTTGTTGTTCAGATTCCGGTAGGCCAGCCCCATCCTGGGATTGCCTTCGAGCAGGTCCCGCTTGCTGATCAGGAAGTTCCAGTATAGATAATTGAACGGGCAGGCGCCTTCACCGAGTTTCTTGGACGGGCTGAAACGGCAGTCGGCGCAGTAGTCGGACATGCGGTTGATATAGGCGCCGGAGGCCGCGTATGGCTTGGAGGCCAATATGCCGCCATCGGCAAACAGCGCCATTCCATGGGTGTTGGGTAACTCGACCCATTCGAAGGCGTCGGCATACACGACCAGGTACCATTCTTCCACCTCTGCGGGAGAGAGGCTGGCCAGCAGCGCAAAGTTGCCGGTAATCATCAGCCGTTGAATATGATGCGCGTAAGCGTGGCGGCGCGTAGTTTCAATGGCCTGGCGCAGGCAGTTCATGTCGGTCTCAGCAGTCCAGAAAAAGTCCGGCAAAGGCCGCTTTGCGTTGAGATAGTTACTGTCCGGGTACGCGGGCATGTGCAGCCAGTAGAAGCCGCGGATGTACTCCCGCCAACCCAGTATCTGCCGCACAAAACCCTCGACAGCGGCCAGCGGCGCCTGGCCCTGGTCATGGGCTTTGAGAGCTGCCTCGCAAACCTCGTGCGGGTCCAGCAGGCCAATATTCATGTAGGGCGAAAGCAGTGCGTGAAAGAGGAAGTCTTCACCGCTTTTCATGGCGTCCTGGTAATCACCGAAATTCGGCAGGCAGTCGGTTGTGAAGTGCTCCAGTGCCCGTTTTGCGTCCTCGCGGGTGGTGGCCCATTGGAACGGTTCGAGGTCACCGAAGTGAGTGTCATGACGCCGGGCTACCAACTGCATCACGTCGCGGGTTATGTCATCGACGTCAAAGCGGAGCCGGTCGGGATAGCCCATTCCCTTCGGTAACGGCTTGCGGTTCTGCTTGTCGTAATTCCACTCGCCACCGACCGGTTTGTCGCCGTCCATCAGCCAACCGGTCTTTTTGCGCATGTTGCGGTAAAAATATTCCATGCGCAGGCTTTTGCGGCCTTGCGCCCATTGACTGAACTCCTCCAGCGAGCACAGGAAGCGGTCATCATCGCGTATTTCAACCGGCACCCCGAGGTCTTGCTGCCACCGCTCCATCATCGCGCGCACCCGCCACTCGCCCGGTTCCGTCACGACTAACCTCTCGGGCCGGTGCCGGTCTAATGCGCGTTTGACTTCGCCACTGAACGACCCGGTATTGCCGTCGCTGTCCATCTTGACGTAGTCGACCCGGTAGCCGCGCTGTTGCAGCCGGGCGGCAAAGTGCCGCATCGCGGAGAGCACCAGAACCAGTTTCTGCTTGTGGTGGCGAACGTAGCCTGCTTCGTCCTCGACCTCGACCATCAACACCACGTCCGATTGCCGGTCAATATCCGACAGCGATGAGACTGCCGTGCTGAGTTGATCGCCCAATACCAGCCGAAGGTTTTTCATGACCCGATGTTTTCCAATTTTGTCTGGCCGGGGTTTGGCATGATTACATCAATCCAATGATCGCCAGGTGCGAGGCGAAGACGGCAAGCGTCAGGCGTTTTCGCAGGTGCCGCATCCAGGACCCGACCCGCAAGCCCGGGTAAAACCAGTCTGCCAGTCCCATCATCACGAACCCAGCCATCAGGCCATAAGCGGACACGAGATCGGATGGCCAGAGCAGGCAGGCGGCGGCCCACAGGCTGGGCATGACAGAAATCAACAGCGCCTTGCCGACATCAGTGTCGCCCGATGACGCGGCGCCCCAGCGGATTCCGCCCAGGAAGGACAGTATAACCGCACCGTATACCAGGAATGCTTCAACTGCGAACTGCTGTAACGGGGCTTCCGCGAATAACATCAACAGCATCGCCGCGATAAACGGTATGACGCCTGCATAACCCAAAATGGCCGCTTTGGCGGGAATTTTCTGTCCGTTCACGATGTCCTTTTCCTCTGTCTTGACCTCTCTGGTCTTGATAATGTATATATAATGTATAATAAATTATGTTATAATTAGAACATAAAACGCCGTTATGTACAATTTATTCTTCTTTCTGTATAGGTATGATGATATGCAAAAACCACGAGCAATGATTTCAGGCGCAGCGATATCCATTCGCAACGCGATCGAGCGATTCCGGGTCTCGGCAGCGAAACTGTTCGCCCCTGAGACAAACCAGGTTCCAGTGCGCGTACCTGTCCCGGTGCGCAGGACACGGCACGCAGTACATGCTAGGCAAAGGAGCCAACGGCGTCACAACCGCTGACAGTTCCGAGGCTGCGCTATACTCTGAAACAGGCGGGTTGCAGACCAGGCTGGCGTATTGACCATGGAATCCTTACAGCAACAAAAAACATCCCGGTTGCCCTTCGAGCTCCCGGTTGGGCTCAACGCGAACGTCAGTTGGGACCCGGCAGATAACGGATTCTGGATTGATGTACCGCGGGGGCGTTTGTTCTATGCGCCAGATTTTTTTGGGCACCATTACAGCGACCGCAGCCTGGATTACCTGCTGGCTAACGATACGCTGGACTGGCGGACTGCGAACTGGCGGGATTACGAGCACGAGGCTCTGGAATCGGTTCGTTTCAGGCATATCGCCTGGCAGCATCAACAGGTTTTCATTTACGGGCAGTACCGCTATCAGCCGCGTTACACCGCCTGGCATGGCGAGGCCGGGGCGGAGTATGGTTACTCAGGAATACGCCTCAAGCCACGACCCTGGAATGCCTGCCTCGACTCCATTCGTCAGCGACTGCAGGCAGTCTCTGGGACCCGTTTCAATGCCGTGCTGCTGAACTGGTACCGGGACGGCCGGGACGCGATGGGCTGGCACGCCGACAATGAGCCGGAACTGGGGCCGCGGCCCAGCATTGCCTCGGTCAGTTTCGGTGCTGAAAGGGATTTCCACCTGCGTAGCAATGACAAACGCTGGAAGATTTCGCTACCGCTGGGTCATGGCAGTGTCCTGCTGATGCAGGGCGCGATGCAGCATCATTGGCAACACGCCTTGCCCAAGAGGCTCCGAGTGACTGAACTGCGCCTCAACCTGACTTTCCGAACCGTGCTGGAGCCCGGTCCGGATCATTGAGATTTACTTGGCCCGTGTGCAAATGCGCACCAACCCTACTGGCCGGGCGGCGCCTCGATAACATGCTTCTGCAGCCACTGCTGCTGTTCCCAGAGCATGTGCAGCAGGGATTCACGCGCCCGGTAGCCGTGTTGTTCGTGGGGCAGCATGACCAGGCGGGTGTTGCCGCCGAGTCCCTTGATGGCCGCGAACATGCGTTCTGACTGCATCGGGAAGGTGCCGGAATTGGGGTCTTCCTTGCCGTGTATCATCAGCATCGGCTCGTTGATTTTCTCAGCGTGGAAGAACGGCGACATCGCGGCATAAACATCCTGGCCCTCCCAGAAGCTGCGTTCCTCCCCCTGGAAGCCGAACGGCGTCAGGCTGCGGTTGTAGGCGCCGCTGCGGGCGATCCCGGCTTTGAACAGGTTGCTGTGTGCCAGCAGGTTGGCCACCATGAAGGCGCCGTAGGAATGTCCGGCGATAGCAATCCGGTCGGGATCGGCAACGCCGCGGCTGACCAGTACATTCACCGCGGCGATTGCGCTTTCGACCAGCTGTTGGCGGAAATTGTCATTGGGCAGTTC
>JABDPJ010000016.1 GCA_013042835.1 Lysobacterales bacterium
AAAGAAACAATTGAAAAGCGGCTCAATCAAATGCTGGATGAGCTTGAAACGGGCGGTGTGTACATGAATATGAAACACCCTGCTTCGGCGAAAAGATGAGTTCTCAAGTAATTCATGGGGCATCGCCTGACAAATCGTTCAAGTAGGCTTCACCTGACGAACCATCCTGTAACAACCCGCTCTGGCGCACGGTCCGTGCCAGACCGGGACGCAGGTTCCTCACGTCGTTAACAGTGTTACGAAAGGGCTTTCTAATGGGACAAAAATTAGAATCAAATATCAAGGCTGGCGACCTTATACGCGCCGGGGATTCTGGTAAATTTCTTGACGGTAGTCATAGGTCAGTCGTGCGATTGCGATCGGCAGTCATTGGTTTGGGCACCTATCTTCCCGGATGGAAATGGTCTTTGCATGTAGGAGCACAAACCGGAAAGTCATCAGAAAATCATGTCGGGTACGTTATTTCGGGACACATTATAGTTCAGGATTCTAGTGGGCAAGAGCAACTAATCGGACCAGGAGAGGCTTTTGAAGTAAGCCATGGGCATGATGCCTGGGTAGTTGGAAACGTGCCATGTATCGCGCTGGATTTCAAACAGATTTCCAATAACTCCAGGAGCACATGAAAATATTAAAAAATACGTTTCACGGGACGCACAAATGCGCGACAGTAAACCAGACCCTCAGATGATGTGGAGATAAATGGTGTCGGAATCCAAATATTTTAAAATGAACCGCATCGGCTGGGATAAAAGAGCCAAAGCTCACGCTGCATCCAAATTCTATGATGTCGAGGGGTTTGTGGCTGGTAACACCTCTCTCCGGGAAATCGAACTGACCGAGCTTGGCGACGTGGCGGGCAAGCGATTATTGCACCTCCAGTGCCACTTCGGATTGGACACCTTGTCATGGCAGCGCCGGGGGGCGATCTGCACCGGGGTAGACCTTTCACCGGTGGCGATACAAAAGGCTCAGGAGCTTGCAGAACAAACCAAGCTCAATGCGGAGTTCGTGTGTTCTGATATCTATAATTTCAAGCGTATGGACTCGGGTCCCTTTGAGATAGTTTTCACCTCTTACGGGGCAATTTGCTGGCTTCCTGATGTGCAAAGATGGGCAGAGGTTGTCGCAGCCAATCTTGCGGTCGGCGGCACGTTTTATATTGTGGAGTTTCACCCAATTTATGATTTGTTGGCAGGTTATTCGTACTTCACGAAACCCGAACCGGACGTCGAAGAAGAGGGTACATATACGGAAAATGGTGACGATGTTGTTGCCAGGCTAGCTACCTGGGCACACCCGATGTCCAGCGTGATCAATGCATTGATTGGTGTGGGTATTCAGATTGAACGTGTCAGCGAATTTCCCTACAGTCCCTATAATTGTTTTGAGGGTATGGTGGAACGGGAGCCGGGCAGGTTTTACCTCGGTCATAAGGGAAACGATGTCCCGATTGTCTACGCCATTACCGGACGAAAAGTCGCCTGACAACCGC
This sequence comes from Lysobacterales bacterium, assembly GCA_013042835.1. Classification (GTDB taxonomy): domain Bacteria; phylum Pseudomonadota; class Gammaproteobacteria; order Xanthomonadales; family SZUA-36; genus SZUA-36. The sequence continues at coordinate 1,496 of JABDPJ010000016.1, forward strand.
ATGCAGCGGAGTCATTCAATGAACCATAAAAATAAAACGACAGGCCGCATAGAGAAATAACGATGACTGATAAAGCAAAAGATTGGATATTTTCCAATGGTATTTTTTTACGGATTGCTCTCATAACAGCGCTGGTGCTGTTGATTCCTTTAATCGCGATGCAATTTACTGACGAAGTAATTTGGGGCCCGCTGGATTTCATCGTCATGGGCATTCTTCTGTTTTCAACTGCCAGCCTGTTTGTGATCTTAGCCAGGAAAATACCGCGCAGCAGACGGGTCATTGCAGGGGCCGGATTTGCAGTCGTGTTCCTGTACGTCTGGGCTGAACTGGCGGTAGGCGTTTTTACCAACCTGGGCAGCTAATGAGAGTATCGGCATGCCACCACTAAACGCTGCCGCCAACGGTACTGTTGCGAGCTGGGACCTCCGGGTCGCAACGCGCGAACCAGCCACTCCTTTCAACGTGAGGTCAAACAAAAGGCGTAATATCCGATCATGTTATCTGCAAGAGTAGGCTTTAGTGTTAACTTCATTACCACATTTATGTTTTTTGCATATGCATTCACGCACGCTATCGACAGCCAACTGAAAGTATATTTCTGGCTTGCCCTGCTTCTTACAAGCGCCGTTTCTTCTGCAGCGAGTTACCTGTCAAATACCAGGAAATACCTTGTGCTCGTCTTTTGCAGCCTGCCATTTTTTGGCCTGATTAATTTCTTCATGCTGCCGTCAAACCTGAATTTGGAATTCATTCAGGCCTTCAGTGCGCCAACCATCGTTGTTCTTTTTCTGCAGATCGTCTTTTGCAAGATATTTTCGCTTAAGAAAGAAGGTATGCCTGACAGCTAAACCTGCCGAAATGATTCACGACTTGAAGAAAAAACGCAGGGCGTAATCACGATTTATCGGCTGGCATACCATTTGAGAGCGAGGCATAAATACGCTTTACAATTTGCTATTCTGGCGGACCTCGGTGATAACAAGCCAGGCTGGATCACATTAACAGGAGAATACTTTCGCCATACAATTACGCACAGATACCAATGAATGATGCCAAAACAGAGGCTGGGCGCCTTCACATGAATCCGTTCATCAGGCCATGAGTAACTGGAATAAAGAGACGGCTCAGCGGGCACTGGTGCTCCTGCTCTATTTCGTTTCCGGCGCGTTTGCACTGGTATATGAGCTTGTCTGGTCACGATTATTGACGCACGTTTTCGGATCTACTGCGCTGGCGTTGGGCACCGTCCTGGCGGCGTTCATGGCCGGTCTGGCCATAGGGAGTTGGTGGATTGGGAAAGTGGCAGATCGCAGCAGGGACTGTCTGCGTCTTTATGCCTACCTCGAAATTGGCCTGGCATTAGCGGCGTTGATTTCGCACCTGCTGCTCAGCCGAATCGGTCCCGCACATGTGGCGCTGCACGACATTTTTGGGTTCTCGACAAGTATATTTGCGGGCATAAGATTTTTGCTCGCCTTTTTGCTGGTTATGGGTCCGACCGTGCTGATGGGTGCAACGCTCCCCGTATTGACGCGGTTCCTGGTGAACCGCCGGTCAATGATTGGCATCAACCTCAGCACGCTTTACGCTATCAATACCACCGGCGCCGTCACCGGTGTACTGGTTACCGGGTTTTTCCTGATTGGTACATACGGCGTTCACATACCGGTGTTCATCGCGGTGGCCGGCAACCTTCTGATCGGCTGCGCTGCCTGGCTCGTGTCACGCCATATGTCGAATACTGCTCCGGATTCCTTGCAACCCAAGGTGAAAACCGAAAAAAGTCGTGGTACCGAATTTCCAGCGCCCGGAAAGGGCACTATGAGAATCATATTGATTGGGCTTGGCATATCCGGATTCACTTCTTTCGCCTATGAGATTTACTGGACGCGGTCACTGGTATTCATTCTTGGCAATTCAACCTATGCCCTGACCACCATGCTGAGTGCGTTCCTGACCGGCATTGCGTTGGGCGGCTACCTGATCCGGTTCGTGATCAAGCGAGTCAAAGATAGTGCCGTCACCTTTGGCGCAACCCAGGTATTGTTGGGGGTCCTTTCAGCCCTGGCTTTACCATTGCTGTTTTTTGTCTCCGACCCGCAAACGATGAACGAGTACCTGCTCGAAAATTCTGACCAGGCTTTCGCGCTAATATTTTCAAGCTTCGGGGTGGCTTTCCTGCTTATGCTGATTCCAGCCATCCTGATAGGAGCGAGTTTTCCCCTGGTGGGCCAGGTTATCGTGAGAAGCCCTGAAAGCACCGGCGCAACGGTGGGGAAAATTTACGCGGTCAATACGCTGGGTAATGTCCTCGGCGCCTTGATGCCTGGTCTGGTGCTGCTTGCCTGGCTGGGCATTCAGAAGGGCATACTGGCCATGGCTATACTCAACATCGCAGTTGGTTTCCTGATTCTTTATTTAAGGGTAATACATGCTAAGTGGCATCCTGCCTGGCGCTACGCTTTACCTGTATCCCTTGCCATCACGGCCTATATCATTACCCTTGCGCCGTTAAATTTCGAGTTCCCTTCCGATGGTGAGCGGGACCACTTCCGGACCATGTTCTATCGTGAAGGCCCACTGGCGACGACCAAGGTTTACCAGGACCCGGCAACAAACGTAAAACACATGAGTGTTGATGGCATTGTCATCGGCGGAACGGGTTTCGCAGAATACAAGCAACTTATACTGGCCCATCTACCCAAGTTGCTTTTGAAAGACGTATCATCCGAGCTTTCCGTTGGCCTGGGTTCAGGCATTCTCGCCGGCGAGAGCGTCCTGCATTCTCGCGTCGAGCGCGTCACCGCCGTGGAAATTGAACCCAGTGTTGTCACGGGGGCACGGTTTTTCTCCAAGGAGAATCATAACGTGCTGGATAACCCGCGGTTAGAGGTAGTTGTTGACGATATCGGCAATTTCCTGCGTACGACAGCGGAACGCTACCAGGTGATTACGGCCGATGAGAAGACTGCTGATGAATATGCTTCCAATGGTTTTTCTTACTCAATGGAATACTATCGCCTGCTGAAAGATCACCTCGAGCCGGGAGGCCTGGTCGCACAGTGGGTTCCGGCATCGCTGCCACCACGACAATACCGCATGGTGTTGAACACCTTTGTCAACAGCTTCCCCAATACCCAGCTCTGGTATTTTTTGCCAGCTCACAAAAGGGGGCCATTTAATACGATCCTGATCGGATCGCTGCGACCTGTTGATCTTGACTATGAGCATATCAATCGTGAGTTAAGCGATAACCAGACGGCCTATGCGAGCCTTCGGCCCTTCGGGTTGACCTCGGCCGAAGCGGTGCTGCCCCATTTTGTGGCGGATGAAACCACCATCAAAGGCGCCGTCAGTGGTGCGTTACTTAACAACTTAGACCACCCCCGCTACGAATTTTTCTATCCATGGGAGTATGTCATAGACCGGGACAAACAGATTGTCACCAATCACGCTTTCATACGACAGTTGAAGCTGGATGCCTATCCCGGTTTTATTGCCAGCCAGGAAAGTCACGCCGGGAGCACCTCCAGGCTGAAGCAAACCTTGCTTGCTGAAGACAAATACCTGGCCGGGTTTCAACAGTTTCTTTCCGGGTTGTCTCTGATCGAACAATACCGTCTTTTCGATGGCATCCTGGCCCTTGCGCCATGGAATGACAGTTTGCGCGCACGCATTTTCGCCCAATATTCACATATCGCAATGAGCCAAAGAGATCCGACTGAACGGTCCAGGCTGCTGGATCGCGCAAACCGCTTGTATAGCCCAAATCAGCAATAAGTGCGGGTAAAACGGCCACGATTCATCAGCTATGTCAGGGGACTATGTCTCTGGCTGCGGTATTCAGCGCATGCGCGTGGATGGCTCCAGGCTGACCGATGATGTCCGGCACCAGGAGCCTATGACCTTTCGGGACCAACCCTGATTAAGTCAGATCCCCGAATGCCAACAACGAGAAGGTAAGCCTGGTTGAGGTGATATTTGATAATCAGACGATCTACAACATGGTGGAAACGAACTTCACGGCGAAGATCGAAGGACCTTGGGCGGAATCACCCAGGATCACAACGCCAAATCTGGTGAAGCGCTGAGATATTTTGCTATTCTGACGCACTTGGGCGGTAACTCGCCACGCGAAATTACATAAGAGGGAATCTAATATGGGGCGTTCCCGAACGTTCGTGCTTTCTGTCCTGACTATCATTCTGGTCAGTTCCTGTGACTACTGGCCTGAAGACCTGGAGCCGTTGGCCAACTCGATCTCACAAGCGGTTTCAGGTGACGCGACGGCGTGGCGTGTCGGCGGGGACGTTGTGGTGATCGATGTGGCGAACTCGCCACTCTATCGCGGCAAATCGGCTGATCTGGAAGCCGTCGCCACGGGCATCGCAGAGCAAGCCGTCGCGTTCGTCGCGGAACCACTGGAGAGCGTCAGCGTCACCTTTCATGAGGGCGTGATCTCTGAAAATTCTGAGAAGATGCGCGGCTTCATTTTCTTGATAAGGGACAATCAACCTGTCCTGCAACCACTCCTGGACTTCGATGCAACAGGTCCGCTCACGCCCGCCGAAATCGAGGCGCTTTTTATTCATACTGATGAACCGATGAGCCCGGAAAGAGAGAAATGCGTGTTGGAAGAGTTGGAGGATCGTGCTCGTGCAGCGGGAGATCCGGAGAGCCTGGACCCCGCGACAGTAGAGTTTCTCCCAATTGAAACCTGGCACCAACTGGACCCATTCGGCAGGCGCCTCATACTTGCGCAGGTCATTTCGACCAAGGCCTTCATGGTATGCAGCGAGTCGGGCGAACGAAGGTCACTCCAGGACGCCACATCGGGAAATGATTGAGCACCGATTACCTGCCGGGGAGTTCAGCGTTTACACTATGGACGATGATCTAACAATGCTTTATCCCGGGAAGTGACAGAGCATTCCAGCCTGCGCCCGTTTACAGGCCCTGGCACTACAGGAAAAGGAGAGAAATGTCCGAAATCCTGACAATTATCATTCTTACCGGGTTTGCCGGAAGTTGTATTCCCATCGGCGGCACGATCGCCAGCTTTGAGCACATTCGGCCTTATTGGATTGAAAGAGAATTCCGGCACTTTTTGATCGCCTTTGGCGGCGGAATTCTCCTGGGTGCTGTGACGGTTGTTCTTGTTCCAGAGGGAATATCGAGCATGCATGATTCCCTTTTGGCAATTCCTGTACTCCTCGCAGGTGGTTTTATATTTTTCATCATCGAAAAGTCGCTTGGGTTAAAACGCAGGGAATCTCCCCAATTGCTGGGAATGGTGCTGGACTATGTTCCCGAGGCTGTCGCGCTGGGCGGCTTGGTCGCACTGGGTTCGCCTGTTGCTCCGTTGCTGGCATTGCTAATCGGTTTACAAAATCTGCCGGAAGGGTTTAATGCTTACAGGGAAATTGGGGGCAGAAACAACCACAACTCAAAGCGAACCCTGCTAATCATGTGCGCATTAGTGCCATTAGGGCCAATCGCGGGCCTGGTCGGCTACGTTTTCCTATCAGATCACCAGGCAATTTTAGGCGCCATCATGCTGTTTGCATCAGGTGGGGTTCTTTATCTCATCTTTCAGGACATCGCACCGCAATCACGCCTGGAAAAGCACTGGGCGCCTCCTCTTGGTGCGGTCTTTGGTTTCTGTTTGGCATTGGTTGGTGAGATGCTGGTAAAAAGCGTCTCTTAACAGCCTCCAGGGGACTTGCCCTTTGCGATGAGCGACCAAATGCCGCTGAATTTTCGAGCGTCATTGATGACAGCGAAGTATCCACTTCTGTCAGCTTAACATCCCTATGATCCGCGGCCTTTCAGCCGCTCCCACAATTCCCGGAACGCCCCATCTTCCAACGTCGCCTGGAGTTGCTCGCTGGGCATCGGTTTCGAGTGAGGATTGCCGACTCTGCCCACTTTGAAACGAAACACGTAGTAATCCTCGACGCCCATGCGCAAATCCGTTATCACCACGTCCTGCCCTTCCCGCCCCACCCGGTAGAAGCCCTTGGTAAACCATTGCAGGCGGGTCACCGGCCAATGTGATTCCAGGCCGGCCAGCAGTTCCGGGTCGCTGCTATGCAACTTGAATTCGACTTGACGGTCGCTGTCGAGCAGGGAGTACCAGCCCTCTGCATAACCTTGCGGAGTCATCACTACGAAGCGCCAAAGAATCGTATTGAACGGACTGGCCAGGGTTACTATCTGCCGGTGTTCGATGCCCTGCCGGACAAGTTCATCGCGGGCGATGCCCTGGGCATGAAATTTTGCCGCGAAGCTCCAGCCCAGGTAGAGCGTGCTCAGGCCAAGCATGGCGAGGTTGAAGCGATAGGCCCTGCCCGGGTTGCGGCGGGCGACCGCTACCGCCACGACTCCGGCTATCAGCGGCAGGGTGTAAAGCGGATCGATAATAAAAATCGAGCCCCAGGTCATCGGGTACTCGCTGAGCGGCCAGAAAATCTGCGTGCCGTAGATCGTGCATGAATCGAGCAGCACGTGAGTCAGGAAGGCCAGGTAGACCAGGGCATACCAGCCTTTCCGGTGGGCTACATCAGCGGGATGTATTTTCCGGATCAGCCAGGCCACCAGGGGCGTCAACAGGGCCAGCATGATGACCGAGTGGCTAAATGAGCGGTGAAAGGTGAAATCGGCTACCGGATCTCCGAACGGGATCAGCACGTCCAGGTCGGGGAACGTACCGCAGACCGCGCCCCACAGTGCAGCCTTGCGGCCCACACGGTGCCCCAGCACCGCTTCGCCAACGGCGGCGCCCAGCGCGATTTGAGTCAGGGAGTCCATTGATCAAGGCATCTCGTGTGTTCGATGGGACGGATCATGGAACCTTCAGTTGATCATTCGGCCCGGCTTCGAAGCGAAAATCCCGAGCGTGGGACGCCACCGTTCCCGTGCGCAGCGGAAAGCGCCCGCCCGGGCGGTCCCGGAAGTAAAACCTGAGCGTGTGGCGGACCGTTCCGAATGCTAACTCGTCCCAGGGAATTTCATGCTCAGCGAATAACCTGACCTCCTTGCTTTCCGGCCCCGGCCGGAAATCCAGGTCTTTGAGCCTTGCTCGAAAGATGATGTAAAGCTGGTTGACGTGCGTGAGGTTGAACATCGAGTATGGCGCCAGTAGTTCCACCCGCGCCCGCGCCTCTTCCCAGGTTTCCCGAATGGCGCCCTGCTCCACGGTTTCATTCAGCTCCATGAACCCCGCGGGAACGGTCCAATAACCGCTTCTGGGCTCGATGGCGCGCCTGCACAGCAAGACCGATTCCTGCCAGACCGGCAGGCACCCCGTCACGATCTTGGGGTTCTGGTAATGGACCGTGCCACAGTCGGAACAGACGTGGCGTTGGCGATCGTCGTTACGCGGTACCAACTTGACCAGGTTACTGCCGCAGCTACTGCAGAAATTCATCATCGCTCCTGTAGCTGGCAAGCGGGACAGAAATACAGCCGGCGGCCGGAGTAGTTGGCGCGCTGAATACCCGTTCCACAGCTGTAGCAGGGTTTGGATGCACGCGCAAAGATCCAGAACCTGTCGGCTTTTCTGCGGCCCTTTCCGGGTGTAAGCGTCTTGCCACCGGTACGGTAAGAACGGCGACACATCCTGATCGTCTCCCGCGCCAGGCGCTTTTTGCGTTCCGGGTCGATGTCGACCGGGCGCAGCGCCGGATGCAGGCCGGCACCAAAAAGGATTTCCGAACGGAGGTAATTGCCCAATCCGGCCAGGAAAGACTGGTCGAGATAGAGTGCCGCCAGGCTGCGTCGCCTGAAGCGCTCCTGGTCCAGCCGAGCTGCGATGGCGCCCGTGCTCAGGTCTTTGTCCAGTACGTCCGGCCCCAGGCGGGACAGGAACGGGTGTGATTGGACTTGCCCGGGTGTTAGTACCGATATATCCGACGCGCTGTAAAGCAGTGCGCTGTCGGAGTGTGTGTGCAATGCAACGCGCAGGCTGCGCCGGGTTTCGGGCAGCTTACCCCGCCTGACCGTGAACCACCGCCCGTATAGCTGATTGTGACTGTACAGGGTCAGTTCGTTATCGAAACGCGTCAGCATGGCTTTGCCGCGGGTATCCACGGCCTCGACCACCGCCCCCGTGAGCCGCTCCTCGAATGGCTGTAGCTGCGGAAAAGCGAAGCAAGCCTGTTCGATCCGCCGCCCTACCAGGACGTCCGCCACCCGGTCGGCCGCGCGACGGATTTCAGGCCCCTCAGGCACGGGCCCGCCGTATACCCCGGCAGCGTCGGGAACAATACCTGACCTCATCCCAGCAGGACGCCCATTTGCGGCGCCATTTAAAAGGGCGCTGGCAGACCACGCAGATCTTGGCCGGCAGGTTTGGTTTGGCATGCATGGAAGAAACACCTGATATTGTACAAAGATTGTACAATATAGCACTCGCGGCCATATTTGACCATACAGATCTTTACAAGGTATTGATCATTAAGGGCTCACCGGCCGATCTCCAGGGCGAGTGGGCACCCCGCCGCAGAGTGCACATTCCGAACACGCGATACCGTGTCACAAATTGCTTATAGGAAGCGCCGCACGGACCACACGATACTGATGCCCATAGAAGTCGGATTAACCAGCTTGAATCCTGCTAATGAGATTCCATACGCCGGCGTATTGAGCTAATATCATGAGATGAATTTAATTCGCCAATGGAGTGCCTGAAATGAGAGACGTTGTCATTGCAAGTTACGTTCGATCTGCCCAATCCCGTTGCCGTCCCAATGATCCCGGACGCGACTGGCTCTTCAAAATTCGCGGCGATGATCTTCTGGCAAAACTGCTGCCCGAAGCCATCAATCGTGCCGGACTCGATGCCGGAGATGTCGATGATTTCATTGTCGGTTGCGCCCAGGGGGTCGGCGAGAATTTCTCGATCGGTGGACGTGTGCCGACGCTGCTGGCCAACCTTGACAAACGCACTTCATGCAAACAGGTTGACGAACAATGCGGTTCAACCATGGCAGCCTTGCAGATTGGCTTCATGGAAATCGCCCAGGGTTTCGCCGACGTTGTCATGTGCGGAGGAATGGAGCACATGGGCCGCATCCCGATGGGTGGTGACGGCAAGATCGACCTGAACCTGCGACTGTTCAGCGACCCGTCCCTGCTACATTGGGACTTTATGACGGCAATGAACATGGGCCTGACCGCAGAAAAACTTGCGGCAATGGGTTACCAGCGCGAGGATATGGATGCCTGGGGCGCCCGCTCACATCAACTGGCCTACCAGGCACAGCAGGAGGGCTTTTTCGACGGTGAAATTTTACCCGTGGATGTCCCCCAGGCGGACGGCACGGTCAAAACGGTGGACAAAGACCAGGCGGTGCGCTCGGATGCCACCGTCGAGGACATGGCCAAACTGCGACCGGCCTTTAAAAAAGATGGAACCATCCATGCCGGCAACGCATCACCCCTGAACGCAGGCGCCAGTGCGCTGGTCCTGATGGACAGGGAAACTGCTGAGGCCAAGGGTATTGAACCACTCGCAAGAATAGTCTCCATCGGCTTTGCCGGCGTAGAGCCCAACATCATGGGTACGGGCCCGGTGCCTTCGACCCTGCGGGCACTGAAAGCCGCGGGCCTGGAAGCCGCAGACATCGACTACTGGGAAATCAATGAAGCGTTCGCCGTGGTTGCCCTTTACGCCATCAAGGAGCTTGGTATCGATCCTGACAAGGTCAATGTCAAGGGAGGCGGTATTGCCATCGGCCATCCACTGGGCGCCACCGGCGGCAGG
>JABDPJ010000017.1 GCA_013042835.1 Lysobacterales bacterium
GTATGTAACCGCGTATTTGTTCATGCACCTCGTCAAACGCACGCCGCTGTCCGGATTCCTTGTCTATGAAGCTTTCCCGGTGGGTGTCGTAAAATCGCCGGCAGGTTGCCATATCGGCCTTCGGTACCGAGACGTCCTGTTCCAGTAGCTGATCGATGACTGACCCTTCGCGGCGATCGTCAGCGGCCGTTTCGACGTCGAAGTCCAAGCCGTTATTGGCCGCCTGTTGCAGAAGCAGTTGCCGGACCACCAGTGATTGTGCAGCGGAGTGCCAGGCAACCTCCTTGGATCGGGCGGGGTGATACTGCATTTCACGCCCGATCTCTTCATCGCTGATCTCGACTTTGTTGACAAATATGGCCATTGAAACCTCCGATCCTATCCCCGTTTCCTGACAATCTGGTACCCGCTTCGGGTCAGGTATTGCACCGGTACGCTCCAGATGTGCACCAGCCGGGTGAATGGAAAAACAAGGAATATCGTCAGGCCCAGCACCAAGTGGGCTTTGAAGATGAAAGCTTCGCCGGCCACGAATGATGCAGCATCACCCCGGAACAATACGATGTGTTGAGCCCAACTGGCCAGTGCGAGCATTGAACTGCCGTCCATGTGCTGCGCTGAAAATGGAATGGTCAATAGACCCAGCACGAGTTGCACGAACAGGATCAGAAGAATCGGCAGATCGGTAGGTTGGCTGGTCGCACGAATCCTGGCATCAAGCATGCGGCGGCGAATCAACAACACCATGCCAACCAGGCAGATCACACCAAAGATTCCACCTGCCGTCATTGCCAGTAGTTGCTTGGTGCCTGCCGAGATCATGAAGTGATAGGCCCAATGCGGAGTCAACAGGCCCACCAAGTGACCAAAAAACAGCATGATGATACCGATATGAAACAGGTTGCTGCCGAGGCGCATGTCTTTCTTGCTCAACAGCTGGCTGGAGCTGGCCTTCCAGGTGTACTGGTCACGGTCATAGCGCAGCAGACTGCCGAAGAAAAATACAGTGATCGCGATGTACGGGTAAATTCCAAAGAAAAACTGGTTGATGTAGTTTGCCATTTGGGTGCCTCCTACTGTGTGACTTTAATCTGTAAACCATCAGACGGAGCCTGGCAGGCGCCGCAAGCAGATTGAATTGGTTGACCGGCAAATGCCGCTGCCTCTTCCCACTCCTTGTCCAACGCTTCCAGGCTGGTGTCCTCCGGCATTTGTGCCAGCACTTCTTCGATCTTGTCTTCGCTGGGTTTAACCCGGGACAGCGCCACCAGCGCATGAAACAACACGGCATAGCGTGAATCCCGTTTCTGCAACCGGGCGGCAATGGTCGCCACAATGTCGATAGGCTCTCCCAGTAAAGCTATCGCTTCGTCAGTGGGGCACAAGGAGAGGAACTCAAGGAAAAGAGGAATATAATCCGGTAACTCCCCCTGTTCTATGAACAGACCTTTTTCCTCATAGGCACTGGCCAGGTTGACCATTGCCTGGCCACGGTCGCGGGACTCGCCATGTATGTGCTCAAACAAGTGCAAACAGTGCGAGCGACCGCGGTCGAAAGTCGAAACATAGTCTTCCTGCAGGTCATACAGGTCCGCTGACTTCAGCTCACCCATGAGCGCCAGCAATGCGTGCAGATGCTTCTTGGGCAGGAAACCTTCCTGCTCCAGCAGCAAACTGCATTCATCAATATGCGACACCCACTCTGGCTTTGGGTAGGACATGAGCAAGCCGAGAACTTTGAACGTCTTCATTTGGTTTGTCCTTTTCCGTTAAGCGTGTTGGTATGAGTCGGGTTGCCGAAAAGGCTCACCTTGCTGCTGCCTTCAGAGCAGCCATTGCCAAAACTGAACCCGCAGGATGACCGGTGCTCAAAGGCGATCTCGTTGTCAAACGGTGTTTTACCAGCGTATTCCCGGTGATTGGTCGGAATGACATAGCGGTCTTCGTAGTTGGCTATGGCCATAATCCGGTACATATCGTCAAGGGTCTGCTCGTCAAGACCTGTGCGCTCCAGTACCTCAGTCGCATTGACGCCCTCGACGTTGCGGGCGCGCATGTAGGCGCGCATGGCAATCATGCGTTCGAGCCCGTCAATCACTGGCTGTTCTTTTCCGGCAGTCAGCATATTGGCGAGGTATTTGACCGGAATACGCAGCTTGGTGACGTCCGGAATCACGCCATCGCTGTCGATTTTGCCGGCTGCTGCAGCATTTTGAATTGGAGACAACGGCGGGATGTACCAAACCATGGGCAGGGTTCGATATTCCGGGTGCAGCGGGAAGGCAACTTTCCAATCCATGGCCATTTTGTAAACTGGCGATTCCTGTGCTGCAGTAATCCAGCTTTCCGGGACACCGTCCAGCTTGGCCTGCCTGATAACTTCGGGATCACTCGGATCAAGGAAGATATCCAGTTGTGCCTGGTAGAGGTCTTCCGCGTCAGTTGCGCCTGCTGCGTCACCTATTTTGTCAGCGTCGTAAAGCATGACACCGAGATAACGGATCCGGCCTACGCAGGTTTCTGAGCAGACGGTCGGATCGCCGGCTTCAATGCGCGGATAACAGAAGGTACATTTTTCCGACTTGCCCGATTGCCAGTTGAAGTAGATCTTTTTGTAGGGGCAACCGCTGACACACATCCGCCAGCCGCGGCACTTATCCTGGTCAATCAAGACGATGCCGTCTTCCTCACGCTTGTAGATTGCACCGCTCGGGCAGGACGCCACGCAGGTTGGATTCAGGCAGTGCTCACAAAGTCGGGGCAGGTACATCATGAAGGTGTTTTCGAACTGGCCGTAAATTTCCTTCTCTACATCCTCGAAGTTGATGTCCTTGCTGCGTTTGCTGAATTCACCACCGAGAATTTCTTCCCAGTTGGGTCCCCAGTGGGGTTTCTCCATTTGCTGGCCGGTGATGACGGACTCCATGCGCGCGGTCGGTGTTGTTTTGGAGGCGGGTGCTTTCTGCAAATGCTCATAGTTGTAGGTGAACGGCTCGTAGTAATCGTCAATTTCAGGTAAGTCCGGATTGGCGAATATTTTAGCCAGAAGGCGGAATTTTCCGCCCATTTTGGGTTTGAGCTTGCTATTGCCGGTCAGCGACCAACCGCCATTCCAGACGGCCTGGTTTTCCCATTCCTTCGGATAACCAACACCTGGTTTGGTTTCAACGTTGTTGAACCAGGCGTATTCGACGCCCTGGCGCGATGTCCAGACGTTCTTGCAGGTCACCGAACAGGTGTGGCAGCCGATGCATTTGTCCAGGTTGAGAACCATGCCGATTTGTGCCCTGATCTTCATGCTAAAGCCTCCTCGGTGGAACCCGTTGGACTGACGCGCCATTCGACCTTGTCGAGCTTGCGTAGCACGACAAATTCATCACGGTTCGAACCCACGGTGCCGTAGTAGTTGAACCCGTAGGCCAGCTGCGCGTAGCCACCAATCATGTGGGTCGGCTTGATTACCGTCCGGGTCACTGAGTTGTGGATACCGCCGCGATGGCCAGTGATCTGGCTGATGGGAGTATTGATGATTTTTTCCTGGGCGTGATACATCATGACCATGCCTTCCGGCACGCGCTGACTGACCACGGCCCGTGCAGCAATGGCGCCATTGGTGTTGTACAGCTCAATCCAGTCGTTGTCTTCACAATCGATCTTGGCCGCATCCACCTCGGACATCCAGACACAGGGCCCGCCGCGGCTGAGCGTCAGCAGCAGCAGGTTCTCCGAGTAGGTGCTGTGAATGCCCCACTTCTGGTGTGGCGTAATCCAGTTCACAACGACCTGCTTGCTGCCCTTGCCAATTGAGTCAATGACCGGTGCCACCGTCTTGGTATTGATCGGCGGCTTGTAGACGCACAGGCTTTCACCAAAATCGCGCATCCAGCTGTGGTCCTGGTAGAACTGCTGGCGACCGGTCAGGGTCCGCCACGGGATCAGTTCATGGACGTTGGTATAACAGGCGTTATAGCTCACATGCTCATCTTCGAGTCCACTCCACGTCGGAGACGAAATAATCTTTCGTGGTTGCGCCTGGATGTCGCGGAAACGAATTTTTTCGTCTTCTTTCGGTTTCGCCAGGTGCGTGTGATCGCGGCCGGTGATTTGACCCAGGGCCTGCCATGCCTTGACCGCTACCTGTCCATTGGTTTCCGGAGCCAGCGACAACACGACCTCTGCGGCATCAATATCGCTCTCGATCCTGGGCAATCCCCTGGACACACCCTCTTCGGTTACCACCCGGTTGAGATCGCCTAACAGCTTGACCTCATCTTCGGTGTTCCAGGCAATACCCTTACCGCCATTACCGACTTTTGACATCAGCGGGCCGAGCGAGGTGAATTTCTTATAAGTGTCCGGGTAATTACGCACCACTTCGATGTAGTTCGGCATGGTCTTGCCCGGAACCGGATCACACTCACCCTTCTTCCAGTCCTTCACATCCAGCGCCTGCCCCAGTTCCGCGGGCGTATCGTGCAGGATGGGCAGGGCGACAATATCGGTTTCGGTTCCGAGGTGGCCTTCACACAGCTCAGAATAGACCCTGGCCAGGCCCTTGTAGATATCCCAGTCGCTACGGCTTTCCCAGGCCGGGTCGACGGCACGCGACAGGGGATGGATAAAGGGGTGCATATCAGAGGTGTTCAGGTCGTTCTTTTCATACCATGTCGAAGACGGTAAAACGATGTCTGAATACACGCAGGTGGTCGACATCCTGAAGTCCAGTGTTACCACCAGGTCCAGTTTGCCTTCGGTTTCGTGGTCAACCCACTCGACTTCACTGGGTTTTTGTCCCCCGGTTTCGCCCAGGTCTTTGCCCAGCACACCGTTCTTGGTACCGAGCAGGTGCTTCAGCATGTATTCGTGACCCTTGCCGCTGGAGCCAAGCAGGTTGGAGCGCCAGATAAACAGGTTGCGTGGGAAATTGCGCGGGTCGTCCGGTGCCTGGCAGGACATGCGCAGGCTACCATCTTTTAATCTTCCTGCTACGTAATCGGAACTGCTGACGCCGGCCTCCCTGGCCTTTTTAGAGAGCTCCAGCGGGTTTTCTTCCAGTTGTGGTGCGGAAGGCAGCCACCCCATGCGTTCGGAGCGGACGTTGCAGTCAATCAGGCTCTGGTTTTCCCAGCTTGACCTGTCTGCCAGCGGCGAAAGTATTTCATCAAGCTCCAGCTTTTCGTATCGCCACTGGTTTGAATGGTTATAGAAGAACGATGTGCTGTTCATTTGGCGTGGCGGACGGTGCCAATCGAGTCCGAAGGCCAGGGGTAACCAACCCGTTTGCGGGCGCAGTTTCTCCTGTCCCACGTAATGCGCCCAGCCACCACCACTCTGACCGATACAGCCGCACATTATCAACATATTAATGATGCCACGGTAGGTCATGTCCATGTTGTACCAATGGTTGATGGCGGCGCCCAGGATTACCATGGAGCGGCCCCGCGTCTTGTCGGCCGTATCAGCAAACTCACGGGCGATCTGGATGATCTGCTCCCGTTTGACACCGGTGATCTTTTCCTGCCAGGCAGGCGTATAGGGAACGTCATCGTCATAGCTTTGCGCGACCTGGTCGTCATCCAACCCACGATCCAGCCCGTAATTTGCCAGCATCAGGTCGTAGACGGTCACTGCTTTCACCGTGCTGCCCCCGGCAAGTTGCAGGGTTTTCACCGGCATTTTGCGGTTCAGGATGCTGTCATGGTCGCTGTGGGCAAAGATTTCCTGGTCGTGCTCCTGGTTGCCAAAGTAGGGGAAGGCAACGGGTAGAATTTCGTCGGACTGATCCAGCAGGCTGAGAACCGGGTTGATGTCACTGCCATCCTGCTGGTTCTTTTCCTCCAGGTTCCATTTACCCTGGTCGCCCCAGCGTGAGCCGATGGTGCCATTGGGAACAACGACCTGGTTGCTTTGCGCGTCCAGCACAACCGGTTTCCAGTCAGGGTTGTTTTCATGTTGTAACGCAGCGTCGAAATCAGAAGCCCGCAGTGTGCGTCCCGGAACCCACCGGCCATCCTTTTCCTCGAGCATAACCAGGAAGGGCATGTCGGAATATTTGCGCACGTACTCGCTGAAATATTCACTCTGGCCATCCACGTGGAACTCTTTCAGGATGACGTGGCCCATCGCCATGGCCACGGCGGCATCAGTGCCTTGCCTTGCCGGTATCCAGGAGTCGGATAACTTGGCGACTTCGCTGTAGTCGGGAGTGACCGCGACGGTCTTGGCGCCCTTGTAGCGGACCTCGGTAAAGAAATGCGCATCCGGGGTACGTGTCTGCGGTACATTTGAGCCCCAGGCAATGATGTAATTCGAGTTGTACCAGTCGGCGCTCTCCGGTACGTCTGTCTGTTCGCCCCAGGTCTGCGGTGAGCTCGGAGGCAGATCACAATACCAGTCGTAAAAACTCATACAGGTGCCGCCAATCAACGACATATAGCGTGAGCCGCCTGCATAGGAAACCATTGACATGGCCGGAATCGGTGAGAAGCCGATCACGCGGTCCGGGCCATAGGTCTTGGCGGTATAAATATTGGACGCCGCGATTATCTCGTTCACTTCGTCCCATTCGCCGCGTACCATGCCGCCGAGTCCGCGCGCGGACTTGTAGGCTTTGCTGGCCCCTTTGTCTTCCATGATATGTTGCCAGGCGACGACAGGGTCACCGTATTGTTCCTTGGCACTGCGCCACGATTTCAACAGCTGGCTGCGGATCATTGGATACTTGAGCCGCGCTGAACTGTACAGGTACCACGAATAGCTGGCCCCGCGTGAGCAGCCGCGTGGCTCGTGGTTGGGCAGCTCGGGCCGGGTCCGCGGATAATCGGTCTGCTGGGTTTCCCAGGTGACGAGGCCGCCCTTGACGTAGATTTTCCAGCTACAGGAACCGGTGCAGTTCACGCCATGCGTTGAGCGCACGATCTTGTCGTGCGACCAGCGTCCGCGGTAGGCACGCTCCCACTCGCGGGGTTCGTTGGTGGTGATGCCATGACCGTCAGCAAACGGTTCCGGTTTCTGCCGGGTGAAATAGGTCAGGTTGTCGAGAAAATGACTCATAACATGCTCCGCGAATCAGGGGTTGTGGAACTCTGCGCCTTTACGCAGGTAGAACCACCAGTTGATGATGATGCAGACAAAGTAGAATGCGGCAAAACCGAACAGCGCATCTTCCGGTGTTGTCGCCTTGATTTGTTCACCAAACACCTTGGGGATATAGAAGGCGCCGTAAGCGGCGATGGCCGAAGTCCAGCCCAGCACGGGTCCGGCCTGCTCTTTGTCAAATACCTGTGAAATGGTTCGGAAGGTCGAGCCGTTGCCAATACCGGTTGCAGCGAACAGGACCAGGAACAGCACCAGGAACGGTACAAAATACTCCTCCGGTGTCGCCGATGCGTAGGCCAGCTTGAGGTAGTAAGCCACGCCCAGCGCGCTCAATAACATGATGACCGAAATAATCTGTGTGACCTTGGCGCCGCCCATCTTGTCAGAGATCATGCCGCCGATTGGCCGGATCAACGCGCCGATAAAGGCGCCCATCCAGGCATACATCAGCGCGGATGGGCCATTGGGGTTGATCATGTCGTGGGTCATGACGCCGTCGACCATTACATGCTGATAGCCAAAGACGACTTTGATTGCGAGGGCGAAGGTAGCGGCATAGCCGATAAATGAACCGAAAGTCATGGTGTAAATGACGGTCATGACCCAGGTGTGCTTGTTCTTGAAAATCTGGTATTGGCGGGTCAGGTTACTGCCGACATCTCCGGGAATCAGCTTGAGCAATCCGACGGTTGCAATTACCACCAGCAACAGCACGATTTCCTTGGGTACGCCGAATCCGGAACCATTAGCCGCTTCGGGCAACATCAGCCACAAGCCACTGCCAGCAGTAAACAGGGCTATCAGCAGCATGAAGGAAATCGTTGCGAACGATGATATCGGGTTGCCGAGATGCGGTGAAACGTGTTCATCGCGAATATTGTTCATTCCAAACCAGCCCGCAAACGCCAGGGGAACCAGGAATAACAACCAGACAAAACCGGCGTTTTGCAAGTAGGTCTCTGTACCTGCAGGAATTTTGCCAATCAGCGTGCCGCTTGAAGTCTGCAAGGTCATCGAATCGCCGCCGAACATGGCAAATGTCATGCTCAGGGGTACAAGGATCTGCATCGTGGTAACACCAAAATTACCGAGGCCCGCATTTAATCCCAGCGCCAGACCTTGTTGCTTTTTAGGATAGAAAAAGCTGATGTTGGACATGGAAGAGGCAAAGTTTCCACCGCCGATGCCGGATAACAGCGCCAGCAACTGAAACTGCCACAGTGGCGTGTTGGGATCCTGCAGGGCCATGCCGGCGCCCGCAGCGGGGATCATTAATAACGCAGTGGTAAAG
The DNA here is from genome assembly GCA_013042835.1 of Lysobacterales bacterium. Lineage (GTDB taxonomy): Bacteria > Pseudomonadota > Gammaproteobacteria > Xanthomonadales > SZUA-36 > SZUA-36. Next base: position 8,390 of record JABDPJ010000017.1, read on the forward strand.
AAGATGGTATTACGGCCGCCGGCAATACGAATAAAGAAAGTACTTGGGATTCGCAGTGTCGCGCCGGACAAACCGGCTACTGCCGCCAAAGAAAACAACTCGGATTTTGCGAACGGAAACCCCAGGTTGAGCATTTGCACAGTGATAATTCCCCAGTACAACCACACTGCAAACCCACACAGCAGGCTGGGAATGGATATCCACAGGTTACGGCTCGCGATTGATTTGCCTGATGTCTCCCACTCCTGAGTGTCCTCCGGATTCCAACTTTGAATATCTTTAGCCATAACGGTCTCCTGACCTAATTTATAGATTCAAGTCACGCATATCGTCCGTTCAGAAAAAGCACGTGCCTCATCAATTCTTGTCTTCTGTAAGGCCCTAGGCGCACCTTACTTCCGCCCCTTGTCGCTTGTACCACCACCATGTCGTCAGCACGCAACTCAGGTAGAACACGCTGAAGACACCGATGGCGAGGTGTGGCGAGCCTGTGGCCTGAATGGACGTTGCGACAAACGCAGGTATGAAAAACAGACCCAGTGCAGCAATGGCGCTGGTAAATCCGAGGGCTACCGAAGCTTCCACGGCACCAGCAGCGACGGCGGCCTGCCGTGCTGCCTCGCCTTGCCCTTCTGCCGCGCGCTCATGCAGCTTGCGGAAAACGGCCGGAACGATGTGGAAAACTGACCCATTGCCGATACCTGCTGTGAGGAACAACAACATGAAGGCCAAAAAGAATGCGTCGACACTTTGGTTTCCTGCTTCTGACGGCAGGCTCAGGAACACCCATGCCCCGGCAAGAAACATCACTGCAAAATTCCAGAAGGTTACCTTGGTGCCGCCGATACGATCGGATAACCAGCCTCCGAGTGGCCGGATCAGCGCACCTGCCAATGGTCCTGCAAAGGCCCACTTCAGTGCCCCTGACTCGGGAAACAATACCGCCAAAAGAATCGGGAAGGCGGCGGAGAACCCGATGAATGAACCGAATGTGCCCGTGTAGAGCCAACTGAGCACCCAGGCATGTTTACGGGTGAAGATAGCCGTTTTTTCGCCATAGGAACCCTGCATACCACGAATATTGTTTTGCCCAAAGGCGACGCCGATAGTCGCCAGGAGTATGAAAGGAATCCAGATCAGGCCGGCGTTTTGCAACCACACCTGGCTTGTTGCGCCAACTGTTTCATAGGCCTGGGGCATGCCGCCCTTGAATGCCAGGGCACCACTGAAGATCACCAATGGCACAATAGCCTGCATGACACCCACGCCAAGATTACCGGCACCGGCATTCCAACCAAGGGCGGTGCCGAGTTTCTTCCTGGGAAAGAAAAAGCTGATATTCGCCATGCTGGACGAAAAATTACCGCCACCCAAGCCACACAACAGGGCAATGATGACAAACACAATGTAACTCGTGTTTGCATTCTGAACGGCTACCGCCATCCACAAGGTAGGCACCAGAAGGGTCAGGGTGCTGAATATCGTAAAGTTACGCCCGCCGAAGATTGGCACAACAAACGAGTAAAGCAGCCTGAATGCTGCACCGGAAAGTCCCGGAATAGCGGCGAGCCAGAACAGTTCCCCGGTCGAGAACTGGAAACCGATGCGTGGGAGCTCGATGACAACTACGCTCCAGACAGTCCAGACCGCAAAGGATAAAAACAGCGGTGGCATGGAGAAGATCAGGTTGCGCAAGGCAATGGCTTTACCGCCACTCTTCCAGAACTCCTCATCATCCGGACGCCAGTTGGTCAACCAGCGACCCGCAGTGGTCAATGGCCGCGCAAGGTCTTCCTCGATCATCTTCTCGCGCAACCCCGGCCTTCTTGCAAGCACCTCTGCCCGTTCTCCCCTGGCTGCCATCCAGGTCCAGATCATGACGCCCGCAAGGACACCGAACATGAGCATGAACGTGGTGCTGCGTACCCCTGTCGCATCCACGGCGATACCAAACATAATTGGGAGGGTAAAGCCGCCAAGGCCACCGATAACACCAACCAGACCACCGACGGGGCCCATATTGCCGGTATAGTGGTCGGCCAGGCTGCGGTAGACGCTGGCTTTACCAATGCCCTGGGCGATGCCGACGATAAAAGCCAGCGCTGTAAACAATACGACGCCTGTAGCAATTCCAAAGGTCAGGTCACCGTCGATTCTGTGAATGGTCACGGAGGTTGGGGGGTAGGACATAAAGAACAGGCAGATAATACAAACCCAAAACACCCACCAGGTGGTCGTGTCACCACCGTACTTGTCTGAGATCCAGCCGCCCAGGGCGCGGATCACACCTGACGGCAGGACAAAAATCAATGAGATCATTGCTGCCTGTTGCAAGGTCAGGCCGTATTCCGCCATATAGTACTTAGGCAACCACAATGACAAGGCTACGAATCCGCCAAAAACGAAATAGTAGGCGAGACCATAACGCCACACTCGGGTTTCGGTCAGTGCCCTGAATTGATCGCCCAGTGTCGGGAAATTCTGGTTTTTGCGGCGCTCTTCAAATTGCGGGTCCGGATAGGTAAAGAGCAAAAATACAAATGCCATCACCAGCATGGCGATGGAGTAAATGACGGGTACCGACCGCCAGCCCATGGCCACAACGATTATTGGTGCAACAAAGATATTCAAGGCGGCGCCGGCATTACCAGCACCGAATATACCCATGGCAAAACCCTGCTGTTTCTTGCCGAACCAGGCCGAGGTGTAGGCGATACCGATGGCGAAAGAACCGCCAGCCAGGCCTATGCATAGACCAATGACAAGGTACTGCCAAAATTGATCTGCGTAGTGCAACCCATAGGTGGCGACCGCGACCAGCAGCATCTGTACAAAATAGACGACGCGTCCGCCAAACCGATCCGTCAGGATGCCCAGGGGCAATCGCACCAGGGATCCGGTCAGGATGGGCGTTGCGATAAGCAGACCGAACTCCGTTTCACTGAGGCCCAGTTCACCCTTGATCTTGATTCCGATGACCGAAAACATGGTCCACACTGCAAAATTGACCGTAAAGGCCAGGGTATTCATGCTGAGGACTGACAGTTGTTTTTTCTTTTCGTAGACGTATTCAGGTGCGCTTGTCGTCATCTCTTGTTACCCGCTTTCGAAGGTGATTGATCATTGTGTACACGGGGTTTTAGATACCGATGCCAACATAAAACCTACTCAATGGATTGTCAAGTCCATTGAGTTGTGAGACAGTGTAATTATTCTTTTTACCGGATTAGAATGATGCGATGTACTTAAGCCGACCAGCTGAATATGCACTGCGGGCAATGACCCATATTGCGTATATGGAACCTAATCACAGGGTTAGGGCCAGTGACCTTTCCGAGGCCGTAGATGTACCGGCTGCGTTCCTGTCAAAAATTATGCGGAGGCTAACGGCGGAAGGAATCCTCGATGCAAAGAAAGGGCACCATGGGGGATTCAAGCTTGCCAGGCCAGCAGCAGAAGTCAGGTTTATTGATATTCTGCGTGCCGTTGATTTTGAGCCTGCAACGACCCACTGCGTTTTTGGCCTTGAGCATTGTGATGCAAATCATCCCTGCCCACTCCACAATGAGTGGAGCATCCTCACTGGTCAAATTGAGCGATGGGCAAGATCGCATACACTGGCAGACACGCTAGTGAAAAGAAGGGGATCCTAGCCGGTGGTAACTGGGTTTATGATTTCTATTGAACTTTAACTATTCCCCCATTCAACGTTACAGTCAGCCAGGCTTTTAGTGCTTTTGATTAAGGAAGAACGTATCCTTGCGCAAAGTCATTCGTCGAATCCGTTGATACCAGTTATGAGTATTTTTAAAAACAAGCACCTCCTTGTCGCCACGTTAATGGCGCCGGTCCTCGGCCTGATCGGCTATTTCGGTGTCAACGCACTGGTCAGTGAGACACCACACGCTGCTGAAGCCGGACAAAGTTACCAGCTGGTTGAAAAACCCAACTGCCGATACAGCAGTGGCATCTGCGGTTTGAAGAACGGTGATTTTGAATTAACGCTCGGTTTCGAATGGCTCGAAGGCGGCCGCATGCTGTTAAAACTCGAGTCCGTGAACCCGCTCGATGGTGTGCTGTTGGCGCTGGTTGAAGATGAAGATGAAAAAAAATCTCCGTCGGAAATGCAAGCTGCTGATCCTAACGGCTTGACCTGGCAGTTGGAAATCGAGCGTCCCGATCCGCAACGCCATCGTCTGCGCCTGGTAGCCTCGGCCAACCAGGCACTCTATTTCGGGGATGCGGCAATGAAATTTACGCTTGCTGAATAAGTTTCCGAGAATTTATTAAAGTAAATTAATCACACTTAATTCAGTTACTTATATAGGTTTTAAGCGTGGTTGCCCGCAAAAACAGACGACTTTTCGACTTAAAAAAAGAGCGCCGCACAAAGTGCGGCGCCCACTCCATTTACAGTCATTCGAATTGCATCGAAGGCTGCACACGAGGAGATCGTTTCCTCAAGGAACTTGCAGGTAAACTCTGCTCCTCTGAACCTTAACCTAAGCTTAAATTCGTTTTAAGCTTAGGTTAAGTTTTCCCTCGTTATCCTCCGCTTGACGTAACGATTTTTACGTCATAAACACGAGGAGCAAGAAATGAAATCCAAATTCATGGCCGCATGGCATGCGGCATTATTCATTGTCCCCATACTGACCCTGGGTTTACTGTTAATCCCATCGGCCGGTTTGGCGGCAGCCAAGAATAATAGCGGTTTGGAGAAAGCTGACTTGTCAAATCCACTGGCAGGCCTGGTGACTCCGGCTGACTATATTGAGTACGCCTCAATCAACGATGTAGATATCCACGAACTTTACTTCAGCGTCATCCTCTGGGAAGGCACTGAGTCCTGCCTGATGTGTCACGCTGACGAAGGTGAACAGATGCTGGATTCCGGCCACTTCAAGTGGAAAGGCGACACCCTGAACATCGTTGGACTGGAAAAAAGCGTACACGGCAAGACAGACCTGCTCAACAACTTCTGTATCGCCGTCGATACCAACGAAGGCCGCTGCACGCAGTGCCACGCCGGCTACGGTTGGAAAGACAAGAGCTTTGATTTCAACAACCCGGCCAATATCGACTGCCTCGTCTGCCATGACCAATCAGGCACCTATGCGAAAGCCCCGACGACCGCCGGATTGCCTGCTGGCACTGTTGATTTGAATGTTGTTGCCCAGAGCGTCGGCATCTCCGCTAAGCCCACGCGTAAAGCCTGCATCGGCTGTCATGCGAAAGCGGGCGGCGGCGACAACGTCAAGCACGGTGATATCTCGACCGACCTGATCAGTACGACACGCGAATATGACGTGCACATGGGTGTGGACGGTGCAAACCTCGTTTGTGCTGACTGTCACGGTGCCAACCATGATCCGAAGACTGGCGATTACAACCACGGAATCGCTGGCATGTCGCTGCATTCAATTTATGAGGGTGAGATGAAGCAGTGCCGTGACTGTCATGGTTCTGAAATGCTAATCCATAAAGGCTCCTCTATCGAGCCGCTGTTTGCTGAAGGTTTCCATGGCCGGCTGGCTTGCCAGGTTTGCCATATCCCGGCGATTGCCCGCAAGATTTCCACCAAGGTTGAGTGGTATTGGTCTGACGCGGGTCAGAACATCAGCCCGGTTCCAATCGATCCCGAAACCGGCCGACCCACCTATGATAAAAAGAAAGGCACATTTGTCTGGAAGAACAACGTACGCCCAACGCTGCGTTACTCCAACGGCAAATGGAACCGTAAGGTTGTAGGCGTCAGTGACACGTATGACGAAGAGCCGATCCAGATGGCCTATCCTGAAGGTAGTTTCAGCGATCCTGATGCAATGATTTACCCG
>JABDPJ010000018.1 GCA_013042835.1 Lysobacterales bacterium
ATGCCGATGATGATGCCCAGCATGGTCAGAAAACTGCGGAGGGCGTTCAGCTTGAGGGCGATAAGGGCGATATTGATGGTTTTCCAGAGTCCCATATCAAGCATCCCGCCGCGGGGTCAGTCGTTCGTCACTGACAATCTGGCCATCCCTGAAAAACAGGTTGCGCCTGGATTCGTCCGCGACCTCCTGGTCGTGGGTCACCACGATCACCGTGATCCCCGACTGGTTTAACTCGCGAAACAGGTCGAGTAATTCCAGGGACGTTTTCGTGTCCAGCGCGCCGGTGGGTTCGTCGGCGAGGATCACCGACGGGTTGTTGACCAGCGCGCGGGCAATGGCAACGCGTTGTTGCTGACCGCCGGACAACTGGGTCGTTTCGTGGTCCAGGCGATCGGCCAGACCAACCCGTTCCAGGCAGGCAATGGCCAGTTCGTTGGCATCGCCGCCGTTGTGCTTGCGGGAGTAGAACAGGGGCAGCTTGACGTTTTCCAGGGCGCTGGTTTTCGGCAGCAGATTGAATTGCTGGAACACGAAACCAATCGTATGGTTGCGGAAGTCCGCCAGCGTATCCGGTTCCTGCTGTGACAGGTTCAGGCCGTCGATAACCAAGTCGCCGCGGGTGGGCACGTCCAGGGCGCCGATCAGGTTCATCAGCGTGGACTTGCCGGAACCTGAAGGACCCATGACGGCGACATACTCTCCCCGGGTGATACTCAGGCTGACATCGCGCAGGGCATGGATGACTTCGCCGCCCATATCATAGTCCTTGCAGACGGAGCGGCATTCAATGAGCACATCGTTCGCTTTATCCACGTTAGTTGCCCTTCAACGGTCTATTTCTTAACGCTGCGAATGCGGGTCACCACGACGTCGCCCGGCTTGATCTTATCGCTGAAAAGTTGCGTGTATTTGTCATCGCTGATGCCAAACCTGACCGGCACAGGGTTAATTTCACCGTCGGCGGACTGAACCCAGATGGTCCCGGAGCGGGTTTCGGCCGTCTGCCGGCGAATCTGTTGATACTGTTTGAACTGGTCCTCGGAGAGGTTCTTCCTGAATACCGCGGACACACGCTGCGACATTTGCTCACGCAGCGCGCTCCGGTCCGCGTCCTGTGCCATCGACTGGAACTGGGCGCGCATGCCGGCAAAGACTTCCTGCATCTCGGTTTCAATGGCGCGAACCTGGGAGTCATCCAGCTTCAGCGAAGCTTGCAACTGTGCCATGTCCGGTCCGCCCCTGGATCTGCCCCGGGCAGCACCGCCTTCGCCCTGGGCCGCTTCCGACTTTTTCGCCAGTTCGGAACCGGTGGCGGGTTTGAACCGGATGGCATCGTTGGACACCCGCAAAACATTTTCACTCTTGCCGGTAACGATTTCGACGATTGCGGTCATGCCGGGCAGCAGCTTTCTTGCGGGGTTATCGGCAGTAATGATTACGGTATAAGTCACCACGTTGTTGGCCTCATTGGGGGCCAGGCGAACCTGGTTCACTTCACCGTTAAATTCCATGTCCGGAAACGCATCGACCGTAAAAGTGACCTCGTTGTCTTGTCTGACATTGCCAATGTCGGCCTCATCGACGTTGGCTTCGATCTGTATCCTGGTCAGGTCGCGGGCGATGTTGAAAAGGATGGGCGATGACAGGCTGGCAGCGACGGTCTGGCCCTGGTCCACGGCACGTTCAATGACGACGCCGTCAATCGGTGAGCGTATCTTGGTTCGCTCAAGGTCAATTTCGGCAGATTCGAGCGATGCCTCGCGCTGGTCCCTGGCGGCCAGCGCATTCACAAGCTGCGCTTCCGCCATGGTCAGGTCGGCCTTGGCTGAATCATAGGTTGCCAGTGCGGCGTCCAGTTCTGAAATGGACAAGGTGCCTTGCTTGCTCAACGGCTCGGCACGCTCGTATTCCAGCTTGGCGCGGCGCAAATTGGCCTTGGCGCGATCAATATTGGCCTGCTGGACGATAACGTTCGAACTGGCCACCCGCAGATCCGCGCGGTTCTGCAATACGCGAGATTCAAACGATTGCGGATCAATCACGGCCAGCAACTGGTCTTGCAGCACTTCGGAATTGAAATCGACGAATATTTCCTTGATCTGCCCGGACACCTGTGAGCCGACTTCCACGGTGATCAGCGGCCTGACCGAACCTGATGTTGCGACGGTCCGCTTGATGTCGCCCGTGTCGATTTCTGCTGTTTCGATTTGACGGGTGCTGGCGATGGAGTTCTTGTCATTGCCAAGCCAGAAAAATGCCACGGCGATGACGGCGATGAACACAAGTGCTGCTTTGAGTTTTCCGGACATTTTGTTTTGCGCCAGTTCCAATGGGTCGGGGGGCTTGAATCAAGGTTGAGAAGGATAAGAGCAGAAGCGGCTGTTTACCATAGCCAATTGAACAAAACCGGTAGTTTTGGCCTCACTTTACACAATTTTACCCAGGATCACTGCCAGGGCGGTTCGAATTCCTTGAAATCAGGAAACCAGCAAGCATGTAAGCTGGAGGTGCTTTAAGAACAGGTTAATGATGAACGCAGAAACAAATAGCGAAAATAACGGCCTTCGCCTGAATATGGAGTTTGACAAGGCGGTCTGCATGCTGCCCGGTCAGTATGACTGGGTGGCGAGTCCGGCAGATGGCGTTTCGCGGGTCCCGCTGGAGCGCGTTGCGGCTGAATCAGGCCATAAAACCAGTTTTGTGCAGTTCAGCCCCGAGTCTTATTTTCCCGGGCACGGGCATCCGTTGGGTGAGGAAATCTACGTGCTTGAAGGTGTCTTTTCGGATCAGTTCGGCGATTACCCGGCCGGCACGTACCTGCGCAATCCCCCCGGTTCCAGTCACCGGCCGTTTACGCGGGAAGGTTGCAGGCTGTTTGTCAAACTCGACCAGTTCGATCCGGATGACAGCGAAAAAATCGTATTGCGCCCGCAGGACCAACAGTGGCGGCCCGGGATCGGCAGGCTGAGGGTTGCACCTTTGCATAACTATGGCACACAGAATACGGCACTGGTTTTCTGGCCTGCGAACGAGGTCTTTCAGCCACACGTGCATTGGGGCGGCGAGGAAATTGTCGTGATCAGCGGGGCCTTCCGGGATGAGTTTGGTGAATACCCCGCAGGCAGTTGGATTCGCAGTCCCCACCTGAGTGAGCATCACCCCCGGGTGGAAGAGGAAACCCTCATACTGGTGAAAACCGGGCATTTGCCCCAAGCTTAGAATAGTTAACGCCCCGGCACTCAAGGCGGGGACACATCAATGGGCTTGCATTAAAAGGACGCGAGCCCCTCGGGACAGAATGACAGGATAAATGATGAAAATTCTGATGGTACTCACATCGCATGACCGATTGGGGGAGACGGGACAAAAGACGGGCTTCTGGCTGGAAGAATTCGCCGCGCCTTATTACGTCTTCAAAGATGCAAGCGCCGCTATCACCATCGCCTCACCGCAGGGCGGGCAACCGCCACTGGACCCGAAGAGCGACGAACCGGACTTCCAGACTGCCGCGACCGAGCGATTCAAAGACGACGCAGACGCGCAAAGCGCCCTGGCCAACAGTGTCCGGCTCGCGGATATTTCAGCGGCGGATTACGACGCGGTGTTTTATCCGGGCGGTCACGGCCCCCTGTGGGATTTGACCGATGACAAAGAATCCATTGCCCTGATCGAAAAGATGTTTGCCGCTGATAAACCCGTCGCGGCGGTATGTCACGCGCCCGCAGTGCTGCGTAGCACGGTTGCGCCGGACGGTGCGCCGCTGATCGAAGGAAAGTCCGTTACCGGTTTCAGCAACTCGGAAGAAGAAGCTGTGCAGTTGACGGATGTCGTGCCCTTCCTGCTGGAGGACGAGCTGATACTGAAGGGTGGTAACTACTCCAAGTCCAGCGACTGGCACCCTTACGTTGTCACTGACGGCAAACTGATCACCGGGCAGAACCCGGCATCGTCCGAACAGGCCGCACAGGCAGTGCTTGCCAGCCTGTCATCAAGGTAATTTTTCAGTAACGCCAGTGGGAGAACTTTCATGGCCTGGGTTTACCTGACAATTGCCGGCCTGTTTGAAATCGGCTGGGCCATTGGACTGAAATACTCCGATGGATTCAGCAAGGCTTTGCCCTCGCTGCTGACCCTGCTGGCAATGGGTATCAGCATCTGGATGCTGGCCCTTGCGATGCGAACCATCCCGGTCGGAACAGCCTATGCGGTCTGGACCGGCATCGGCGCAATCGGCGTGGCGGTACTGGGTATGGTCTTGTTCGGTGAGTCACGGGAAATGTTGAGGATAATCTGCCTGTTCCTGATCATTGCCGGTATTATTGGGCTGAAGTTGGCATCCTGAAAATGCGCCGGATCATATTTGGAGTATGATCCTGCCCTGGATGACCGGTACTATTTGAAATAACAACGGGATTTCGATTTCCATGCAAAAAAGAGCGGTACTTTTAACCAACCTGGGTTCACCTGACAGGCCTGACGTGCCTGCGGTGAGACGATACCTGAACCAGTTCCTGATGGACCCATACGTCATCCAGTTGCCCTGGGTGTTGCGGCGCCTGATCGTCGGGCTGTTCGTGCTGCCGTTCCGGCCCAAGGAGTCCGCCCACGCTTACCAGAGCATCTGGTGGGAGGAGGGCTCGCCGCTGATCGTGCTGTCACAACGCCTGCTGGAAGCCGTCCGGAAGAAAACTGACGTGCCGGTGGCTTTGGCGATGCGCTATGGCAAACCGGCGATCGAGGATCAACTGCTGTCACTGGCAAGAATTGATAATGTCGGTGAAATACTGCTGGTTCCGCTCTACCCGCACTACGCGGACAGCACGGTCAAAACCACCATAGAAGAAGCCAGGGACGTGATTGAGCGCCACAAGCTTGATGTCAAACTCAATGTCCTGCAGCCGTTTTACGAGGACTTGTCCTATATTGAAGCCCTGGTCGCCAGCACTTCGCCGTGGATCAGCCAGGGCAGCGACTTTGACCACGTGTTGTTCAGTTATCACGGCCTGCCGGAATCACATCTCAAGACAGCTGATCCGACGGGCAACCACTGCCTGCAGAGTCCCGATTGTTGCCAGGTCGCTTCGCCGGCGCAC
>JABDPJ010000022.1 GCA_013042835.1 Lysobacterales bacterium
CCTGCATTTTGCAGGCGGTTTTTTTTGCCTTACAAAAAGTGGACACAGAATTCTGACCATCGGAAGGAATGCTCGACCCGGCCCGGAACAGCAGAGTCAGCCGATAGATAGTATGCTAGATAAAAGAGTATAAATGGTGGGAGGAGTGGAATGTGTGCCAGGTCGCTGTCGGCGGTTTTGTGTTTCTTTGCATTGTGTGGTTTTGCCAAAGCGGCACCGTTCGAAATGGATGTCCTCGAAACCGAGGACTTGAGACTGCTTTATTTTGACCCGTTTCAGACCTTCCTGTTACCGCACGTTGTCAGGAACTTTCATAATTCCCACGAGTTTCAAAAATACATATTTGGTTGGCAACCGCGAGAAAAGACAACCATTATCCTCACGGACCTGAGTGACTACGGTAATGCGGGCGCCGCCGCATCACCGCGCAACGGGGTTTCGGTCTATATTGCACCCGCAAGCAGGACGCTTGAGACCATGCCAAGTAGCGAGCGGGTGTTCATGTTGATGAATCACGAGTTGGTCCATGTGGCCAATATGGACATGGCGACTGAACAGGACCTCAAATGGCGGCGCTTTTTCGGCGGTAAACCCCGACAAACCAATGTACATCCTGAAACGATGTTATATAACTACCTGACCGTGCCCCGGCTAACCGTCCCGCGTTGGTACCTGGAGGGGGCGGCCGTATTCATGGAAACCTGGATGTCCGGTGGCTTGGGGCGGGCACAAGGTGCATTCGACGAGATGGTGTTCAGGGCCATGGTTCGTGATGATGCGCACTTCTACAGTGACTTGGGGATTGTATCCGAAGGGATCGGGGTCGATTTCCAGGTGGGTATCAACGCCTACCTGTATGGCACGCGCTTTATCAGTTACCTGGCGCTGGTTTACTCACCTGAGGATGTCATTGCCTGGTTGAAACGGGATGAGGGCAGCGAACGATATTTTGCCAGGCAGTTTGTAAAGGTGTTTGGCAAGCCACTGGCAGAGGCGTGGCAAGACTGGATTGCCTGGGAGAAAGTTTTCCAGGCAAAAAATCTCGCCAGGATCAACGAGGAAGCACTGACCCCCACGCGGGCCTTGACCAAGCAGGCCCTCGGCTCGATTTCGCGTTCCTTTATTTCTGCTGATGGCAGCGAAATGATCGGTGCATTCAGGTACCCCGGGGTGGTGGCGCATGTGGGCAAATTGTCCCTGGCCGATGGCACGGTACAACGTTTGACCGATATCAAGGGTCCGATGCAGTATCGCGTGACCTCACCCGCCTATGATCCGCAAAGCAACACGTTGTTTTATACCGCCGATAACTCGAATTACCGTGACCTGATGCGGGTGGACCTCGATAGCGGTGACAAGGAAATGCTCATCAGGGACGCCCGCATCGGTGACCTCGCGTTCGATTCAAGTGACGCGTCCATATGGGGTTTACGCCACCTCAATGGCTACGTGTCGCTGGTGCGCATTCCTCCTCCTTATGATGAGTGGAATCAGCTGTATAGCTGGCCTTACGGACAGGTACCTTATGAAATGGACATATCGCCCGATGGCAGCCTGTTGTCCATGTCCCTTGGTGAAGTCGATGCGAGCCAGTACCTGCGGATTTTCCGGACTGAGGATTTGTTGCAGGGCGAGGCCAAGCCGGTAGCTGAATATAATTTCGTCACTTCGGTGCCGGAAGGGTTTGTTTTCTCTCCCGATGGCCGCTACCTGTTCGGCAGTTCTTTCTTGACCGGCGTTTCCAACATATTCCGGTTTGAAATCGAAAGCGGTGAAATGGAAGCTGTCAGTAACGCAGAAACGGGTTTTTTCCGTCCGATTCCCCGTCAGGACGGTTCGCTGGTTGTGTTCGAATTTACCGGTCAGGGTTTCAAACCGGTTGTCATCGACCCGGTGCCACTCGAAGACCTGAGCGCAATTGAATTTCTTGGTAACGATATTGCCCGCCAACACCCGGTGGTGCGTGACTGGAATGTGATCGACACGCTTGCCGATATTTCCTACGAAGAGAAAATTACTCACCAGGGCAAGTACCGGCCCTACCGTGAACTCGAGTTTGAATCCGGTTATCCGATTATTGAGGGTTACCGCGACTCGGTAGCAGTGGGCTGGGCAATGCAGTTTCAGGATCCGGCACAGTTGCACAGCATCAATATCAGCGCATCTTATTCGCCGGATAGCAGCCTGGATTCTGATGAAAGGCTACACTTCGACGCCGAATACCGCGCGCTTAACTGGTATGCCCGATATTGGCATAATGACGCGGATTTCTATGATCTTTTCGGTCCGACCAAGCGCAGTCGAAAAGGCGATACTTTCATTGTTGGCTATGCAAAAGCGTTGATCTTCGACCAGCCCAGGGTGCTCGATTTTTCAGCTGATGTAGCCTATTTCACCGGCCTTGATACGTTACCGGGAAATCAGAATGTACCGACCCTGTTTTTTGAAGATATTCTGCATGGGCAGGTCGAATTCAACTACAAGCACACCCGCCACTCCCTCGGCGCCGTCGATCATGAGAAAGGTTGGCGCTGGGATGCCGTTGCAACCCTGGACCATGCCAACAGTGACACCATTCCCAAGCTCCGCCTGGGGCTGGATTTCGGGTTTGCGCTACCCTGGAAACATTCCTCGATCTGGTTTTACAATTCAGCCGGTATCGCCGACGGCGACCGCTTGAACACATTGACAAATTATTACTTTGGCGGCTTTGGGAACAACTACGTCGATGATGGCTCGGTCAAGCGTTACCGGAAGTTTTACAGCATGCCCGGTTTTGAAATCGACGCGATCAGCGCCAGGGATTTTGTCAAGTCCGTTGTCGAGTGGAATCTTCCGCCGGTCAGGTTCCGTTCCGTGGGAAAACCGGGTTTTTTCCTGAGCTGGATTCGCCCGGCGATTTTTGTTGCCGGCCTCTGGACAGATCCCGGTGACCGGTTTGACCGGACATTTACCAGTGCCGGTCTCCAACTGGACCTGCGCTTCACCCTGGGGCACAGGCACTCCATGACATTATCCGCCGGCTATGCGGCTGGCTTCCGGAAAGGCGAGAAGCTGGATGACGAGGTCATGGTTTCGCTGAAAATCTTGTGATTTTCCCGGATATTCAAGCAATATAGGAGCCTTTGCTCAGTAGGACGTTTACACTTGGATTTATGTTGACCGATTTATTCACCCGAGCCCCCGTGGGTTTATTGCCGGTGCTAATTTTTCTGCTGGTGCTGGTTTACCTTGACAGCTATAAACTCGTCGGCTTACGCACGGTATTGTGGGTTATCCTGGCTGGCGCCCTGTTGACGGTTGCCGGTTACTGGATCAATGGTTACGTCATAGACATCCTGGCCTGGGACTTGCAGGCCTATTCCCGTTACGCCGCGCCGGTTGTCGAAGAAGGTCTGAAGGCATCCGTGATGATTTTCCTGTTCAGAACCCATCGTATCGGGTTTCTGGTCGATGCAGCGATTATGGGGTTCGCTGTAGGTGCCGGTTTTGGTGTCGTCGAGAATTTTTACTACCTATACCTCGCAGCTGATGCGCATATTGCCGTATGGGTGGTACGCGGGTTCGGTACGGCCATCATGCACGGGGGCGTCATGGCGCTTTTCGGTATCATGGCGCAGACCCTGACCGAGCGGAGCATGAAGATCAATCCACTGTATTACGTGCCTGGATTCCTGGTCGCCATCACCATTCACTCGGTCTTCAATCATTTCCCCGGCACACCGATCATGACCACGCTGGTAACGCTTATCGTGCTGCCGTTGATCCTGATGATCGTGTTTGAAAAAAGCGCCCGCTCGATGCACGAGTGGCTGGAAGTGGATTTCGACGAGGATGCTGCATTGCTGGAGCAAATCAATTCGGGTGAATTCACCGAGTCTAAGATAGGCCGCTTCCTGGAAGATCTGAAACAGATGTTTCCGGGCACTGTTGTGGTGGACATGCTTTGCTATCTGCGCCTGTACACGGAGCTGGCATTGCGCGCGAAAGGTGTTTTGATGATGCGCGAGAATGGCCTGGATACGCCGGTGGGAGAGCGCACCAGGGCCAAGTTTGAAGAAATGCGTTACCTCGAAAAAAGTATCGGAAAAACAGGGCTGCTGGCCATGAGCCCATTTTTGCAAATGACCCGCAAAGACCTGTGGCAGTTGTATGTCCTGGACTAAGCGGCGGCCGGGCGGCTCAGCCAGGACATTTCATTTTGCCGTCATGTGCGCTATTCCGGCATGGGAATCTCATTTCCGGTTTTCAGCAAAGAAATTCCCGCTGCCGATATGTCATTGCGAAACTGCGCCAGGTCACCTGTCATGAATGTATTGACCTGCCCATTGGCCGCGGTCAAGGTCTGTTTCGCCATTTCAACATAGCTCAAAGCGGTCGGGGAGGGCGCACCCCCACCCGCTGTAACAAAGCCACCCGCCGCTCTCAACCTCGAGTAGACGGTATCGGCATCGTAGGTAATGCCCTTGGTTTTTTCAGGCGTCCTGTAAAGTTTTTCGAGCTGATCAAGACTTTCCCTGACGGTCGCAGCCTGTTGTTTGAGTTGCGCTAATCGCTCGTTTCCGCCGGCATCCAATTGCTTTTCGATCAGATCAGAGATCGTGCCGACATCATCCCGCGCATTGTTGATTTGTCGCAGGGCCGTATTGGCGGTGTTTCGCAAACCCATCAGGGTCATCCGGGTTTCGTAGTTGGATTCAAGCTCATCCATCGAATAAGTCGTGCGCGGATCCTTCAGGATTTCCACGGATTGACTGGTGCTTGCTTCGCCGAGTTGGAGGGTGATGTCATAGCGGCCCGGCAAAACCATGGGTCCGGGTGGCAAGCCGTCCCGCGGGTCATCTTCCGGGTCGCGGGATACTGGTTTGACGCCATCCCGTCGCATGGGCCAAACCAGCCGGTTAATGCCCTGGTGCACATCGGTTCGGTAGGAACGGATGACGGCACCGCTTGCGTCTTTTACGGTGACCGAAATTTTGGCGGCATCTGCATCATTTTCATCATCCTCACCGTGCCCGTTACGCTCGCTCTCGCCCAAAGACTCGCGTAGCGCGATCCTGCGCCTTTTTTCCGACGCCGCATCCGGGTGTTCAAGATCATTGCCACTGGCCATGAAAGTCAACATGACACCAAAAGGTTCATTATCCGCACGGAACTCGCCCGAACCGGTAAATCTCGTTGAAGGTGTCTGCACGGCAATGTATTGCTGGCCTGGTGATGCGGACAGGATCTTCAGACGCTCATTGAAATCGCTTGCCTTGAGATTGCGCAGACCACTGTAGTCGTCAATGACGATTGCGGCCCTGCCATGAGTGCCAAGCACGAGGTCATTCTCACGTTCCTGGATGGCCATATCCATAACGGATACTGTCGGCACACCAGCGGTGAACTTGCTCCAGCTCTCACCCGCATCGGTGGATACGTGCAGTCCGAATTCCGTGCCGACAAACAGTAGTTGCGGGTCGATATGGTCCTGCAAAACCGATAGCGCATAACCTTCCATGCCATCGGTAGACAGCCTTTCCCAGCGGCTGCCATAGTTCTCTACGCGATAAACATAGGGGTTCATGTCGGAGCGGCGGTGATCGTCGAAAATTACGAAGGCTATACCCGCATCAAACGGTGACGGGAAAATCATCGGTACCCATGCACCTGCCGCAGCACCGCGGGCTTTACCGTCGATGCGGCTCCACTCGTCTCCGCCGTCGCGGGTTACATGAACCCTGCCGTCATCCGTACCGGCCCAGATCACGCCTGGCTGCACGCTGCTGGGAGCGATAGCGACGATGGTGGTGTAGTTTTCCGCAGCCGTGACATCGGCAGTCAGGCCACCGCTGGTCTTGTAGGTTTGCATGGCAGGATCATTCGAAGTCAGGTCGTCACTGATGATTGACCATGACAGGCCGCGGTCCTGCGAGCGGTGGACAAACTGGCTGCCGTAGTAAATTGTGTTGGGGTCGAAGGGATCAATGGCCAGGCCGGCATTCCAGTTGAAACGCAGTTCGGTTTCTGAATCCGGAGGCGGCGGTTTGATCATGTGCGTCTCGCCGGTGTCGAGGTTCCACCGGTACAGGTTGCCGCCCTGGGACATGCCGTAGCCGCTGCGGGTATTATCCGGGTCGGGCAGAGTGTCGAAGCCATCGCCAAAACCGACCTCTTGCCAGTGCAGGTTTCTTATCCCGCCATTCTCCCAGACGCCGGCAGGCCCTCGCCATGAACCGTTATCCTGCAGGCCGCCATAGACATGGTAGGGCAGGTCATTGTCCACCGCGATATGATAGAACTGCGCCAACGGCAGGTTCCTGACAAAACGGAATGTTTCACCTTTATCCCTGCTGATGGCAATCCCGCCATCATTACCGAATATCAGGTGGCTGGAGTCGTGTGGATTGATCCAGTAAGCATGGTTGTCGATATGGATGGTGTTACCGGTCTCACAGCAATCGATTACCGGGTTATAGACGAAGGTTTGACCGCCGTCGATGGAAACACGCACACGCGTACCAATGTTGTAGACAACGTCGGCGTTTTGAGGATCGGCAACCACCTCCGTATAGTAGAAAGGCCGGTCGGCGACATTGTATTCCTCGTTGACCTTGTGCCAGTTTTCGCCGCCGTTATCCGATCTCAACAGGGCGCTTTTCTCTGCTTCAACGAGTGCATAGACACGTTTGGGGTCAGCGCTGGATAGCGCGAAAGCCATCCGCCCCAAGTTTCCTGCGGGCAGGCCGTCCTCCTCCGTTCTCTGCTCCCAGGTCTCGCCCCCGTCATGAGTGATATACATGCCGGAACCTTCACCACCGGATTTGAAATGCCATGGCCAGCGGCGGAACTCCCACATGGCGGCAAACAGCTTATCCGGGTTCACTGTATCTATCTTGATATCCGTCGCACCGGTGCTGTCGTTGACATAAAGGACTTTTTTCCAGGTCTCCCCGCCATCGGTGGTCTTGTAAACACCGCGCTCTTCATTTGCCCCCCAAAGCGCACCCATGGCTGCCACGTAAGCGATCTCGGGATTGTCAGGGTGCAGGGCGATGCGGTTGATGCGCTCGCTGTCTTCAAGCCCCATGAGCTTCCAGCTTTTTCCGCCATCGGCAGACTTGAAGACGCCGCCGCCGATGGAAGTGGAATTACGCACATTGCCTTCACCGCTTCCCACCCAGATGATATCCGGGTTGGACTGGTTTATCGCGATGGCGCCAATGGATGCCACCGGTTGATCATCGAATACCGGTTCCCAGGTCAATCCGCCGTTTTCGGACAGCCAGACTCCACCGGTGGCTGCACCGACGATAATATGGTTGGGATTTGACGCCATAGCGTCGATCGCAGCGATCCGGCCACTGATCGCTGCGGGTCCGATGGTACGTGCCCGAAGTCCTTCCATAAGGCTGGCGTCGAGGGCGGCAAATACGCTGGAAGACAACAATGCCATGCACAGCAATGCGGCCGCGCAGACTGATTGTTTAAGCCTGTGAAGCGGCATGGTTTCCTGGGATTGGTTTTGCATGTTTTTGGTCCGGTTGGCGTTCAACCGGATTAGGGTCTGCGCTGGCAGGCCTTTTGTCAAATTACTTTTAGCTGCGGCACAAAAAAACGCAGAACCCGGAGGTTCTGCGTTTTATTTCAATCAAAGACTCAGCAGATCGCTTAAGACTTGATGTAATCCAGCATGGTCTTGGCGTCGCTGACTTCAAACGGGTCGGTGGGGCAGTTATCTTCTTTGCCGGCCTCGCTGAAAATCTGCTTGATCTCACCGTCTTCAACCAGCATGGAATAACGCCACGAGCGCATACCGAAGCCCAGGTTGTCCTTGGCGACGAGCATGCCCATCAGGCGTGAGAATTCGCCACTGCCATCGGGGAGCAGCTTGACGTTCTTGACGCCCTGGTGAATGCCCCACTGGAACATGGTAAATGCGTCATTGACACTGAGACAGTAGATCTCGTCCACACCTGCTTCTTTAAACTCGTTGTA
>JABDPJ010000034.1 GCA_013042835.1 Lysobacterales bacterium
TCACTAACCAGACCGGGATTAACCGGCAAGGCATCAGCGCCATCCAGTTGCTGCATGACGCAGCCGAAGTCAGGCTGGTTGCCATCTTCAGCCCGGAACACGGCCTGTTCGGCAAACTCGATGTCCCACTGATTGAGAATAGCGAAGACCCCCTGACCGGCATCCGTGTTTTCAGCCTCTACGGCAGCACCCGCATTCCGACCCCTGAAATGCTCGCTGGCATCGACACGCTGGTTTTCGATATCCAGGATATCGGCGCGCGTTTCTATACCTACATTTCGACCATGGGCCATGCCATGCAGGCCGCCGCTGACAACCGCATACCTTTTGTCGTTCTGGACCGGCCAAACCCGATCAATGGTGTCACCGTCAGCGGACCCATGCTGGATGAAGGCCGTCAATCCTTTGTCGGATTTCACCGCTTGCCGGTACGCCATGGAATGACCACCGGCGAGCTGGCGCGGATGTTCAAAGCCGAACTGCAGCTTGATCTCGAACTTGACGTCGTTGCAATGGAAGCCTGGGACCGGTCGGCCTATTTCGACAGTACGGGGCTCAAGTGGATCAATCCCTCTCCCAACATGCGCAACCTCACCGAGGCCATTCTGTACCCGGGAATCGGACTGCTGGAAACCACCAACCTGTCCGTCGGACGCGGCACCGCCGCACCCTTTGAACGATTCGGCGCGCCCTGGCTGGATGCTGATTTGCTGGCCGCGGAACTCAACGCTCTTGACTTGCCGGGGGTGCTTTTTCAACCCCTGGACTTCACACCCGACGCGAGCAAATTTGAAGGGGAAATTTGCCGCGGTGTCAGCATCGCCATTATTGACCGCGAGCGCTTCGAGAGCGTCCGCACGGGCGTGGAAATCGCCCGCCAGTTGCGGCGGCTCTACCCGCATGAATGGGAGATCGAAGCCTATGACCGGCTGCTGGGCAGCGCAGCGGTGTTTGAAGCCATCCGGCAATTGCGCCCTTACGCTGAAATTGAAACCATCTTCGACGATGAGTTGCGGAAATTTATGCAGAGGCGCTCGCAATACCTCCTTTACCGCTGAATCCGGGCCGCCAACTACCATCCGCGACAAGCATTGCCCTGCCAATCCGTGCTTGTCCCGCCTACTCGTCATGGAACACCCCAAAGCGATCTTGAAGGGACTCGTTCTGTAACCTGGTCCAGTCGTAATAATCCCGGTTCTGCAAACCGCCCGCGGCAGCCTCATCCAGCAATACCGTCACGTGTTCGTGCATTTGCAGTACCGATGCCGGGCACATGGCGGTCAGCGGTCCTTCGATCATCTCGCTGACTGCTCCGGCCTTGTTCGCCCCGGTGGCCAGCAGCAGTATCTTGCGAGCCTCCATGATGGTTGCAATACCCATCGTAATAGCCAGCACGGGCTGGAATTCATCCCCTTTGAAAAAGCGGCTGTTGTCCTCGCAAGTCTGGCGTGTCAATGTCTTGATCCGGGTTCTTGAGCCCAGGCTGGAACTGGGCTCGTTAAAGCCGATGTGGCCATTCGCGCCGATGCCCAGTATCTGCAGGTCAATGCCGCCGGCCTCACGGATTTTCCGCTCGTAACGGGGGCCCACCCTGACCGGGTTTTTGCCCTGCTCACAGACGGGCAGAAAGGTCTGACGTTTATCTATATCGACCCGGTCAAAAAATTCACGATCCATGTAGGCACGGTAGCTTTGCGGGTCGTCTGCAGCGACGCCCAGGTATTCGTCCAGGTTGAAGCTGGTCGCCTGCCTGAAGCTGATTTCACCATTGAGATATCTCTCGACGAGTTCCTGGTACAAACTTAACTGGGTGCTTCCCGTGGCGAGCCCTAGTACCGCGGCCGGGCGCACGCGGATCAGTTCCTGAACCAGTTCCGCACCCATGGCGGCAACGCTTGCGGCACTCTTGAGGATGATAATTTCCATGCTATGCGCTGGCCTTGCCGTCGATCCATGTGCGAAACAGATTCAGGTTTTCATCCAGCTCGATGAAGCTCGCCCTGAAACCCGGCTTGATGTAGCCGAGTTCGCCTTCCAGCCCCAAAGCATGCGCCGGATAGGTCGAGGCCATGCGCAACGCCTCGGTCGGGTCGACACCGGCAAAACGGACCGTATTTCTCACCGCTGAAATCATGTCCATGTTCGAGCCGGCCAAGGTTCCATCAGGCAGGCGGCAACAACCTTCCCCGGCAATAATCTCGCTACCGTCAAACATAAAGCTGCCGTCATCGGTTCCGACACTGGCCATCGCATCGCTCACCAGCATTGCGTAGCCCTTGCGCTTGGCGGCGACAGCCACAGCGAAAGTGGTCGGGTGAACATGGTGTCCATCGGCAATGATGCCAAACCAGCTGTCCGGATCATGCAACGCCGCACCGACCATTCCCGGCGCCCGGCTTTGTAGGGGACTCATGGCATTGAACAAATGCGTAAATCCCCGCATACCGGCTTTCAGGGCCGCCTGGACCTCCTCACAAGTCGCAGCACTGTGCCCGCCAAAGACCAGCACGCCCTGCTCTGCCAGCCTTGAGATCATCGTGTTTTCAGTTGTTTCAGGCGCCACCGTCACCAGCGTGCAGCCATGTTGCGACGAGGTCAGCAAGTCGATAGCACCCGCGTCGAGTTCAAGGAATCGTTCAGCCTTGTGAATACCACGTTTCGCCGGGTTCAGAAACGGACCTTCCAGATGAACGCCGAGTACGCCGGGAACGCCTCCGGTGATGGCCTTGTCAACGGCCTCGATAGCCCGCTTCATGGTCCCCAGGTTCGAACTGATCAGTGTCGGCAGAAAACCGGTCGTCCCAAAATGGCGATGCGCAGCACCGATGCGCCGGATGGTCTCGACCGTGGGTGCGTCATTGAACATCACACCCCCGCCGCCGTTGACCTGGATATCGATCAGGCCGGGTGCGAGGATATGTCCGCCAAGGTCACATTCGATCGCAACCGAAACCGGCAGTTTTTCGCGTGGCAACAACTCGTGAACAGTCCTCCCGTGCAGAACTACTGCGAGGCCACTGTGTAATTTTTCCCCGTCAAAAACACGTCCGTTGACAATCGCCTTAATCATCAATCCCACCCTGCAAGTCCGTTTCGCCCAGGCATTACTGGCGCCCCGTCAGTCTATCAGGATTATTATTGTCAGATTCTTCCATGTTGTCAGCCTGCCTGCGTGCGGGCGCAAGCAACTGTATCAACCAACCGGCAAACCACGTGATCAGGGCACCAACCGCGGCGTACCAGGACCAGTATAAATCCGTTCCCAGGGCAATGACGGACAGGCCCGTAACGCCAACCACAAAACCTGCCAGGGCAGCGGGTTGCTGAACGCGTTTGGAAACGGCTGCCAGCAGGAACAGCCCCAGCACCGGACCGGATGCGAATCCAGCTATCTTCAGTACATTGAATACCGTGCTCTCAGTTGTACCCACAACACCCACGCCGACAGCTATTGCAACCTGCAATATCCCGAAACAGGCAGTCGCGATGCGACCAGCACGCAACTGCACCGCTTGCGAAACTTCGCCTTTGCGCCACGGCAACCAGACATCCTTGATCAGGGCCGTGGCCGAGGAATTGAGTGAACTTGACAGCGTCGACATGGCCGCAGCAAAAACCGCTGCCAGGGTCAGGCCTGCCAGCCCT
>JABDPJ010000035.1 GCA_013042835.1 Lysobacterales bacterium
CTATTTTGCTGAGGGCGAAGGGCCAAAGTTTGAAAAAGTGGTCACCTCCAGCGCCGATGTAGAGGCGCTCAAGCGTCCGGACCCCTCGAAGTCACTCGCCTACGTGATGGATGCTGTTGCCCTGATCCGCAGAAACCTGAACGGCGACGTGCCGCTAATCGGTTTTAGCGGCAGCCCATGGACCCTGGCGACGTACATGGTCGAAGGCGGCTCCAGTAAAGCCTTTGCGAAAATAAAAAGTATGATCTACGGCGATCCGCAGACGGCGCACCTTTTGCTCGACAAGCTGGCCGATGCGGTGATCGATTACCTGAACGCACAAATCGAAAGCGGCGCGCAGGCTGTTCAGATCTTCGATACCTGGGGCGGTGTGCTGGCGCCGGATATGTTCAGGCGCTTTTCTCTGCATTACCTCGAAAAAATCGTCAATGGCCTGCACCGTAGCTACGCTGGCAAGACGATCCCGGTGGTACTGTTTTGCAAGGGTTGCAACTCCCACCTCGAAGCACTGGCCGATACGGGCTGTGATGGCCTGGGGGTGGACTGGACGATCACACTCGCCGAGGCAAAAGCGCGTGTCGGTGAGCGGGTTGCCCTGCAGGGCAACCTCGACCCCGCTATTATGCTGACCAACCCGGACATCATTGAAAGCCAGGTCAAGGCGACTCTGGCCAGTTTTGGCGAAGGTCACGGCCATGTATTCAATCTTGGGCATGGCATCACGCCGGACGTTGACCCGCATCACATGACCGTGCTGACCCAGAGCGTCAGCCAGTTTAGTCCCGCGTGGCACGCCGAGAGGTGATTGCAGCGGGCTGCCAGGTGGATCCGGGCGGGATTTGAGTGGTGTAATCTATAGCTTTGAGGATTGCTTATGTGCCGATTTATCGCTTACCTAGGGCGGCCCATCATTGTCGATGAGTTGCTGCTTAAACCGCGAAACTCACTGGTGCATCAGAGCTATGATGCCGAAGAAATGTGCCAGACGGTCAATGGTGACGGCTTCGGCCTCGGCTGGTACGTGCATGACATAAGCGAAATACCGGGTCTGTTCCGCTCGATCTCACCCGCATGGAACAATTACAACCTGCTTTACAACGCGCCACTCATTCGCACGGAATGCATGTTTGCCCATGTCAGGGCCGCGTCTGAAGGCGCCATTTCCGAGGCCAACTCCCACCCGTTCCACTACAAACAATTCCTGATGATGCACAATGGAATCGTTCCGGGGTTTCCAACAATCAAACGCCGCCTGCTCGGCTTGCTGAATGATGAAATGTTTCTCTGGATCAAGGGCCAGACGGATTCCGAGCACATTTTTGCCCTGTTGATGCAGTATTTGAACGATTACAAAGCGGCCAATGGCACGGTCAGCGTCGAAAACGTAAGACAAGGCTTCCAGAAGACTTTCGATGTGATCCAGGAACTGAAACAGGCGGCTGGTATCGGTGATGAAGTCTCTACATTCAACATGATGATCACCGACGGTTACAGGATTTGCGGCACGCGTTTCAGTTCAGATCCGGAGCGGGAAACCCGCACCCTGTACTACGCGGCGGGCAGCAGGTTTCGCTGTGAAAATGGCGTCAGCAACATGGTGCAGGACCAGTCAGACGACAGAGCGGTCGTCATTGTTTCCGAGAAGCTCAACGACCACAGGGAAGAATGGACGTCTATCCCGCCCAATCATTTCATCAGTGTCGAAAGCAATATGAATATCAAGCTGCTGCCGCTGAACTGCCATTGATCCTATTGGAGTTTTTCGTTTTCCAACCCCTTCCTGATAATCTCTGTGTACAACTCAAAAGAGCGGGTAAATACCGCCTGGTAGGCCGGGTTACGTTCGACCAGGCCCTCGTTTCTCTCGCTGTCTTCGTACAGCCGTTTCAGAAATTCAATGTCTGTGTCGCGGAGTGTCAGACCGGCATTTACCCTGTCCAGCAGGCGCCTCGCCCTTGGCAGGTCGATCTCAACCAACCTTTCCATCAGGGCAATGATCGAACCCCTGTCTTTTTGCGATTGTTCCATGCTTCACGGGCAATGCATTACAACGGACTGTGAAAAATGATGTCCTTCTTCTGCCTCGCCACCCGTCGTTTAAAACGGGGATACCCTGATGTTAAACCATTATTGCCGATAAGTGTTTGTAATTACCTGCCGGTGGGCAGTGGATTCAGCGGGAATCTTGTTGATTGCCGCAGCCGTGACAGCAGCGAAACGGCCAATTGACAAATCAACCGGTGTAAACCAGAGTTACTTTCTTGGAACGCGCGCGTGGATAAAGCTTATGACAGCAGTGAACGACCTGATCAGCAGTCCGGATTTCCTGGCGTATAAATTCGACTTCAATACCGAAAAAGTCTCGTTTTTGAAAATTGACCGCGATGAGATTCGCCGGGTGAGCGCTCTGAAGCTGGAGTATATCGATCCCAACCGGCAAATGATCGAAGTCCCCCTGGCCGACTTGACCGGTTGGCTGGGGACAAGGAACCAGGTGCCGTTCGTCAATCCGCCGCGTTTCATATTTCACACCGCATTTTGCGCGTCTACTTTCCTGGCGCGCTGCCTGGATGTCGATGGTGTCAGCATCAGCCTCAGGGAACCGCAGATCCTGCTCGATGCGGCGAATGCCAAGCGGCTTCAATGGCGTTCGAAATCGACCGGGCTGGATTACCGTGACCTGCCCCGCCTGGCCCTGCTGCTGTTGCAGAAACATGCCGGGCCGTCCGAAAAGCTGATTATCAAACCGATTAACTCCGTCAACAACATCATCCCTGAACTGTTACAGCTTACCGGGCAGACAAAATCCCTGGTGCTCTATACCGATGCCCGGAATTTCCTGTTGTCAACGCTAAGGAAGGGTGAAAGCGGCAAACACGTCATCCGCGCTATGTTTGACCTGATCCGTTGCGACTTCCCGCATTTGTCCAATCTAACCATCTCGGCCACGATTCACATGACTGACTGGAACATTATCCTGACACTGTGGAGGCTGCAGATTGAACAAGCCGAAGCTGCGCTGCGAAAGTTCGCGCCCGCGCAGGTCATGGCCTCGCTCTATGGAGAAGAACTGATTCACAACCCATTGCAGGTCCTGACCGCGGCGAACCGGTTTCTCGAATTGGGGGTTTCAACTGAGCGCATTGCCGGGATTGTGCAAAGCGACGAACGCCACGAAGATGCGAAAACCAGTGGCCAACGATTCAGCGTGGAAAGGCGCGCCGGGACCTATCAGAAACTGGAGCAATTTTACGGTGCAGAGCTGGACCAGGTGTTCAACTGGATGTTGAACAACAACCCATCCGTTCAACTTGAGCCAAAACTGACCGGCAGCCTGGTGTGAAACCGGCGACATCGAAAATGCTACCCTTGCCGTAAAACCGCTACCTGTCGATATCCATGAACATACAAATCAACCCTGCACATGACCCCGAAAAACTACAGCATGTTTTGCTGCAAAAGGACCGCATCCAGGTACCTGAATTTTTCACGGAGGAAACGGCCGAGCACCTGCACAAACTCCTCATCGAGCACAAGCACTGGTACCTCGCATACAACCAGGGCGCCAATTACTATGAAAGCTCGATGGAGCAGCTCAACGCGCTCAATCCGCAACAAAAACAGAAGTTCATGGGCAGCATCTATCGCCGGGCCCAAACCCAGTTCCAGTATGTTTTCAACCAGTACTACATCACGCAGGCCATCGATCTCAATGAACACCCCGGCGACCCAATGCACCAGATGCACGCCTTCATCAATAGCCCTGAGACAATCGGGTTCATGCGGGTTTTGACCGGTGACCACAGTGTTCAGAAGGCAGACAGTTACGCATCGATGTACATGCCCGGGCATTTCCTGACCGCGCACGATGACCGGCATGACAAGCATGACCGGGTGGCGGCTTACGTGTTCAGCATGACCAGGGGCTGGGAAAAGAACTGGGGTGGCCACCTCGCGTTCTTTGATGAAAACGGCAACATCTCCGAAGCGTTTATGCCGAGCTTCAACACCTTGAACCTGTTTCTGGTGCCGCAACTACACTCCGTGCAGCTGGTAGCGCCCTTTGCGGGCACCAACCGAACCAGCTTCCTGGGCTGGCTGCACCGCTAGGCCGGCGAAGCAACTGGAGCCCGCAGCGGGGCGATTCGAGTCAGCCTGCCGGATTGAGCTCTTCCAGCATGGGCTGGATGAACGGCTGATATTTCTCCCACAGACGCACCGAACTGGTGTACATGGGCTGGCGGGCCTGGTAAGCGCTGGCGGTTCTGACGACACCCCCGGTTTTATCGAAGTCCAGGCAACGTTGTTGCCATTCGAGATCACATGCTGCCAACAGTTTGCGAATCTCTGTCTCGGGGTCATGGGTGAGCGCCTCGTAGCTCACATCATAGATGGCGCCGGGAATGACATCATGCCAGTGGCGCATCAATCTTTCGTACTCATTGTGAAATTGCGCGATGGCTTTGAGGTCATAGGCAAAACGGTAATTACCGGTGGTAAAGTTCTGCTTGTATATCGACAGGCAGGTATCCCTGGCGTCCCTTACACAATGAATGATCCTCGCGTTTGGCAATGCAAGCCGGATCAGGCCGATCATCATCATGTTGAACGGCATCTTGTCCGTGACGCGACCGGCCCGGTCGTTCAGGGCGCGGATTTGCGCCAGGTAGGCCCTGCCGAATTCCTCGAATGCGCTGCGGGGATAGGCGTCGAGGTGGCCAAACTGGAAATCAGCGGATCTTTGCAGAAAAAGACGTGTCCCCAGCGCAAAAATATACTCCAGCTCACCCGCCCCATGAACATCCGAGTGACTGGCAATGATCTTTTCAACCAGCGACGTACCCGATCGTGGCATGCCCAGTATGAATATTGGTCGCCTGGAGTCTTCGCCAGGTACCTTGATCCGCGACATCTCCTCCTGACTGAAGCAGCGGATTATGCTCCTGATCAGCGCCCTGTCGCTCTCGATGTCATAGTTAAACTCGACCTTGCGCAGGTCGTTGCCGGTTTTCAGATGTTCGAATGCCGCGGCATAATCGCCGATATTCTCGAACGCCTTCGCCAGCGCGAAGGCCAACTGGATCCTGTTTCCGGGTTGAAGGTCGCCGGAGCGCAACAGATCGAGCATTTGACCTATATGTGGGTCCGCCCTGTCCCTGTACTTATGAATCTGGGCGTAGGAAAAATGCGCCTGGGTATAGTCAGGCTGCTGCTCCATCACTGCAGCATAAAATTCGCTGGCTTCCGCAAATTTCCCCTGCGACTTCAGCAAGTTCGCGAGCAAGTACCTGGCCACGTGCAATTGCTTGTGGCCGGCGATGATGCGTCGGTAGAGTTTCTCGGACCGCTCCAGGTCACCGCTCAACTGGTAGCTGTCGGCCAGGTTCATACTCGCTTCGAGATACCCGGGGTCGATGGCCAGCGCCATTTTCCATAGTCGCACCGCCTCGCCGCGACGTCCGGTCTGCACGCAAACGGCCGCCAACTTACAATAAATATCGGGTGTTCTGATCTTTTCCGCGATAAGGGCGCGGTACGCACTTTCCGCCAACGCGAGATCACCCGCCGAGTGTGCCCGAACTGCCTGTTGCAGGCGCATGCTTTGCTGGGGAGAAAGGGGGCGCATGGGCCTGGCAGCCCGTGGCGTCTTTTTTCTGACCTTTCTCTGCTTCTTGCTCATCGCCGCTGATCTGCTAGCTACTTCCCCGGGTCCTGGTGCCTGATCGTCTGTTTGAGCGGCGACAGGAATTGCTCGTAGTTTCTCCAGTGCTCAAGCGCGTCAGCGTAAATCGGCTGGCGGACCTGTTCTGAACTGGGGGTGGCGACCGCACGCTTGTTCAAATGGAAATCAAGGCACTGCTCCTCAAAATCCAGGCCACAATATTGCAGCATCCTGTCAACATGTCCGGGTAAATCTGCAACCAGGTCTTCGTAGCTGATGGTCAAAACCTGCCCGGGTAAAACCGCCTGCCAATGATCCATCAAATCGACGTATTCATTGTAGTACCTGCCAATGTTGACCAGGTCGTAAGAGAACAGAAAGCTGTCGGCGAAAAATTGCCGGAACATGCTCCAGCCACTGGCCATAGGATTGCGCCGCACATCGATGATTTTCGCCCCGGGGAACAGGGTTTTGATCAGGCCGATATGGTTGAAATTGTCCGGTGCCTTATCTACGAAATACGCTGCGCCGTGCCCAAAGGACTGGGCTTCCTGCAGGTATTGCTGCGCTAACTCCCGAAGCTGGTCGGCACCCAGGTCTGCCAGCGATTTGGGGTACTGTCCATGGCCCGGCAGGCTTGACGCATTCAGCTGTCGGGAAATTGCTGTGATACCAGTCAATTCACCGGTCGCATCAACCTGGCTATGACTGGTAATGATCTGCTCGACCAGGGTTGAGCCACTGCGCGGCAAACCGACGACAAATATGGGTGCTTTCGAGTCGCTGCCCGATGGCCTGTTGCCGGAAAAGTACGCTGCATTGAAAAATGAGGTCAGGGACGTATTGTTGCCGTGGTGCCGGTACGGAAGGATCTTCGTATAGCCCTTGTTGGCGGCCTGGTAATGCTCGAAGCTCTCGGCATATTGTCCCGCATCCTCCAGTGCTTTACCCAGGGCAAACCGGATTAACACCATGTTGATTGCGGTCAGGTCACCCGTCTTGAGCACCTGCTCCATCGAGGCAATTTCTTCATCTGAAAACCGGTAAGTTTTCAGGCTCGCCAACTCCCAATAGGCCTGGCCCAGGCCAGGCTCCGTGGCAATTACCCGCTGGAAACAGCCAATGGCCTCGTCGGTGTTGCCCACCGTCGTCAGCACCTTGCCAAGCTGCACCAGGTATGCCTCAGGCTTATCGACGTTAAGCGAGAGTTCGCGAAATATCTCTATGGCTTCCTCGTAGCGGCCCAGGTTGAAAAGAACTTCTGCCTTCAGACCGTGGTTATGAGCCTGCTCCGGAGCCCATTCAACCAGCTTGTTGCACTGCTCCAGTGCCGCCTGGAACTTTTTGCAATCAAGCAGCGCGCGAGCGTAATCAAACCCCAGTGCCGTGTCCGACGGCCGAACCTGGACACATTTTTCAAGTATTGAAAGACTGATCTCGAAATGCCGGAACTCCGTGGCAAGCCGGGCGAGCAAACGCAGCACCCTGACTTCACCCGGCACCTTCTCGAGCAGCTTTCGGCAAATATTGTCCGCCCGGACAAATTCTGCGCTGAAAAATGCCTTTTCCGCCGTTTGCAGGTGGTCGTTGAATGCCTTGATCATTTCAAATTGCGCCATGGCATTCTTGCCGGCCTCTTCCTGTCCATCCTCCTGCAGGTAATCTTTGAGCAACAACCAGTTATCCAGAAACTCGGGCCGCGCACTCGTGGCCTCTGTCAAAACTTTGATCGCAGCACCCAGATCATTTTGCTGGCGCAAGACCTTCGCCAATTCGACCTTGATGGACACATCGCTGGCGCCATGCGCCAGCAACCCTTCAAGTATCTGTTTTGATTCAGCTAAATCGCCATCAAGCCGAAAACAATGCGCCAGCATCTGTGCAGCGTGCGGGTTGAACGGCCGGTCATCGGCCATGGCCTCCAGGGCAGCCCTTACCTCTTCCCGGTTTTCAGGCAAGCGGGATTCGAGCTCTTTGAGCGTTTGTTCTTTGATGTAAGCTTCAAGCATCGGTGATTCTGGTCTTTCATTTGGCAGACCGGTGATTGTACTTTGGGCCGCGCCAATAAACCAAGCACCTATCGACCTGCAATTTTCGCAGAGGCATACTTTCGTCACTGGCTGAAACGCATTGGAGTTTCTAAAATGCATAGGCTCAGGGAGATCATTTATGCGCGTTCGTTTGCTTTTAATCATTGCCGTGCTGCTGGTTGCCGTTGTGACCATATTTCTGCTGTTGCTGGCTACCGACACGGCGATGTCAGTCTGGCAGCGCCTGGGCGCGGCACCATTGTGGGTACAAGTGGGCTACACACTCATGCTGTTGCTGATCTCCAGCGCGACACTGTGGTTCACCTGGCAATGGCTCAAGCCGTCTCGCAAGAAGGCCCCCGGGCCAGTCCGTGAACTGAATGCAGAATCCCTGCATGACGAGCTGCTGGAGTCTGCCAACGCCGGTATTGACGTCAGTGCGGCCGTTGAAGAAATACGGGAACAGCAACGCCGCAAGCAAAATGGCGAAGTATTCATTGCCATCTTTGGAGAGATCAGCACGGGCAAAAGCAGCCTCGTAAAAGCGCTGCTGCCAAGGGCCAACCTTGAAAGTGATCCGCGTGGTGGTACGACCCGGCACGTGAGCCATTACCGCTGGCAGGCTGACTCCGGTGATTCGGTGATGATCGCGGATCTGCCGGGTTTCAACCTTGACGATAGCCCGGAAATTCTTGAAGAGGCGCGCCGCGCCCACTTGGTGGTATATCTTTGTGACAGTGATATCACGCGCAGCCAGATGGAACAATTGCAGCGCCTGCTGACCATTCAAAAGCCCGTTATCATTGCCCTGAATAAGCTTGACCGGTTTTCCAGGACGGAGGCCCAGTCAATCGCCGGCAACATTTCACAACGCACCGGCATCAGCCGGAATGACATTGTTTTCATACAAACCGGTGGGCATGAGGAAGTTGTCAGGTTACTGAGTGATGGCGCCGAGGAGACGGTCACACGGGAACGTGAGCAGGATATCCAGCCCC
>JABDPJ010000037.1 GCA_013042835.1 Lysobacterales bacterium
ACGGGCTGGCATATGGTGGACGGCGCCAGGGTCAATCGGACCGCTCGTGAACTTCTGGAAGCTCATACGGCGCAACAGTCGGGGTGAGCGAATTCCACTCAAAAAAATCACCAGATGGTACGAGTTCGAAAATTACCCGCCAATGCGGGCAGTCGCCCCTTGGTGGATTGGCCGAACTGAGAACAAATCTCCCCTGCGATTCACGTCCAGGGGAGTTCTGCTATCTGCGCAACATCGCAATTAAATTCTGAAGATGCATAAAGGGCCGCTTCCGACCCAAACCAGAATCGAGCGAATGAGGCGAAATACACAAAATAGCGCATAAGGACGGATACAGTTACTTTATTAATGCCGCGATTACTTAAACTTTGTGGAACTAAAATGTTGAGAGCAATCACACAGATATTACTCATACTCCTTGCATGCCTATCATCGGTTTCGGCTATGGCTGCGGAATACATGCTGTACTACTTGGGCGGCCAGTCAAATATGGATGGTTACGGTTATGTATCAGAACTGCCTCGCGAGTGGGGCGGCACTGTTGATAGCGTAATGATATTCCAAGGTGTTCAGGGCGAGGATGGAAAAGCTGGCGGTGGTGAGGGTATATGGGCGCCTCTTAAGCCGGGTCACGGCACTGGCTTCAATACTGATGGAAAGACTAATACCCTTTCGGATCGATTCGGTCCTGAGTTGTCTTTCGGCAAGTTCATAGCCGAACTGAATCCAAACAAAAATATCGCCATCATCAAGTATTCACGTGGAGGGACCTCGTTGTTGGAGGGGGCCTCAGGCTACGGGAATTGGGAACCGGATTCCGAGTTGGAGGGCGGTATTAACCAATATGATCACGCACTCATGACCTTCCGCAACGCCCTTTTGCATCGTGATATTGACCAGGATGGCGAGGTTGATACTTTAACGCCAGCCGGTATCGTCTGGATGCAGGGCGAAGCAGATGCTTACGACAACCCGGTTGCGGCCCGCGCTTACCGCGACAATTTAAAGCGAATGATGGATCTATTCAGAGCTGCCCTACACAGCGACGATCTACCGGTGGTCATCGGAAGAATCATTGATTCGGGTCGCGATGAAGATGGCTTGCTAATGGATTACAGCCCGATCGTCCAGCAGGCCCAGATCGATTATACAGCCGCTGATCGTTGTGCCACGCTAGTTGATATTGGTGACAAATTAAACTGGTCGGATGACTGGCATTACGGCACGGAGGATTACCTCCGCTTGGGCAAAGCCTTTGCAAAAGCTGCCGGAAACCTGGCGACAGAATGCTTGGTCGATCAGGATACAATCGAAAAACCAAAAAACTGATTGAACTTACCAAACGACCGCTTCTGGCCGAACTGAGAAATTGACTCCTCTGCGATTCGTATCCAGAGGAATTCTGCTATTTGCGCGGGAACAGAAATAACCACAAGTAGGTAGCTGACGGCTGCTTCCCACCCGTAGCGGAAGTCAGTCAGTATAGTAGGTCAGGTTGATGGCGCCATATTGGACCCGATCGGCCTGCCCCTCGAATTCGTTACTTCTGATGATGTTGATGAGGGCGATTCGCGCATTGCGGAAATGGAATGCGAATCCGAACTGGAGGTCGCCGACCAGGGTTTCCTTGTCAACGCTGTGACTATCCGTGAACGTATTCCCATCCAGAAAGATATTTCTACCGACGATCCGCCCTTCGATGCCGGCAAAGAAGTACCAGTTGGACGCCGGTTGGGGCCTGAAGACGGGTAAGCCGGTAAAGCCGGGAGCAATGGTTGGCGGGCCTATATCATTCTCCAATGCCGTCCCCCACCTTGCCATGACGCCTGCCGATGCATAGGTGTAGACGTTGCCCAGAACAGCACCTCCATGGTAGCTGATCTCGAACTGAAGATTGTTTTTCAGCGGAACCAGCTGCCGCCATTTGCGCAGATAACCGACATTCAGGCCCAGCTCGTTTTCGAGTTGATTGTCCCACCCCTGAGGAACATCCACGCCGATCATTCGATGAAATTTTTCCTGGGTTTTATCGGCCAGTGACCAAGGCCCCACGATCCCTACGGTCAGGCCCAGCCCGTTGATCACCTGTTTGTTGCCAGTGTCTTCATAGACATTTGCGATGCCTGTTTGCATGTACAGCCAGCCTGCATAGGGACGGTCGTCTACGATCAGGTCGGCACGGTCCGTATCCTCCGGGGTAAACATGCTCTGGCCGAATGAATATCCGTGTATTCCGATTTCCCCCCTGTGGTAAAAGGGGAGAGCGTCAGAGACCGCCTCCAGGAAGCGGGGCGGAGATTCGATCGAAGCGAAGGAGACTTCAAAACCGTTGGTGTAGTAGCGGTCGTTGGAGCTGCCGAACGAGTCGTTTTCGATCTGAAAGCCCCAGAAACCGGTCTCGGGAACATCTGCCACGGTAGTGCAAGGTGCGGTGATTAACAGGCCAAAAAAGGCAGCAAACAGCCAGACGGCTTCAGACGGCTTCGGCCAAATTGCAGCAGTCTTTGTCATGGCTTGCTCATCGCTTGTTGCTCAACTGTGAACGTGTTTTATGATTTCGTGCCTACTGGTCGAACCTGACCCGGTAGAGAAGTGAATAAATCACCGGGAGAACCACCAGGGTAAGCACCGTTGCGAACCCCAGGCCGAAAATGATGGTTACGGCCATGGAGTTCCAGAATGCATTCCATATAAGGGGAATCATGCCCAGCATGGTGGTCAGGGCCGCCATGGAAACCGGCCTTGCGCGGCTTACGCTGGCGTCCTTGATGGCGTCCTGAATCGGGATGTCCCTGGTCGAGGAAATCTGGATTTGCTCAACCAGCACGATGCCGTTTTTAACCAACATGCCAGACAGGCTTAGCATCCCGAGTAAGGCCGTGAATGAAAACGGAATGTTCAGCACCAGCAATCCGAACGTGATGCCGATTATGCTCAGTGGCACCGTCGCCCAGATGGCCAGCGGCTGCCGTACGGTATTGAACAGGAAAACCGTGATCAGGAACATGAGCAGGTAACCCAGGGGCAGTGAGGCAAATACCGCCTCGTTGGCTTCCTTTGCCGCTTCGTATTCTCCGCCCCATTCAAGCTCGTAACTCTCAGGCAGAGGGATGGCCTCCACACCGTCTTTGAGCTTCGTCCGCATGGCCTCCGGCGTGTCCTCGCTGAAAGGCGCCACATCGGCCAGGACCGTCAACATGCGTTTCAGGTTCCTGCGCAAAATCAAGGGATCTTCGGTTTCCACTTCGTAGCCGGTAACGGCCTGGTTGATTTGAACAAAGGAGTTTCGTTCCTGGCTCCATACCTGCAGGTCGTTGATATGGTCGGCATTGAGATGTTCGTGCTCGGGCGAGCGAGCAACGATGGGCAACATATGGCTGCCATCGCGGTACAGACCAATGGTTTTACCATCAAAATTGACCAGCAGGGCATCGTCCAGCGCCTGCTTTGAAATACCGGTACGCCGGGCAGCCGCTTCATCCAGTTGAGGCCGCACCAGGTTGACCGGTTCACGCCAGGTATTCCGGATATCGACGGCGCCCGGTACTTTTTCCATTGCCGTCATCGCTTGCGCGGCCAATTGTCTGAGTACATCCGGGTCTGAGCCGTAAAATCGCGCTTCGATCCTGGCTGCTGGCGCCGGTCCATTCTCCAGCAGTTTGAATTTGTAATCGAATTCCGGATAGGTCTGCTGGAACCGGTTTCTCAGCCTGGGGATCAGGGTCTCGATGGTCTCCAAGCTGTCGGTTTCAATGATCAATTGAGCGTAACTGCTGTAGGCTTTTTCTGGCGCGTAGGTCAGAACGAAACGCTGGGCGCCCATGCCCATGACCGATGTCAGGTTCACTACTTCGTCAAAAGCCAGCACCTCATCTTCCAATTGCTTCATATTCTCTTCGGTTTGCCGGATGTCGGTTCCTTCCTGCATCCAGACATCCACAAAAAAGATGGGGGTGTTGGATGGCGGGAAAAACTGCTGCTTGACCTGGCCAAAAGCGAGAATTGCGATCAACAGCGAAACGACCACCACGGCCAGGGTCGTGATCCGGTGCTTCAGGGAAATATTCAACAGTTTGCGGTATGCGGAGAACAGGAACCCTTTATACGGATCAGCAGGATCGCCGGCCATGGCCTCAGCGGGATCGTCGAAGATCAGGTAGCAGAAAAACGGCGTGAGGGTGACGGACAGTACCCAGCTAACCATCAGGGAGATCATCAGAACCTGGAACATGGAGATCATGAACTCACCGGTGACGTCCGGTGAAAGACCGATCGGTGCAAACGCAATAACGGCTATGACCGTGGCGCCCAGGAGAGGCCATGCGTAATGGCGAATTACCCGATTGATGGCTTCCATGCGGGTTTCGCCGCGCTGCAAACCGACCAGAACGCCTTCAGTAACCACGATTGCGTTGTCGACCAGCATTCCCAGGGCGATGATCAAGGCGCCCAGGGATATCAATTCCAACTGGATGCCCAGGATGTTCATCCCGATGAAGGTTCCCAGGATGGTCAGCAGGAGGATGCCGCCCATCAACAGGCCGGAACGCAGCCCCATCGTGGCCAGCAGTACGCCGATCACGATTGCGATCGCCAGCAGAACACTGACCAGGAACTCACTGACCGCGCTGCTGACTGTCTGCGGCTGGTCGCTCACCTTGGTCATTTCGATGCCCATGGGGCGAATACTTTCGAGTTGCGCCAGCCGTTCGTCTACAGCCTTGCCCACCTCGACGACATTGGCGCCCTTCGAAAACGAAATACCCAGCGATATGGCTTTTTCACCGTTGCTGCGGTAAAGGTTGAAAGGTGTTTCATCAAAAGCTTCGTAGATCTCGGCGATATCACCCAGGTAAACCAGCTCGGTACTGCCGGGTGCGCTAATGACCAGGGCTTCGAGTTCGGAGATGTCGTTGAATTCGCCAGTGGGGTGAATCCGCACGGACTGACCGTTTACAACCACATTGCCCGCATTGGAAACGACATTCTGGGTTTGGACCAGGCCGTATATCCATGAAGGGTCGACTCCAAGCGAAGACATCTTCTCCTGAGACATCTCGATAATGACCTGCTTGGACACCGCCCCGGCGATCGTAACTTTCTTGACACCCTCGATAAGAGACAGATCGCGGCTCAGGATTTCGGCATAGTTTTCCAGTTCCCGGTAATTGAAATCTGGTCCGCTGATGTTGTACAGGATGCCGTAAACGTCACTGAAATCGTCGTTGACCTCGGAAGGATAGACACCGGGTGGAAGCCCTGCCTGGATATCATTTACCTTGCGACGCAGTTCGTCCCAAATTTGGGGCTGCTCATCACTCGAGTAATTGTCATTGAGTTCGATAATGATCTGCGATAGCCCGGCGCTGGAAATCGAATCGATGTTCTTCACGTATTCCAGTTGCTGGATAGCGCGTTCGATCGGTAGGGTGACTTCCTCTTCGACCTGTTCCGGAGAAGCCCCTGGATAAGCGGTGTTCACCATGGCCTGCGGAATGGGGAACTCCGGCCACTCCAATTGCCCCAGGCTATTGAACGATACGATACCGCCAACGAGCAGCAACGCGACTGCCATCCAGCTGATGACTTTGTGCTGGATCGTATACTCTGCGATGTTCATTAGATTCCCCGTTCACGTTCCAGGGGCTTTACGGACATGCCCGGGCGAAGCTGACTCAGTCCGGCAGCCGCGATCCGGTCGCCGTTATTCACGCCGGACGTTATGGTTACTCCAGACTGGGTAATGCGGCCTACTGAAACAGCCTGTGGCTGAACCACACCCGCTTCTTCGTCGTAGACCCAGACCTGTAGCTGTCCACTCGTTGCATCTTCCAGAACAGCTGTTACCGGCAGGAGGAATTCCGGTTCGTTATGGTCCGATATCAGCTGGCGTGCCATATCGACCGTCAGGGTTGCTCCCATGCCGGGAAAAACAGTCAGATCTTCAGGCTTTGGTAGTGAGTACGTAACCGCGTAGGACTGGGTCCCGGGTGTCACTTCGGTGGCGTGTTCTTTATAGGTCAGAGTATATTCTTTGTCTTCCTGGCCTGTGAAGGTCACAAACGGGCTGTAATCCGGGTTGATACGATCTTCTCTGACTTGGGTGAAAATCCTCTCCGGCACCTGGACCACAACTTCCAGCGTGTCGACATCCTGCAGGATCAGGATGGGCTGCTGCGCCACGACGGATTGGTAGTTCTCGACGAGGGTCCGGGCAATGCGACCGGTAAACGGTGCTTTCAGCACGGTGTCACTCAAACGATCCTTGGCCAGTTGCAGCGCAACTTCTGCAGATTTCAGCTGCGCGCTGGTGCTGTCGTTGTCAGCCTGGGAAGCCATCTTCTTCTCGAGCAGCGACTGCGTGCGCTCAAAATTTGCTTTTGCCAAGTCATAATCGGCCTGGCGGGCGGCCACTTCATTCTTGATATCACGGTCATCGAGGTGGGCCAGCAAATCATCTTTTTCAACACGGGCACCAGATCTAACGGGAAACTCTGTCAGTTCGCCGGAAATTCTGAAAGATATCTCAGCCTGTTCGTTTGCAGCAATTCGTGCCGGAAACCTGAGCAGGTCCTGGCTTTGGCGGTCCTCCACCTGGTGGAGTTTGATTGGGCGAACCACGCTCTCCTGAACGGGCTCGGGCTTTGCGCATGCGATGAGCAGGCCGGCCGATGCAGCGATCAACACTGCCCCCAGAGTCAGAAGGATTGGTTTATTGGTTTTCATGGTGTGTGTTACTCCGTTGACCCTGCATCTCAAGGCAGAGCCAAACTCGTTGTTACTGACCCGCTTCTTTTTGCGTGTCGACATATAAAAGA
Organism: Lysobacterales bacterium; assembly: GCA_013042835.1. Classification (GTDB taxonomy): domain Bacteria; phylum Pseudomonadota; class Gammaproteobacteria; order Xanthomonadales; family SZUA-36; genus SZUA-36. The sequence goes on from JABDPJ010000037.1 coordinate 6,819, forward strand.
ATCATCTCGCTCAGGACCTCCCAGTTGGGGCAGCACTGTGCACGGTCGAAGTCGAGAAACCACTTTGAGAACACGCCGATAAAATATGAATCCAGGATCATCGGAAGGGCTCCCTGCTTATCCTCGGGAAGATCCGGAATAAAGTGCTTAAACGCTGTGCTGCACTGCTCCATGCTACTTGCCATCATATGGTGTAACTGGAGGGCAGCTTGTTCATCGAACATACCCTGAGCCAGGAACGCAAAAAGGGCTTTCGCCAGCGTGGCTTCGTGCTTGAGATCGTCAAAGAAATCCTCGCCCAAGTCGGCCAGGTAGTCGGAAAGGGTTCCGAACTGTCCAGGATCTTTAATCGTTACCAGGCGGTCGATCAATGCTTCCAGTGCACTCAGCCGCACCGCCTCGAGGCTATCGAAATGATGGTAGAGCGCACCTTTGCTGACGCCGGCCTGCTTGCTCAACTTGCCGACGGTCAACGCGGGATATCCCTCTGTGCCCAGTATGGAAATAGCGGTTTGTATGATGTTCTGTTTTGTCTCTTCAGACGCCTGGGTTTTGAGGTTCATGGCACCGTCCTGATTCAATTGAGGGCGCAAATTAACACAGACCGACCGGTCGTTCAATAATTATTTTAAACGACCGGTCGGTTAAATCAATTCGGCTGATACAAGTCAATCTACATCAACGAACATAGGCGCGAGTTTCAATTTCGGCTTGGACATTAGGGTTGTAATTGAAGGTAATTTTCCTGACGGGCCAATACGTGATGAGTATCTTCAAGAACGGCTAGAATGCCGTCACAAATTATCATGTTGGTTCCGTTTCTGGCCTAACTGAGAACTAGACTCCCCTGAGATTTACATCCAGGGGAGTTCTGCTATCTGCCCCGGAGCGGAAGTACACCGTTTTGGGGCACTGATCTCCGCTACCGACCCAATGTATGGACTCCTCCTACCTATTCACCTAGGTTGAGTGTTGACCAAAACGCTCAAGAAGGAGCCCATACATGACTAAGTTAAACGTAATTGGGGTCGACTTGGC
>JABDPJ010000043.1 GCA_013042835.1 Lysobacterales bacterium
GAACACCACGTCGGCCTTGTTCCACTGGGTCGCCGCCCCGGGCTGACCAAAGGCCAGGCCTGAGCCGGTAGTTGCCACGCTGAACATCGGCCATGTCCAGCGGTTTTTGAGCTTTGTCAGCTTGCCGATATTCACCGGCTGCACGCATAACTTTTTGGCAGTTTCAAACAGGAACCACTCCGCGACCTCCCAGATCATGGCCTCTTCCTTGATGAAAATCTGGTAATCAGGCAGCTCATGCCCTTCAAATTCATATTTCATGACTTTCAACGAGGCCGTCACGCTGGCCTTGGTAAAATCGATTTCCTGTTTCGGTGTATTCAGAGGCTTATCAAGCCTGAGTCCAATTTGCAAAACGGCCGGCTGGGTTTGCGTCTCAAAGAAATCCGTGCTGCCCGGGCGCCGCTCTCCACTGGTCTTCTTGACCTGTTTGGCGAGGTAGGAAGTATCAATGAATCCCTCTATCTCACCTCTCAGTACGTTCCTCCTACGATCGTATTTGAGCGCCTGGGACTTGTTGCTGTTGGCGGCAAAAGCCAACAAACCCTCTGCCGGACTGACCTTTTCGTGCCCGGAAATTGCCGCTTGCGGCACTGAAAACATGGCGATGTTCCAGCCTGCCACACGCACGATTCCCTCTTCCAGGTCTTTGCCGGATGCGACCAGGTTGAGACTCATCCGGCCACTGACGCGAACCGACTTGCCGGCGACTTCGAGCTCCGCAGAGAGCTCGCTGTTGCTGACAATATTGATCGCATTCACATCGGTGTCATTGGCACCGGGTTCAACGACGGAAGTTTGCGCATAAGCCGAAATGGCGGTAGATAAAAAAGCGAATAGCAGACAACGAATTAATCTGTTCATACTGATAACCCTCCTGGTTAATTGCAGACCATCCTTGTCATTTAAGTATAGTTCACGTTGAAATTTTTTCAGGCAATTCAGATTAGCGGGGGCAGGAATACGCAGGCGAGAAATTTCCGGGCGGGTTCAATCCATTTCCTGGAACAATAAAAAACACCCGTAAGAGCGGGTGTCTTCGATTAACGCCTGCCATTTGGTAAATAAGGGCTCCGCAGCCTGTTACAAGGCAAGCTCCAGCACCATGTCAATCAACTCTTCCCTGGATATCACGTTATCGTGATTCGCATCAAATTGTTTGAACAGGTCGCTGCTGAAGTTCATACCCTTCTGATGCAGCAGGGCCTCAGCCAGCTCAACGAACTCGCCCTTGGAAATGACGCCGTCGCCGTTGACGTCAAAGATATCGAATAGCTCGGCGACCATTTTTTCAGTATCCATACCGCAGAGTGTAGCTTAAAAATAATCGCCAGATGAATGGATTTTTAATGTTGACGAAAATTGCATGATGCGTTCATCGGCATGGCTCTGATTGCCGTGATTGCCCACGTCGACCAGCTTGAAAATAAACGCCCAACGGTTTTCAAGGTGGCATGATATTTTCTGTCAGCCTGTTTCGATGACTTTTTTGACTGCTTCGAATGCCCTGTCATCATTGCCGATGCAGCTCCTCAGCAAGCGGAAACAAAACAAGGTCCTGTCCCGACAACAAAACAGTACTAGAATATAAGTAGAGGGAATCGACCCGTTTCCCGGCTCTCTCCGGGCGCGGAGATTCTTCATTACAGGAAAGTTAATGCGGTCCGGAATATGGCTCGTTTGACATCCACCTCTATGCCAACGGGTCCATCCTGTGCCGTCATGCTGAAACCGGGAGATGGAAATGAAATCATTCTTACTGATGACGGGTAGCGGCCCCGTCGTGATTTTGACCTCTTACTCGTCCATAGAGGATGTTGCCTTGCTGGAAGCGCTGCAACTGAAAGGCCTCGATAAGTTCATCGCTTACGAAGTCCCGCTTGACCTGGCCAAAGAGCGTTACGGCGGACACTTCACCGCGGTTATGAATGACTGGCTCGAAACCGATGACTTGCGGGTCCTGGATTTCAACGGTGACAGGGCATTCAGGCTTTTCAGCTTCGCCGAACTGGGTGAAGCCAAACCTCACGAACCTTGATTATCCGGGGTTGGAGTCAGTATCCGGACTCTAACCCCGTTGTCTTCAGGGGGTGATTATGGTGACTTCTTCGCCAATGATCTCCCCTACCCTGGCGCTGTCGTGGAGCCTCAACTCAACCGCGTGCTCGAAAACCAGGTCGCCATGGATCAGAACATTTTCGCCAATCTCCACTTTAACCGGCTTGCGGCGCTTGTTGTAACTCCAGCCACCGGGCTTGCGGACCACGACGTTGCCACTAACCTCGGTGCCTTCCAGCAAACGGATTCCACCATTCACCGTTGTGACATCACCGCCGACGACGGTGTCCTGCAGGCGGATACTGCCGTTGACGGTATCGACATCACCATCCACCCGGCAACCTGGCTTCAGGGTTACCGCACCGTTGACGGATTCGACGCCGCGTTCGACCTTAACGTCATTTCCGAGCTTGATTGAACCATTGACCGTGTCAACGGACTTGACCGCTGAGCTGTCACCGATGCGTACCGAGCCATTGACCGAATCAACGTTTCCGGCGGTGGAATTGTCGTCGATGCGAATGCTCTTATTTACCGTACTGACGCTGCTGCCGGCGCTCACTACTGCCGGTACAATCAGCATTAATGCAAACGCGATGGCGGTGAAATACCTGGATAAACCCTTCATTGATCACTCCTGTCACTTGCTGGTGCACATTTGCGCCGGTTTACGCGGCCTGACATGCACGGTTGGATAGCTGCCATGTGTAGGAATCAGGGCGAAGCCGCATGGACCCGGTGGATTCCGTTACAGTATTTGATAGCAAAGCCGGGCAATAGGTTTAAACGGCAAGGCCGGACGAGGTGGGGCACAGCGGGAGCCGCCGGGTTGAAACCGCTCGCCGGTGTAATCCCGGATTGCCTCCGCTGTTCACCTCACTCGCGTTTCGGGATGATCATCCGCTTGAAGAAATCCGAGATCGTCACCTGGGCAAGATCACGGAACTCGCCCGCATCGAAGAAAGATCCATGGCAGTCAACGCAGGATTCGTACCAGATATGGCGCTGCTGCGGATCGACTTTCTTTTCCATGTGACCACCGCATCGCGGACAGCGGTAGTCGTCAATCAGGTTATGCTTTTTGCCGGTACTCGCCGTACCGGTGTCGATCTCGGTTGCCGCCGCCTTGTTGCCCAGGGCCTCGGCTTCGCCTTCATCAAACCATAGTCCTTTGCACGAACCGCAGCGGTCAATAATAGTGCCGTCGATTTCAATCTCTTGCATATCAGAGCGGCATTTGGGACAGCGCATCGCGCCCGAGAAATAGACCCCGGCACCACTGCCGGCGGTACCCAGCGCATAGGTCTGTACATGTTTGTGGTCGGCCTGCCCGTCAGCATCTTGCCGGTGGCGATAAAAGTACAATATAACGATCATAACGCCCACCAGCACAGCCAGCGTCAGGTAGCTGTTCACGTAGCCTGACTGCTCGGAGATCATGCCGTATATCTTGGAGCCCGCCGAATGCCCAAGATTGGCCACCGACATGTAAATGGCGAACTGGGTGGCGGAATTACCCCGCGAGCAAATGCCCATGGCCAGCGCAATGATGCTGACCATGACCACCGGTGACATCAGTACCCAGACCGACAGCATCACCCGGACATAGAAAGCGTCTTGCCACAGGCTTTGCGTCTGCGCAATCAGTATCGCGTGCATTCCGACCAGGGAAATCGTCATGAACAAAATTCGCTTGGCGCCAAGCCGGTCGATCGCCGGACCCAGCGAGAGTGCGACGACCGCGCCGATCAGCCCCATCACGGCCACAAGTTGCGACCATTGCTGGGTGGTGTAACCGAACAGGTTCACAGCGGCAATGGGCATCAATGCATGGCCAAAGCCCGAAATGAGTCCATCGACCAGCATGATCAACATGACGACCATGCTGGTGCGCGTCCACAGCACCTTGTTGACGCCGCTGAAAACCGCGCCGAATGAACCGGATTGTTGACGTTTCGTGGCCGCTTCGCCGGTGCTCCAGGGCAACCGGCGTTCGCCTTCCCGCTCCAGCACGGCGACAAAGGCCAGCAATATCACAGCCGAAACCGAGGCTGCGACAATGGCGGTGACCTGCATGCCAAAACTCATCAACAGCACACCCGAAACCGCCGAGGTCGCACCCCAACCTACCGCCTTGCCAAAACTCATGAACGCGTTCAGGCGGCCCTGTTCCCGCACCGGTGTCAGGTCGATCGACATACCATCGACCGCTACATCCTGGGTGGCGGCGAAGCTATTGACGAGCACGCCAATCAGCATCAGCAGGCCAATTTGTTCAGCGGGATTTTCTATCAGCATCAAAGCCAGCAGGGAAAGTGACAGGCCCAGCTGTGCTGCCAAAACCCAGGGCCGGCGTTTGCCCATCGGCCGGAACTGAAAGCGGTCCATGAACGGGCCGGTCACCAGTTTGAATGCCCAGGGCAGCACGATAACGGCAAGGTATGAGCCAATATCCGCAGCACTGACACCCTGGCTGGCCAGCCAGGCGGGTATCGTGATGCTCAACAAGCCTTGCGGGATGCCCTGTGCAAAATACATCATCGTTCCGGTTGCGTAACGGATACCTGAACTGTCGGTAAGGATGAAACTCTTTGCCATTGTCTTTCTCTTTTTAGTTATAAACTGGCAGGGACCTGCCGGGGCAATGATCCCCCGGCGTCATATGCAATAGTTTTGAAGGTGCCGTGCTTCACCGTGTGATGCTAGCGGGTGAACCCACCCACGGACTGCATGTAGCTGGCGCCGAAAGCGGCCAGCGCGTCCCTGACCTCCTGGCTGGGTGCACCATAAACTACGAAACTCGTCGGACTCAGCACCTCAAGGAAGCGGGCGGCGAACTTTTCACCGAAATTTGCCAGATGTTGCAGTGTCGCTGCCGAATCTTCGTAGCTCTCAAAAATGTGGCACTTCCTGCCGTCCTCGCTGGTGCTCCACTCGTAACCAAGCGTACCGGGCTCGTCTTCTTTGGTCGCGGTGACCATCTCATCCATCAATGTGCGGAAGTCCTCCTCCCGCCCGCTTTGAATATCCAACTCAAGTAACCAGTAGACGTGTTTGTTCATGGTGTGGAATCCCTCATTATTATTATTGAAGCGTGGGTTCTACAGCCATGCTGCCAGCCTGCTGTAGATACCCCTTTAATTCAAAATAGCACAATTCAGCCGATTTGCCCGACGGACCTTCGAATTTTTACAGGGAATAAACAAAAACCGCGCTGAGTCGTGATTAACAGGCGATTTTTCCAATTGTCTCCTATAGTTAAAAAACAGCTCACTCGGGCCTTAATAAACTTGACTGACGGTGGCTCCGATGCTGCAATTTTTCACTGGTTTCCCGTTTATGGCGGAGGCAAGGAAGATTTTGATTACAAATGGCTTGAAGCACATGCGAGCATGACCGAAATAGGCGCCGATTTTGAACGCTATGGTAATGGCGGTGGTTGGCGAGTCCGGGGCGCTTTAATGAGCCACCTGGTTAGCTGTGATTCACGCCGCGCCTATGTCGCTCAAAGCAGGAGATTTGTACAGCTCAGGTAATCTCAGGAGATAAGCAAGCTTGATAGAGGTACGTGATTTACAAAAATCTTACGGTGACCTGATAGCGGTTGACCGCATCAGCTTCAGGGGCAAAGCAGGCTCGATTTTTGGCCTGCTGGGTCCCAATGGCGCTGGCAAGTCGACCTGCATCAGTTGCCTGTCGGGGCTGCTAAAGCCTACAGCCGGCTCGGTCAGGGTGGGTGGTTTTGATATGTCCACCGAGGCAATCAAAGCCAAGTCCAGCCTTGGCATCGTGCCGCAAGAGCTGGCTATTTACGAAGACCTGTCCGCACGGGATAACCTCGCGTTCTGGGGTGCCGCCTATGGACTGAAAGGGGACAAGCTCCAGCAGCGCGTCGGTCATGTCCTCAACCGTATCGGCCTGGCCGATCGCGCCTCCGACCTGCCCAAAACCTATTCGGGCGGCATGAAACGCCGCCTGAATTTTGGTTGCGGCCTGGTGCACGAGCCGGCCATCCTGTTGCTGGATGAGCCGACCGTAGGTGTCGACCCGCAGTCGCGTGAGCACCTGTTTGAGCTGGTTCGCGAGGAAAAGGCCAAGGGCACCTGCGTGTTGTACACCACCCACTACATGGAAGAGGCTGAAAAGCTCTGTGACGAACTGGCCATCATCGATCACGGCAAAATCATTGCGACGGGCACACTCGAGGCACTGCGGGCCGAATTTGGTGGTAACGACATCATCCAGCTGTCCGGCTCGTTTGATCAGCCAAAAGTAGAGCAGGCAGTGACCGAATTGCACGGTGAAGTGTTGGCGCTGGCTACCGATACCCTGATGATCGCTATCCGGGATGGCGCCCGCAGCCTGCCCTCGGTATTGCAGAGCATCAGCGCCACCGGTGCGGAAATCCACCATGCACGCTTGTCCGAACCCAACCTGGAAAGCCTGTTCCTGAAGCTCACCGGCAAGGACCTGCGCGCCTGATGCGGTTCATTTTTATCACGGTCCTCAAGGAGTTAAAGCGCCGCTTCAATGATCCGGGCGCCTTGATTTCCTCCATCATGATCCCGTTTGCCATCGGTTTCCTGATTGCTTCGGTGATGGGCGGCGGTGGCGGGTCTATCAAGGCAGGGCTGCTGGTCACCGACCTTGATGACAGTTTTATAAGCCAGGGTATTCTGAGTGCGCTGGGCCAGGACCAGGTAGCTGATATGGTCACGCTTGAAAAGATCAGCCTGGACGAGGGCGAGCGCCGCATTAACGAAGGTGACGGCAGTGCACACCTGGTCATACCTGCCGGGTTTGGCCAGGCCTGGCTGGATCGCGAGGAGATTGCGCTGCAGTTGACGGTCAATCCCTCGCAGTACGTCTCACCGCGCCTGATCAGGGAAATGCTCGAATCCCTTCTCGACCTCGGCGATTACTTGCACAAGGTGTTCGGGGACGAACTGAAGATTATCTCGCAAAGCGTCGACAGTGATGGGCTGGTGGGTATCTCGACGGCGGATTTTTCCGCCAATATCACCGACAAGGTTTCCGGTATCGCCGACCTGGTTTTTCCACCGCTTATGGAAGTTGAGGATGTGACACCGGAACCCGAGGGATTGTCCGTCAACATGGGCCTGCTGATGTTTCCGGGCATCCTGATCATGGCGGCGTTTTTTGCCGCCAATGGGCAGTCATCCAATTTCTGGACGGAGAAGGAGAAGGGCACACTGGGCCGCTGGGTTGCCAGCCCCAACGCTTTTTCAGCGTTCTGGGTCGCACAGTGGTTTACGGCCATGGCTTTGACCGCCCTGGTTGCCGCTCCGATCATGTTGATGGGTTTTTTCTATTTCGATATCAGTTTTGAAAAATATCTGTCGGCGCTGGCCTGGCTGGGTTTGACCGGTCCAGTGCTGTTTGCGCTGCTGTCACTGATACAGGTACTGGCGCCGTCGAGGAAATCTGGCAGCATGATCTCGACCCTGCTCATGTTCCCACTGCTGATGGTTGGCGGCAGCTTCTTTCCGACGGAAACCATGCCGAAATTCATTTCCAGTATCGCGCAGTACACGCCCAATGGGCGCGTTATTGAACCCCTGAAGGCCTATCTAATCGGCGAGCATGGCGCCTCCGGCATGTTTGCAGAGTTGTGGGGCATCCTGCTGGTCACGCTGGTGCTGGTGCTGCTGACGGGTAGCCTGTCGGCAAGGAAGGCGCTGGCATGAGCGGATACCTGCAAGCGGTTGCGCTAATTGCATTAAACGATTTGAAACTGGCGGTGAAGGACCGCTCAACATTTCTCTGGCTGTTCATCATGCCGGCAGTGTTTTTCTATTTCATCGGCACGGTCACCCAGGGTGGTGTAAGTTTCGTGGATAACCCGGCCGAGCTATTAGTGGAAAATAATGACGACGGATTCCTTTCTTCACACCTTGAAAACCGTTTGCAGGAAAACCTCTTTACCATCATCCACCCGCAAGACGTTCCGCCCCTCAAAGAAGGTGAGGAGCCGGTCAGCTACCGCAAGCTCACCATCCCCGCTGACTTTACAGCGCAGCTGGCCAGCGAAGAGGAAGTCGCCATCGAATACGAGGGCCTGCGCAGTGGCTTCAATAACGATTACGACCTGTTTCGGGTGCAAAAGGCCGCCTATTCCGTGCTGGGTGACCTTGTGGTTGTCAAATCCGCCGGCAACACCATGACCACCGATAGCCTGGCGCAGGCCACGGCGGGCGCCCG
>JABDPJ010000047.1 GCA_013042835.1 Lysobacterales bacterium
GACATCCCGGTGATCGAGGTACTTGTCAGTATAGGGGATTCCGTGGCTGCCGAGGCGTCCCTGGTAACCCTGGAAAGTGACAAGGCGATGATGGAAGTACCGGCACCCTCCGCCGGCGTCATCCGCGAACTTCATGTGAACGTTGGTGACGAGGTATCGGAGGGCCAGCTGGTTGCCGTACTCGAAGCAGATGAATCAGCCGATGCTGCGGAACCTGCGGCTGAAGAGCCTGCCCCGGCGGCAGCTGAACAACCATCCCGGCCTGAAGCGCCTCCGGCTCCGGAACAGGCGCCGCCAAGCCAGCCGGCAAAGCAGGCGGCCAGGCCGTCGCCACCTTCGACCGGAGACAGGCAGTCTCCGCCTGTGCCGATGGGTGCCGGATCCACGTTGCCTTCAAATGCCCCTTACGCAAGTCCGGCGATTCGCCGGTTTGCCCGCGAGCTGGGCGTAGACCTGGCACAGGTCCGTGGCAGCAGCCGTGGCGGACGCATCATCCGCGACGATGTCACGGCTTTTGTCAAAACAGTGATGGCGGGAGGCGCGGGCGCAGCCTCTGGCGGACTGGGGTTCGATCTGCCACCACCACCGAAAGTCAATTTCAGTCGCTACGGTGACGTCGAGCTCCAGCCCCTGTCAAAAATCCAAAAGGTTTCCGGAGCCTACCTGCACCGCAACTGGGTGAGTATTCCCCATGTCACGCAGAACGACCTGGCAGATACCACCGATCTGGAGGCTTATCGCAAAGCCCAGGCCAAGGAAAAGGGCATGAAGTTGACGCCGCTGGTTTTCCTGATCAAGGCCAGTGTTGCGGCTCTCAAGGAGTTTCCGGCATTCAATGCCTCGCTCGACGAGACGCGTGAGAACCTGGTCCTGAAAAAATATTTTCATATTGGCATCGCGGTCGATACACCCGGCGGCCTGGTGGTTCCGGTTATCCGGGATTGTGATCAGAAGAGTATATTCGAACTCGCCGAAGAACTGGCCGAAGTCAGTCAGCGGGCCCGCGACGGAGGGCTCAAACCCATCGAGATGCAGGGCGGGTGTTTCTCCATTTCCAGCCTCGGCGGCATTGGTGGAACCTCGTTCACACCGATTATCAATGCGCCCGAAGTGGCAATCCTGGGTGTCTCCCGAGCCAGCGTCAGCGCACAGTGGGACGGTGAGAGCTTCAGGCCTCGCACCATGTTGCCATTGTGCCTGTCTTACGACCACCGCGTGATCGACGGCGCCAATGCGGCACGCTTCACCCGCCATTTGGCGACCAGCCTCGAAGATATTGAAAGCATGGATTTGTAAGGGCGCAGAACAGTGGAAAACCAAGTGAGTAATCCTGATTCACGCTTGGGGCGGCGCATGTTATGGATTGCGGCGCTCGGCATGCTTGGGGGCCTATACTTGTTGTTTTCCGCATTCGAGAACGGCGCAGGAACGGTCACTTCGATCGGTTCGGACGGCAACGTAATGGTGGTCCTGGAGCAGGACCGCAACGGTCATTACGAGGCCGAGGGCTCAATCAACGGCCAACAGGTGTCATTCCTGGTAGACACCGGCGCAACCGATGTCGCCATGCCGGAATCGACGGCCCGTGCGCTGGGACTGAAATTCGGACCGCGAGTCAAGGTGATGACGGCTGCGGGACCTGCAACTGCCTGGGTAACACGGCTGGACGAGGTAACGGTGGGTGGCTTGCGCCGCACCAACGTGCGTGCCAGCATCACGGCCGGAGAATTTGACGGCATATTGCTGGGTATGAGCTTTCTTAAACACTACAGTTTGCAGCAAAACGACGGTCGGCTGATGATCAGCGAGGCAGTTGTGGGTGGCAATGGTGAGAATTAATTCATGAGTAATCTGATTGAAATCTGCGTACCCGATATCGGTGATTTTATCGATGTCCCGGTGGTTGAGGTGCTGGTCAAGGCCGGTGATCGCGTTGAGTCGGACCAGTCGCTGGTTACGCTTGAAAGCGACAAGGCCGTCATGGAAATACCTTCACCGGTGGCGGGCACAGTCCAGAGCGTTGACGTGGCTGAAGGTGACTTCGTCTCCGAGGGCTGGCTGGTGGCGAAGGTGGAAGCGGACGAGGATATTGCCGAGACATCGGCGCCCGCTGATTCCGATAGCGGGGCCAAACCTGCTGCGACGAAAGCAGTTGAGGCGCCGGAGCCAAGCCAACAATCCGCGGCAACTGAAGAACCAGGTGCAGCGACGGAGACAGCACCGCCTGAACCCGCCGTCGAATACGATTGTGATGTACTGGTTCTCGGCGCCGGTCCCGGCGGCTACACCGCGGCCTTCCGGGCGGCGGACCTTGGCCTGAAGGTTGTGCTGGTTGAACGCTATGCCGCGCTCGGCGGGGTTTGTCTCAACGTCGGTTGCATTCCTTCCAAGGCCCTGCTTCATGCCGCCGTGGTCATCGACGAAGCTGCGGCCATGGCGGATCACGGCGTCGTCTTCGGCGAACCCGAAATTGAACTGGACAAATTGCGCGGCTGGAAGGAGAAAGTCATCGGCCAGTTGACCGGCGGACTTGCGGCCATGTCAAAGCAACGCAAGGTCACGGTCATCCAGGGAACGGGTGCTTTCAGCGATCCCCACGAAATGACCATTGAGACCACTGATGGCGAACAGCAGATCAGTTTTTCCAAGGCCATCATCGCCGCCGGTTCGCAGGCATTCAAGTTGCCCGGTTTGCCGTGGGACGATCCACGCGTGATGGATTCTACCGATGCGCTGGAATTGAATGACATCCCTGAACGCCTGCTGGTGATAGGCGGCGGTATTATCGGCCTGGAAATGGCCAGTGTTTACCAGGGGCTGGGTAGCGAAGTTACCGTGGTCGAGTTAACCGGCCAGCTGATGCCGGGCACCGATAAAGACCTGGTCAGACCCTTGCAGAAGAGAATTACAAGCCGCTACGCCGGCATTTTCGTCAATACCAGCGTCACCGCGGTTCAAGCTGAAGATGATGGGCTCCACGTGACCTTCGAGGGCTCAAAGGTACCTGGAAACACTGTCTTCGACCGGGTGTTGGTCTCAACCGGGCGCACGCCTAACGGTAATCTTATTGGTGCGGAAGCCGCCGGGGTTGAAGTTACCGAGCGCGGTTTCATTCCCGTGGACATGCAGATGCGCACCAATGTGCCCCACATATTTGCCATTGGTGACCTGGTTGGCCAGCCCATGCTGGCGCACAAGGCCACCCACGAAGGCAAAGTGGCCGCCGAGGTCTGTGCCGGCATGAAAAGCGCGTTCGACGCCCGCGTTATCCCGTCAGTGGCCTATACCGACCCCGAGGTGGCCGGGGTGGGGGTCACGGAACTGGAAGCCAAAGAGCAAGGGCTGGAATACGGCAAGGGCGTATTTCCATGGGCCGCCAGTGGCCGTGCGCTGGGTCTTGGG
>JABDPJ010000048.1 GCA_013042835.1 Lysobacterales bacterium
ATCATCATCCACACCACCGAATCCGCCGGTTACCCCTGGCAGGTGGTGCGGGCCTCCAACATCGGCGAACAGTTTGAACTCAAGGCTGGCGACGAAGCCCGTACGCTGTTCAACGGCTGGCTCAGCTGGGAAGGATCAAATGTCCTGGCCGCGCTGGGAGGATTTCAACTCGAGGAATTGATCGAATCCGCACGCTCCAGGGACTTCAAGCCGGTGCCGCTGGGCGTGACCACCTCCGTTGACCTGGCTGTGGAAGTGACCAGTAAATCCACTGCAAATGTCGGCGGCATATTGCACGGCAGTGACCCAGAGCTTGCCAGGGAGGTGCTGGTCCTGTCCGCGCACCACGATCACTTCGGCATTGGTGAGCCGGATGAAACCGGCGACACCATTTACAACGGCGCCCTGGACAACGGCGTCGCCATCGCGGAAACGCTAGCTATCGCCGACGCCTTTGCCGCACTGCCCGAACCGCCCCGCCGCAGTGTCCTGGTGCTGTTTCCCGCTGTCGAGGAACAGGGCAGCCTCGGTTCGCGTTATTTCGCCAACAGCGGCGTTATCCACCCGGGCCTGCTGGTGGCCAACATCAACATAGAACTCGGCAACGTCTGGGGCCGGACCCGCGACGTGATCGTCTATGGCCTGGGTAAATCCGAACTCGACGACTGGCTGACCGAAGCCGCGAAGGCACAAAACCGCAGCATACGCGGTGAACAGGACGTCAAGGCCGGCTGGTTTTACCGTTCTGACCAGATCAGTTTCGCGCGCGCCGGTGTGCCGGCCATCTGGTTCAAGTCGGGTGTTGATTTCATCGGCCGGGAACCCGGCTGGGGTGAGCAGCAGTATGCGGACTGGATCAAGTACAAGTACCACACCCCGGGGGACGAGGTCGAAGACAGCTGGAACCTGGACGGCCTGACCGAAGATGCCCGGCTTGCCTTTCGCCTGGCCGCCGCCGTTGCCAATGCCGACGTCACGCCGACCTGGTACGCAGGGGATGAATTCGAAGCGGTCCGCAAAGCCTCCCTGCAGGAGCTGTAAAACAAAGGGCCGGGGATTCCGCCGATGGGAATTTCCGGCGTAGCAGCTGGTCCATAACAGTGAACTGATTGATTTGGGAACCCGGAAAATGAACACGAACCGCCGGTTTTGCATGGCAATCCTGAATCGCGCGGGCAACTGGCGCTTCACTGATCAGAACAGGCGACTGCTTACCGGCCTGGTGCGTACTTCTAAGGCTTGCGAAATAGCGAATCGCTGAAGTATTTTTTCCGGTCCGGAAAATGAGCGAAGAATTCAAATCCTGCCGCCCTGCCCAGTTGCTCGATCTGTGTCAGCGTGTGTTTCTGCGAAAGTTCGGTAAAAATCAGTTCGTCCCGCCCGAAAGAAATCGTCCTGTCGATTGCACCGATGTAGACCTCCTGGTCACACTGGCTTACCAGGTAACTCGTTACTTCCCCGGAAGATGGTTCATAACAGCAGAAGAAGCCGAACTGGTCCAGTTTGAATTCACCCGCCAGTTCCTTGTTGATTCGGGCCAGCAGGTTCAGGTTAAACTGCCTGGTAATGCCATGTGGATCATCATAAGCGCGGTGAATGACGGCGGGATTCTTTTGCAGGTCGAAACCCACCAGCAACCTGTCCCCGCTGCGCATATGATCACCGACATGCTGCAACAGCTCGATGGCGTCGGTTTCTGCATAGTTGCCGATATTGGCACCAAGAAACAGCACCAGGTTCGGGCAGTCCTCCTGCGCCTCGACCTTGTCCATGATCTCGAAATAATCGCCGACTTGCGGATTGATTGTCAGGCCTGGAAGCTCACTGGCCATCTGCCCGGTCAGCGCTTCGATAGCCGCTGCGGAGATGTCTATGGGTACATAAGTCACATCCGCGCCGGCATCGATAAAGCCGGAGAGCAGCTCCCTCGTCTTGCTGCCGTCGCCGGTGCCCAGTTCAATGACGTTGAAGTGCCCTGAGAAACCCAGCGCCGCGAGAATTTCCCGTGATCGGGTTTGCAGGATTTCCCGCTCACAGTCGGTCAGGTAATACTCCGGCATCGCCATGATTTGCTGGAAAATCCGGCTGCCATTGTCGTCGTAGAAATACTGTGCTGATAACCGTTTCGGGCTCGCTGAAAGCCCCTCATCCACGTCTTTGGCAAAAGTTTCAGTCATCTACCTGGCCAGGCGAATGCCGCTGAATTGCCACTGCTGCTGCGGATGAAAGAAATTTCGATAGGTGCTGCGCGAATGCCCCGGCGCGGTGGCGACTGAAGCACCCCGCAAGACCATCTGGTTGATCATGAATTTACCATTGTACTCTCCAATCGCACCATCGGCTTTTTCAAATTGCGGATATGGCAGGTAGGCGCTGTTGGTCCACTCCCATCTCAAGCCCCAATCCAACTGTGCAGACGCAATTTCCCATTCGAACTCGGTGGGTAAACGCAGTCCTTTCCATTCCGCAAATGCAGCGGCCTCAAAGTAGGAAACATGGCAAAGAACCTCTCCGGGCCTGACTTTTTGCAGTCCTCCAAGGGTGTACTGATACCAGTCCCCGTCGACCTGGTGCCAATACAAAGGTGCGCGGACATGCCCAGCCTGGACCCATGCCCAGCCTTCCTCCAACCAGAGGTTGAAGTCTTCGTATGCACCGGAGTTCATGAACTCCATGTACTCACCATTGGTGACAAGTGCCTGGCTGATCTCGAACTTCTGCAAGTAGACTTTATGCCGGCCCTGTTCGTTGTCAAAACAAAAATCCCGCCCATCGGAGCCCACGCTGTAAACGCCTTCCGACACCTGCAACCAGCCTTGCCCGGCCTGTTCGTTGTTGACCAGTGCACCATCATCCTGGTAGACGGGAAAAACCGGGTTGTGGCCAAAAATATACTTCAGGTCGGTGATCAATAACTCCTGGTGTTGTTGCTCGTGGTTCAGGCCCAGGATCACTATGTCCCGCAATTCAGCGCCCGGGTTTCCATCCAGGATGGACAGCATGTGCTCATCAACCCAGGCGCGGTAGGCACGCACCCCCTGCACGGTTGGCCGCGTCAGGTTACCCCGGTCGGCCCTCAGGGTACGCTCACCGACGGTGTTGTAGTAGCTGTTGAAGAGAAAGGCAAAATCCGGATCAAATCTCTGGTAATCATCTACATACCTGGATAATACGAATTCTTCAAAGAACCAGGCCGTGTGCGCGATATGCCACTTTGCAGGACTGACGAAATCCACCGGCTGAGGAATGTAGTCCTCTGTTTTGAGCGGCTCGCACAGTTCCAGGGTCCGGGCGCGAATAGTTACGTAACTTTCTCTGAGAGAACTCATCATTCCTGTTTGATTTTACGTTTACCGGGGAAGTGTCGTATGAAATAAGCAGTGGATTGAATGCAACCCGACAATTTCATTATAAAGCGTAACTCCGGGTATTTCCCGTAAATCTCCGGATTGGGATGCCTTTAAGGTCAAGTGAATGTCTCAGCCTGTCAAGCGCAGACCCACCCTTCCGGCTATCTTGTGCCCATCCATAACACGGAATTGATAACATGAAAGCAATCATCCTGAGCGCGGGCCAGGGTCGCAGACTGATGCCGTTGACCGCCAACACGCCCAAGTGCTGCGTGATGCTTAACGGCAAAACGCTGCTTGAACACCAGGTCGAATCACTGGCTGCCAATGGTGTGAGCGAAATCGTTGTGGTCACGGGTTTTGGCCACCAGGTGGTCGAAGACATCGTGTCCGGAATCCAGGGGGTTTCAATTCGTACGCTCTACAATCCGTTTTATGCACTTTCGGACAACCTAGGTACAAGCTGGGTGGCACGCAACGAGATGCAGGCGCCTTTCTTGCTGGTCAATGGAGACACCCTTTTTGAACCTGCCACCCTGGCAGGCCTGCTATTAGCCGACAGGTCCTATCCAATCACCCTGGCCACGGACCGCAAAGCTCATTATGACGCCGATGATATGAAAATCAGCGCAGACGGAGAGCGCCTGCAACGCGTGGGGAAAAAACTGAAAGCGGAAATCGTCAACGGTGAATCCATCGGGATGATGGTTTTCGACCAGGCCGGCGCCGATGCTTTCGTCGCCAGGGTTGAAGCGCTAATGGCCGGCACAGATGGGCTGGTCCGCTGGTACCTGTCGGCAATCGATGAACTGGCCGCCGACGGCATCGTTGGTATCAGTTCGATCAACGGCACGGGGTGGTGTGAAGTCGATGACCTTGCAGATTTCGCCCAAGCCGGGAAAACCATCGCCAGCTGGGAGGCCAGCAAGCCAGCAACGCAACTGTCAAACCATGCGAAAACCATGCGTGTTAACGCGGTTTAGCGGGCTGCGGGCTTGCCTGGCAGGGTAGTGAATCGGATATCTGATGACGGTCGCTGAAACTCCAAAATACTTGACTCGGGCCCACAAAGCCTCTTGAATCCATGTTTGCGGCTTTTTTGAGCGCAACCTGTATTCAAAGGAAGGTTTATGCGCTGTGCTTTTCTGACGATGGACGACACCGAAGGCTGGTCAATCGACGCCGGCCTGTGTATTCCGCACCTTGAGACACTTGGCTGGCGGGTGGACTGGATCCCCTGGCGCAGGCCGGATGTGAACTGGGACAGCTATGACCTGGTGTACACGGCAGCACCATGGGACTATCCCGACAATGCAGTTGAGTTCATGCAGGTGATCGAGGCGGTTGCCGGCTCAACCGCCGCATTGGTCAACCCTGCAGAACTGGTACGCTGGAACGTGGCCAAGACTTATCTACGGGATTTGCAGTCGCGGGGCATCGCGATTGTGCCAAGCCAGTGGTATGAACGATTCGTGCAACAGGATTTGCCGGCCTGGTTCGAACGAGCGGCTGCCAGGAAAATCATTGCAAAACCCGTTATCAGCGCCAATGCCGCTAATACTTTCCTGCTTGAAGCACCCGTGGATGCAGCCACCCTCCACAAACTCGAGGCGGTGTTTGCAGAGCGGGCCTTCATGGTGCAGCCGTTCATTGAAAATATCCGTAGCGAAGGGGAGTTTTCACTGTTCTATATCGACGGGGAATTGAGTCATGCCATCCAGAAGATTCCC
The DNA here is from genome assembly GCA_013042835.1 of Lysobacterales bacterium. Lineage (GTDB taxonomy): Bacteria > Pseudomonadota > Gammaproteobacteria > Xanthomonadales > SZUA-36 > SZUA-36. The sequence continues at coordinate 5,081 of JABDPJ010000048.1, forward strand.
AAATCCGGCGATTTCCGTGTCCAGGAAGAGCATGGTGCGAGTATTGTCAGGGTAAAACCCGGAGAAAACCTGCGGGCGGTGGCCGACGCGGTCTTGCGCCTGGTTGAGCCTGCCCCCGTGTATGCCCGTGTTGACTTTGTCCGCGCAACCGGTGATCAATTTCTCCTGATGGAACTGGAGTTGATCGAGCCCTCGATGTACCTGCGCATGGATGAAAGTGCAGCCCGGCGGTTTGCCAGCGCACTGAATGGCTATATTGCGCAAACGCGGGCCGGTTAGCTACCTTCAAGCGCACCGCCCTCACCCGCAGTCGTCTCGCGCAGGCGCTCAATAACCCTGGAGACGTGCTGTGGCGACGACGTGCTGCGCGCGAAAAGAACATAGAGCGCCGGTACGACGAACAAGGTCAGAACGGCGGAAATGGTCACTCCGTACACCACCACGATGCCGATGGGCTGTCGCGCTTCCGCGCCGGCGCCGGTGCCGAGCAGCAGGGGCAATGCACCAAAGGTGGTGCAGGCGCTGGTCATCAGGATTGGCCGCAGACGCACCGAGGCCGCCTCCACAACCGCTTCGCGAAAACGCATCCCGCGGTCGCGCAACTGGTTGGCGAATTCAACGATCAAAACGCCATTTTTTGCCGACAGCCCGATCAGCAGGATGGCCCCAATCTGGCTGAACACGTTGATACTGCTGCCATAGGCCCACAAACCGAGCAATGCGCCCGTCAAAGCCAGGGGCACGGTCACCAGGATGATCATCGGGTTGATAAAACTCTCGAACTGCGCGGACAGAACCAGGAATACGATCAACAGGGCCAGGGCAAAGGTCAGGTACAGGGAACTGCCGGAGTTGAGGTACTCCTCGCTCTCCCCATCCCAGCTGATGCGGGCGCTGGCCGGCAGCGTATCCTGGGCGACCTGGTACAGCTTTTCAATCGCATCACCGAGGCGCGCACCCTCCGCCAGTGAGGCGGATACCGTGATCGATCGCATGCGGTCAAAGCGTTTCAGCTGCGACGGGCCGGCCATTTCCGAGACCACGACCAGGTTGGACAGCGGCACCAACTGGTTGGTCTGAGATGAACGCACATAGAGATTGGAGAGATCATCGGTGCTGGAACGGTCGGCATCCGCACCCTGCAGGATGACGTTGTATTCCCGGCCGCGGTCGACGTAAGTGGTTACTGTCCTCGAGCCCAGCATTGTCTCCAGCGTACGCCCCACGTTGGACAGCGAAACGCCCAGCGTGGCGGCCCGGTTGCGGTCGACATTGATCTTCATCTGGGGCTTGCGCTCCTGGAAATCGCTGTCGGTATTCTGAAGTTCAGGGATATCCTGCATGGCGATGAGCATTTTGTCCCGCCATTCTTTGAGCTGTTCATAATCCGGCCCGCCAAGGACCATCTGCACGGGTGAGCCACCCCCCCTGATACCGAGCGCTCTTGGGGTGCGCGGAAAAATTCTCGCGCCGGGTATCGCGCCGGTCTCAGAGCGGAGCCAGCTGGCAATTTCCTGATCGGTCTGCTCCCTGTCGTCCCAGTGCGTCAGCAGAACGATCATCAACGAGCTGTTGACCGCCGAACTGCCCCAGCCGGGAAGCCGTGTCAGGTACCGCTTTATCGGCTTGCCTTCACCAACCTGTGTCTCCAGGATTTCCTCGAGTTGCCGTGTAGACCGGTCCATCGTCTCCAGCGTCGCTCCCTCGGGCGCACGCAGGGAGACAAAGAAGGCTCCGCGGTCTTCGTTGGGGGCATACTCGGTTGGCAGGCTCTGCGACAGCAGAATAGCCAGGCCGGTAAT
>JABDPJ010000049.1 GCA_013042835.1 Lysobacterales bacterium
ACTGAGCCTCAGCACCGCCATGCACGCCGTCAGCCAGATCTTTGCCAGAAACCTCCACCGCAAGACGGCCTGCGTTTCCGCGTTATGGATCAACCCAGAAGCCGACGACAGCTGGCGCGAAGCACAGGCCAGTTGTGAAAATTTGCGATTGCTGTGCCAGGACCGTGGTACGTTCTCTGCGTTGAAATTGGCCGGCGCAAATGTCGAGTTTGCCGCTTTTCCATCGCCCGGGCAGCACAAGTACGACTGGATCATTCTCAACCTGCCGCGCCAGAAAGACTTGCTGGGCATGTTACTCGCGTGCGCGGCCGGCTTACTGGCCAGCAATGGCTCGCTGTGGCTGGCGGGCGAGAACAAGGCCGGCATCAAGTCCGCTGACAAGTTCCTGCGGTTACATTTCCGGCAGGTGAAAAAACTGGACAAAGCCAGGCATTGTGTTCTTTATGAAGCCCGCGAACCTTTGAGTTCCGCTCCATTCGAGCCCGCCTCATTCCGTACGAGCTGGACGCTGGAATGCGGGCACAAAGCCTTGCAAGCCATCTCCTATCCCGGTGTATTTGCCCATGGCAGGCTCGATGCCGGCACGGCGATGCTACTGCGTGTTTTAGCGGACATGGAATTACACGGCGACGTACTGGATTTTGCCAGTGGCGCGGGCGTGATCGGGGCCTGTATCGGCGCACAGCAGCCACAAGCCCGTGTAACGCTGCTGGACAGTAACGCGTTGGCCCTGAGGGCCTGTGCCGAGACACTGGCCAGCAATGCGCTCACAGGCACTGTGACGGCATCAGACGGCCTTACGGAACTGAGCGGCAGTTTCGACTTTATCGTCAGCAACCCGCCCATTCATATGGGCATCAAAACAGACAGCCAGTTGAGCATCAGGTTGCTGGAGGCCGTTCACGAGTATATTCGACCCGGAGGTGCACTTATCCTGGTCGCAAATGTGCATCTACCCTATGAAAAATGGCTGATGAAAACATTTAAACGCTGCACTCAAAAGACATCTGATAATCATTACAAGGTAATATTGGCAGACAGATAACAGGCATTGAATTATCTTGAGGAAATAAGGTCGAATGCTCCGGCTTGGAAACCTACCAGACGAATACAGGATTAAACTATGTTCAAAACTACACTAACTGCGATACTCGCTCTCACCCTGGCTCTTTTCCTGGTACCCGCACTGGCCGGTGAAGAGATGGATAAAAAAGCTGAGGTCACGAAAGATACCCCTTCGACCACCCAGGCAGAAAATCCCGTCCCTGAAGGAGAAGTTTCCGTCATGGATCAGCCGGTGGATTTCTCGACGCCCGAAGCGGTTGAAGAAAGCATCGATAGAGTGAGGCAGGAAGCCGGAGAAGACGAGGCGCGCCATTTAAAGAACGCGTTGGGATACATTCTCGCTTATGACTTGAGCCTTGGACGTGACAAGGAAAAAATGTACAAGAAGCTGAACGGCCGGACACCCAACGCAATCATTGCGAAGATGAAGCGTTGACGGCTGGCCCGTTACAATTTGCAGACTGAAAGTGTCTCTCAATTTAACAGCGTCGTAAGCGCATGTGTGGTAAGGCGGCCGTTTCCCACCTCTCCTGGAAGGACATATACGGTTGGGCAAGCAGCCTGACACCGCCGGCGGCGTTGCCCGCGGACCCGCTGGACAGGGTCAACATTTCACCGTCCCGCTTGCGCCGGAAATCCGAGCCGGATTCGATGATCTGGGAGACCCTGCCTGCGATTTACGCCAAAAATGGTGAGGACCGGGCCATCAAGGCAACCTGGCCTTACCTGCCGTTTTGGTCAAAGGGGCAACTGCCTCGAACCAAGGACGGTAAATTTCTGTCTACGGCCAACGCGCGTCTGCGCCATGAAGGGCAGCCTTTCGCGCCCTCGTACATGGGCTCATGGTCAAAAGATCTGAGGGTTCTCGTTCCGGTTTCCTGGTTTTACGAGTTCGACAGCCGTGTTCATCCGCAAATCCCCTATGCTGTTTTTCCCCTGCATGCACCGTTCTGGATGTTATGTGGGCTGGCAAATTGGTATACCGCCGCGAATGGGGAGAAAAAGCTCAGCATCAGCGTGATTACGGTGGATCCCAATAAGGTTCTGAAATCCGTTGGCCACCACCGCTCGCCCGCGATCATACGCACCCCGGAAGAGGCCGGGAAATGGTTGCGGGCATCAAAGCCCGAGGCCCTGAACCTGCTCAGGCCATTTCCGGAAGAAAGCATGGGTGTTGAAGCAGTACCGATGGCCATAAAAATACCCGGGAACGAGAATATCTCGCTCCCGGGTTGTCTTGTTCAACGCTAGGCAAGAAGCCTGTGTAATGTGATGCTTACCAGCCCCAGGGTTTGCTGGCTGTTTGCAAATTGGTTTTTTTCGGGGTCATCCTGCGCGTGACCTTGTAAGCCTTGCCGGCAAACTCAAACATTTCTTCACGATAGGGCCAGCCAACACGCGCCCTTTTCTCTTTCCTGTTCTTGCGCCTGGTGTCCAGCTTTTGCAAATAGGAATCAAGGCCGGTACCGTGGCCGTTCGGGCCACGATCACGAATCTTGTTGGCATTGCCACGCCAGCCCCACGGTGCATTTTCAGCCGGTCGTGCAGGATGCGCACGGGCCTGGGTTGAAGGTTTGGAACCGGCTCTCCACCCCCAGGGAGTCGGCGTATCGTTGACGGTAGGAGCCACAGTCTGATCGTCGAGGTGACTGGTTGTATTGGTCTTGGAACTCGGGAGAAAGGCGTGGTAGACCACTTTGCCGGCCTCCACGATGGAGTTGTACAGCCAAATAATGACAAGCGCCACGATTACACTGGCAACGAATAAAGACGTATAGAAGAACATTGCAACCCTCCCCAAAACAAACCATGCCCTACACCCTCACGTAACCACACGGTATGTGCTTGCTCAACAAGCATGGAGCGGAATATATTCGGTCTCAGCGCAACCGAAGTGATCGGTTACAGTCCAACGAGAAGTTTCCCTGTTGATTCCTGGCATAATCTCCAACTGCCTTGCCAGGAAGTGCCATTCTTGGCTTTACTGTTTTGCACCAGACGAAACACGTCCGAGCCAAACTCAATTCTGCCTGGTTGTTTGGAACCCGCTTTCCTCGCGTGTCCGGAATTGAAAACACCCAAGCTTCATTTAAAGCATAGCACAGATACATGAACTTTTCTTCATACGTTATGCAGAAGTGTCATCAGGATCCACCTGAGACCTAACTTTCAAGGCGGGGTTCGTCACTTATAAGTTGTTGAACAAAATCATTTAATTCACGTAGCAGGTAAGCATCGATTGCTCTGCCGAAATTCGTATTGGTCGAAGGGTTCCATATGGATCCGTCAGGCGGACCCAGGGGATGTTGGCTGGCCGGGAAATACTCCTCATTCCAGTGGGAACCGCTACGTATTCCAACCAGGTACTCCCGGTTGCCGACAGCGGCCACAATGCCACCGCCCGAAGCCCCGCCTGCGGAATCGCAATCGTCCAGCAGCTGTCCCTGCCAGGCGCCACCGCCGAGGTCATCACCCCTGCTCTCAACGACCCTGCAGTTCCGGCTAATACTGATAACCTGTGCCGTCGAGTCAAAAGCCACCAGCCTGAGTTCACCACCGGCAAACTCAAATGCCTCCATCTCCAGAAAGGTAAAATCACGCGGCACAATGGATTGTTCCGGATTGAAGTTTTTCCATGGCCTGGCCAGGTAAAGATAAGCCCAATCGCCTTGACCGAACTCCAGCCCGGCTACCGCCGCGGCGGGATCATAGCTGCCAAACCGGGACTTTTTCAGATCAATCTTTGCCCGGTAGCCGGCAAGCTCACCAAGCGCCAGGAAGTGAAATTCACAGCGTTTGAAAAGACGTTTTCTGTCCAGGTCATAAAGGACGTGTGCCGCACTGGCGAGCACTACGCCAGCCAGCCCCGGCCCCAATTCCCGTGTATCCAGCACCATTGCGGTGCCGCGGATTTTGCCATCGCACTTTATCGTGCCGGCGTTCAGGCTTCGAGTGGAAAAACCGTTGCCGCTGTCGTGTCTGCCCATCAGTTGTTCACGGCTGTCTTCGATTCCATTTTCAGGGTTTCCGTCGCCGTAGATGTTGACAGGAATATTGACGGGTGCCTGACCCCATGCCGTCATGATGATCGAGGTCAGCGACGCAATCAGCAGTAGCTGATACGTCATTTGAACAAAGCTTTTCCTATCAAGGCGCATGGCACAACCGTGATTCCAGTCGGCGTTCAATGTAGTTGCAGCCGCGGTCACTGTCAAAAAGAAACCCACTTGACGAACTTCTTCTGTTTGGATTCGTTCACGAATTCACCCGTATCTGCGCAGCTTTTGAGATAAACCGCATCAGGCAGGGGTTAAGTCGGGCTACACGAGTCCGGCAAACGTGTAAAATCGCCCCGTGAAATTAAAAACCATCATCAAGAACCAGCCGAACCTGTTCTGGGCCTTCCACCTGGGCGGCTGGGCGCTGTGGGGTATTTTTGGCAAATACCTGTATACCGCCACGGTGTTGGAGGAAGTCGCTCCCAGTTATGCGGCGTATGTTGCCGTCATAACGGTGATCGGAATGATCATCGCCCTGCCCCTGCGTTATCTCTATCGGTTTCTGTGGAGCCGGGCCATCTGGATACAAGCCATTGGCCTGCTCGGTGGCAGCGCCCTCGCCGGCGCCCTGTGGATCAAGATTCGCGGCTATATCTACATGGGCTGGATCGAAAACGCCAAGGACATGGCGGAGTGGTATGAGAAACTGGGTGATGCGGCTGAAATCTATTCCAAAGTGTCGTTCGTGGAAAGCTACAGCGGCAGCATCACGATCATGCTGGCCTGGAGCGCCCTGTATTTCGCCATCAAGTCCTACCGTATTTTCCAGGAGGTTCGCGAAAGCGCCCTGAGGAGCGCGGCAATGGCGCATGAGGCCCAGTTGAAAATGCTGCGCTACCAACTCAACCCGCATTTTCTTTTCAACACATTGAATGCGATATCAACACTGGTGCTGGAACAGAACACCGAACTTGCCAACCGCATGGTTACCAAGCTATCCAGTTTCCTGCGCTACTCACTGGACAACGATCCGTTGCAGAAGATAACGCTCGAACAGGAACTGCAGGCCCTGCAGCTCTACCTGGATATTGAGAAAGTCAGGTTTGAAGAACGGCTTGCGCTGCACCTGGATGTCGAGGAATCCGCAAAAGACGCCCTCATCCCCAGCCTGCTTTTGCAGCCCCTGATCGAGAATGCCATCAAGTACGGCATTGCCAGGGCCGAAGGCGGCGGCAACCTGCGTATCTCAGCGAAAGTCTTTGCGGGCGACCTGTTGATGGAAGTCAGTGACGATGGTCCGGGTTGTGAATTAGTCAATAACCGCATACCTGATGCCAAGGGGGTCGGTTTGAAGAATACCCGTGAGCGGCTTGCAACCATTTATGGCGCTGAGCATTCCATAAAATTAAGCCAGACCGACCCGCACGGCCTGACCATCTGCATCCGGATCCCGTATACGCCAAAACACCTGAATTCGAGCACGGTTTAGGTCTTGCAGCGCGTTTCCCGGGCGCGCAACTGCCGCTTTACACCTTACTCCTTGTCTCCATAAGCCAGGTCACCCGCGTCACCGAGGCCGGGAACAATGTATGACCTTGGCGTCAATTCGCTGTCCACCGCACCCACCCACAGCGTAGTTTCAGCGGGCATGTGCTGTTGCAAAAATTTCACACCCTGGTCGCTTGCGATGACCGTTGCCACGTGTATCTGCCGGGGCTTGCCCCTTTCAAGCAAGGCCTTGTAGGCCAGCACCATGGATGAACCGGTGGCCAGTATCGGATCACACAGGATGACTGTCTTGCCCTCGAGCGAAGGGCTCGAAAGGTATTCAATTTCCACATCAAACTCATCATCGTCATCATGGTGTTTGCGATAGGCGGAAATAAACGTGTTCTCCGCCTTGTCGAAGTAATTCAGCAGACCCTGGTGCAGTGGCAGGCCGGCGCGCAAAATGGTGGCCAGTACCGGTTGTTCCTCCAGTACATTGCACTCGGACACCCCCAGGGGTGTTGTGACCGGAACTTGCCGGTACGGCATTACCTTGCTGATTTCGTAGGCCATGAGCTCGCCTACCCGTTCAAGATTGCGCCGGAAACGCATCCGGTCTGACTGCGTCTCGACACTTCTTATTTCAGCCATGAATTGGTTGAAAACCGAATGCTGCAGGCTAAGATTATTGATGATCATGGTCATGGCGGTAATAAACGACAGTTCCTTGCTGCAAATGGGTGAAGCATCTTAGCACGCGACACGAACCCTGCCCCGGTGACATGAACAGGAGACAGGCCTGGAGTTATCAACCTATACCAGTCACCAGCGTTTCAGATGTGCAATTCCAGCGTGTCGCCGTCTGAAACCTCGTGATCCGGACCAACCTGCTGGCCGTCGTAAACGTCGTCCCCCCACATGCGGGCAAATTTCAAACTTTCGGCAATATCCCTGTGAACCAACCTGGCAACGTCCAGCACCGTGTCACCCCGACGTACCGTGAACGGCTTATCCGTATCAGCCGGCTTGCCCGGCGACTTGGTATAAACCCGCACAATCTCCAGTGCCTGGAACAGGAAAGCGCCCAACTGATCAAGGCCATCACCGGTTTCTGCCGACATTGTCAGGGCGGGAAACCGCAAGTCCAATAATTCCTCCAGCGTCTCGACCTCTTCGGGGTCGGGATCGAGATCGCTCTTGTTTGCAATTAGCACGGCGGGCAGATTGAGGCGAAACAGATCTTCTGTTCTGCTTTCCTGGGGCGATTCCGCGACGGCCAGTCCCGGCCATGCCGGCGCCAGCGTGATTCTCTTCTCTGCCAGGCGCTCAAGAACGGCCGGCACGTGCTCCAGGCAGCCAGGATCACTGACGTCGATGACCAGCAGGATGCCGTCGGCCGGCTGCAGTGCATTGACCAGCCATGGTTCCATGAAGTCTTCCGAGACCGGCGGTAAATCCACCAATTGAAAGTGGATGTCTTCGAAAGGCAGCATGCCTGCCACCGGTGCGTGCGTGGTGTACGGATAGGGTCCAATATCACTTCGCGATCCCGTCATTCGGACATGCAGACTGGATTTACCGGCATTTGGAGGCCCAATCAGGCAGAGCTGCGCGGCCCCTTCCGGGCGCACAACGTGTGACGGTCCGCTGCGACGGCCACCCTTTTTGGGCCCCGCCAATTCCTCGGTCAACTGTTTGATACGCGTTTTGATATCCGCTTGCACATGCTCTGTACCCTTGTGCTTGGGGATTGTTCGCAACAGTTCTTTCAGACAGTCCAGGCGTTCCCTCGGCTCACGCGCCTGGCGATAGGCCTGTTCAGCTTTCTTATATTCCGGAGAAACGTTAGTCGGCATAAATCATTCGGGCAAAGTTGGTTAATGCACCACAATCCATATAGTACCCAATTTCAATACCCAGACAAGCGGCATCAACCGGTGATCAGAGGCGCCACCATCATCTGCGCAGCGCAAAGGCGTAGATGAATATGTTGATGACTATAACCGCCAGTCCCAGCAGAATCTGTGTTTCGGAAGTCAATCCGGCCGGGTAAACCAGCGGCACCAGGTAATGATCAATAAAACCGGCAGCGTAACCATCTTTCCCGGCAGCGATTCGCAGGTCATTCTCCAGGTATGTCAAAGGACAAACCCAGCCCTTGAACTCGATAAGGCTGCCCCAGGCGGCACAGGGCAGATGAATCCAGGCAATGCCACGCCGCCAGAAGACCAAACAGCCTCCAAGAACGACAAACAGGATAAACAGACCGTGCAACAGCAGCGTCAGGTCCGCAAGCAAAGCGTTTCTCATGGCCTCGTAGCCCGGTTGGTTACGCGGACCGCTGTTAAGGGAGTTGCGCCAGCATGTCTTTCATCACCTTGTCCAGCGCCGACTGGAAAGCCGCGACGATCACTTTCATGCGCTGGTCATTGGCCGCTACAGTCGCACTCAGTCGAAGCGACGACGACTCGCCGGAACCACACTGATAGCTGCCGCTTAGGGCAACCTGCACAGCGCTGGCCTGGCCGGAGGCGTCCAGTTCCGCAAAAAACTTCCTGATCTCAAGCTGCAACTCACAAGATTCAGTTCCTCTGCTGGTGCCAGCGGTAATGACCTTGAAACGCCCGGACGCTTCCAGCGAACGGCCAACCAGTGAATCGACAAGTTCGGGAACGTAGTCAACCCAGCTTGCACCGATGAACGGTTTAAGCTCGGCATCGTCAGAAAGCGCCAGAATCCGGTCCGTATCCAGACCGGGCACAGCCGTTACCGAGAGCTCCACTGGCAACGGCGGAGACGCAGGCGCTGTTAGAGCCGTGCCGGTGAACGGGTTCAGCCACCACTTCACCGTGGCCGGCTTGTCACTCTGCGTCAATCCGCCACAAGCGCCGCCAACCAAAACCAGCAGCAGCAGAAAAACACCTGCAAATCTATTGTGTCCATTCATGACCGACTACTTCTCCCCGCCCACCGTTTCTTCATTAGGCTGATAGATCAATTGCGAAGGGTCTTTTCGGAGATCCCGGACCAGCTTCCTGATCTCCCGCAGCGTCTCCCTGGTGTCTTCAACCAGCGCCGGAACCTGCCCCAGCCCGTCTCCCATAAACGCATTCATGTCCTGATCATTACTGGCCGTCCACTCTTCCAGGCGGGCAGTCATTCTCTCGAGGTTACCAGTTGTCTGTTCGAGGTTTTCCAGCGTACTCACCAGGCCAGGCTCGAGTTCAATCGCCATGGACCTGATCTGGACCAGGCTACTGTCAATTTCTTCAATCGCCCCGTTGATCAAACCAGGCAATTCCCGCAGGGATTGTTCGTTTTCTGCCAGCGCGCCGGTGATCGTTGATATGTCGTTCAACATCGAGTGCACCAGGGCGCGGTTTTCGTCACCGAGAATTCCGTTGATCTGCACCAGTACCGAGTCGATCTTCTCGACAATCTCCGGCGCCTTTGCAAGCAAGGCACTAAAGCCGGTATCACGCACCTTGATCACGGGATAATCACTGTCCGAAGCCAGCTTCAGGGGATCATGAACACCAGGGTCAGCATACAGCTTGATGACCGCTACGCCGGTAATTCCCTGGAATGCGAGACTTGCGTAAGTGCCTGCATCGATGGGTGCGGATTTCAGCAATTCGGCATCGACACGAACCCGCATCGGGTTACCGGGAATGATTTCCATCGCGGTCACCGTGCCAACTTCCACACCCAGGTAGAAGACCGGACCGCCCAGCATCAGACCGCCGACATCGCTTTCGAAAAACATCGAATAGTTAACGGTGGGTTCGGAGCCTTGTCTGCCGGTTAACCACAGCGTAGCAAAAACAAATACGGCCAGTGCTATGGCGACAAATACTCCAACTGCGAAATTCTTGTTGTTCATATGCCACCCATCATATTGCAAGCCGGGCCCTTTGAGCCCTGGGCACACCGAAATAACTTTTGATCCATGGATGATCAGATTGCAATATTTCTTCCACGGTGCCTATTTTTACTTTGCCATCAACCAAAACCGCAATGCGGTGGCAGGTATTGAAAAGGCTGTCAACATCATGGGTTATCATGACGACGGTCAAATCGAGATTACCCTGAAGGTAAGTAATCAGCTCGTCAAAGGCTGTCGCGCCAATCGGATCCAGGCCGGCGGTTGGTTCATCCAAAAACAGGATTTTTGGTTCCAGCGCCAGTGCCCTGGCCAGCGAAACACGCTTTTTCATACCGCCGGACAACTCTGACGGGTACTTGTCCGCCACCGATAATGATAAACCAACCATAAGCAGCTTCAAGCTGGCCAGTTCGTGCCGGGTCTCCACCGGCATATCAGAATGCAAGGCAATAGGAAGCTCTACGTTCTGCTGTACCGTCAGGCCCGAAAGCAAGGCGCCCGCCTGGAACAGCACGCCCCAGCAGCGACTCGGGCCCGGTTGATGATATTCAATCTTCTGCCCCAATACGGTTATGGTGCCACTTTTGGGTTTTTGCAGACCGAGAATGCTGCGCAGCAATACCGACTTACCGCTACCGGAACCACCTACTACACCGAGTATTTCATCACGCCGAACATCGAGGCAAAGTCCATCATGCACGACCTGGTCGCCGAAGCTGTTGACCAGGTCTCTGACTTCAATAACGGTCTCCATCATATCCCCATACGTGTGAAAAGCGTGGCAAATAGCGCGTCGGCAACGATGATCATGAATATCGACTGTACCACGGCCATGGTGGTTTTAAGCCCCAGTTCCTCGGCGGAGAATCTAACCTGCATTCCGCGCAAGGTTCCAATCATGGCGATTAGCAATGCGAAGACCGGCGCTTTGACCAGCCCGACGTAGAAATCGCTCAGATCAGTACTGAAAGCGACACGCTCGACAAATTGCAGGCCGCTGATGCCCAGCGACCCCACGGCAATCAATGCACCGCCGGCGATACCGGCAATATCTGCAAAAATGGTCAGCACGGGCAAGGCAATTACCAGGCCGAGAATGCGTGGAATCACCAGCATCTGGTTTGGGTTGAGGCCCAATACCCGCATGGCATCGACCTCCTCGTTGAGCTTCATAACGCCCAAGGATGCCGCAAATGCGCTGCCGGAGCGGCCTGCGACCATAACCGCCGCCAACAGGACACCCATCTCACGCGTGATCGAAATACTGACCAGGTCTACGACCAATACCGTGGCGCCGAATTTTTCCAGCTGCCCTGCTGCCTGGTGAGCCGTGACGATCCCAATCAGGAAAGTGATCACAACCACCACCGGTATCGCCTGGACACCGGTGTAATAAACCTGCTTGATGGTTTCTCCTATGATAATCAGGGACGGCCGCCGCACCCCGTCCAGAATGGACCGTGCGATGGCGCCCAGGTCTTCGATATGCGTGGACATTGCCCCACCGAACAGCTCAACTTTTTCTCGGATCAGGTGCCTGGGTTCAGGTTCGGAATCAGGTTCCTCATACTCGCGGATGGCTGCTACATCGATAATGTGTTGCAGAAACTTGAAATGGGCTGCCTTGAAACCCACCAACTCGGATTCAATTTCCAGTACGGACAATTGCTCCGTGCAGTCATAAAGCACCCATGCCCCGGCGATATCGATATTGTCCAGGCCGGCACATTTAAAAGTGACTTTCTGACCCGGTTCCGGCAACACTCCGGCAACAGCCTCTTCCAACGCGAGCACCTCGTCAAATATCCATTGCCCTTTCACGTTGACAATCAGGCTGTCCGGATGACTTTCTATGCTGAGGAATGCGTTATTCATAGTCCTGACAACTGCTAACCCTGATTGATGTGCCATGCCCTTGTTATTGTACTCATAAATGCGACTTGCGGTTTACGGGCCGCATTGCACCGTCAGCCCGTCCGGCCTGTGATGCTTCCGGGTATACGGGTAAATGCCGCTAGCAGTATGAACACGAGCACCAAAGGTAGCGAGGCTGAAATAACACTTTGCCAACCCCAGTGAAACAGGAACCAGCCCGAACTCAGGCTGGCGAGGCCCTGGATTGAAAACACGAGGAAGTCATTGAAAGACTGCACTTTAAAACGCTCCTCATTGCTGTAGCCATAGCGCAACAGGTTGGTGCCACTGAGAAACAGGAAATTCCAACCCACACCAAGGATCACCATGGTCAGCCAGTAATGGATAAATTCCGTATTGATTGAGCCAATAAGCAGGCAGGCGATGTAGGCGGCCACCCCCGACCACATCATGCCCTTGAAGCCAAGTTTGCTGAAAAGCCATGGATAGACCAGCGAAGGCAGGTACATGGCCAGGATATGGGATTGCAGGACCCACTTGGTCGCCTGCATGCCATGGCCGGCATGTTCGTGCATGCTGATGGGTGCTGATGTCATCACAAAGCTCATCACCCCGTAACCAACCGCCGAGGCGGCGATCGCCAGAATAATCAGTGGTGAACGCATGATCTGCTTCAATGGCCGTCCCTGCATGCTATGCGGGTCGTTGGCTCCGCCGCTTTCCCTGTAGAAACTGACGATGAAGATACCGACCAGGTAAACACCCGCCAGCAACAGGTAGGAGCCGGCAAACTCAATGGTCAGCAGGTTTTGTCCGCGAACAGCGATCTCAGGCCCTATCGCAGCGGCCAGGATGCCCCCTAACAACAATACCGAGGTCGCTTTGGGCGCCAGTTCAAGCGGCACACTTTCCATCGCCGCAAACCGGTATTGATGCCCGGCCGCTGCTGACCAGCCCAGCGACAAGGCCGCCACGCAGAACAGACTGAAACTCCGTAGATAAAGGCTGCTTGCGGCCAGTAGTGCCGCCATGACTGCGAGCAGGCCATAGGCGACAAAAACCCTTCTGCGACCGAACCGGTACAACAGTTTTCCGGTTGGCAGGGTTGAGGAAGCCACGCCGACGATGGTCAAAGCCACCGGCAATGTCGCGTATGCCGGTGAAGGCGCGAACTGGATGCCAATGATGCCCGCGATGAGTACCATCAGCGAGGTACCGGCCATCATCAATGCGTATGCCAGCGTCAACCGCCAAACCTGTAACGGCAGATTTCTCACCGCGGCGGCTCACATAAATTCGCGCTGAGCCGCTGAACCACAGGGATGCAGCCCTTCAACTGTCGTCCGGCTGGAACTCAAGGATCCATTTCGCCTCCCCGGGAAGAAACGGAGTCTTCGTCCCACGAACCCAATTTTCATGGCCCTTGTTGTAATAGGGGGAGAGCGGATGGCCACTCTGGCCACTGGGCATCTGGAAAATACCGTTTTCCTCGCGGCCCGGAGAAACGACCATGCGTTCGGACGCTCCCCAGGACCCTGCGGCAATACGCGGCATATTGCTGAACTCACCCGATGCCTGTCGCACCGGCGGGTCAGTCAACCAGGCAAGGGCCGGCACAAAAGAGCTAAGCGGATGGTCAATGCGCAATTCGGCGTAGGCGCCCCAGGTAAACTTTTCCAGCCCGCCGTTGCTGGAAATTTCCGCAATGACATCAGCCATCGCCGCATCGACCAGGGCATTCCAATCGTCGTAACCGGGCGGCAACAGGTGCGCGGGGCGCTCGTTCACCAGGCGCCAGGCCGGGCCTTCCACCGTGCGGCTGTACCACGGAAAGCGCTCACCCAGGTAGTCCTGCAAAGGTTCGGTCAGCCCGGATATGACACGCATCGTGACATGACTGCGAAAACGACGCACGACCCGGTAGCCGATGGACTCGGGCACCGCCCGCCCTTCCCAGCGCTCGACCTTGTCGAGAGCGGCCGCCAGCGAGCTGTCTGTATGGTTCGCAAAATGCTCCAACATCAAGGCCCTCCAACGGGCCAGGAACAAGGCCTCATCATCCAACTGGATGGCGAACAGGTCGTCTTCGTCAGCGCTTTCCAGCGCCATCATACGCTCGCGGACCTGGTGCTGGCGGCCAGCCAATGCATAGTTTCCAAAACCGACATTCTGCAACCAGTCACCCGATACGATACGGGCATTGGCCGACCATAAACGGTCCTGCGGTGGATTGATGATGACAGGCAGGCCGGGCGGCAGAAGGCGGCCGCTCCAGCCCCTGCTGCCGTCGGACCAGCTGGCGGGCAGAATACCGGAATGACCGAACCGTGCCGGCACCGGACCGAGCAACGTATAGCCTATGTTGCCATGACGGTCACCGACAACCAGGTTCTGTGCCGGTGTGCCAGCCCGGTGTGCCACGGCGAAAGCATCTTCTAACGTGCGCGCGTTCTCCATCTGCATCAGGTGTGTGTTTGCGGCACCCTCGTAGTGGGCAATCCAATGCGTAACCATGGCCCTGCCCGCATGATCGGTAAACTCCAGCAGCGGACCCCAGACGGTTTCACGCACCGGCAGTTCGTCGCACTTGCCGCTGCTGCTGCATATGGTTTCGTTGACGATTTCCAGCTTTGCCGGACCGGACGGCGTGCGGTAGCTACCCGCTGCCTCATCGATCCAGTCAATCAATACAATATCCTGCGTGTCTGTCTGTGAATTGGTAAAACCCCAGGCGATATCGGTATTGGAACCAACGACAATAGCGGCCGCACCGGGCAGCGATACACCGGTGATATCGGTTCCGGGCTCCCCTATTACCAAGCGGACCCGGTACCAGATATTGGGCACACCGAGTCCCAGGTGCATGTCGTTAGCGACGATCGCAGCGCCGGTGGCGGTCAGTGAACCGCCAAGCACCCAGTTGTTGCTTCCAGGCACTGCCGCGTCAACCGGCAGCATGGCTACGGTCGGCGCTTGCTCACCCGTGCCGGACTCGGGCGCGTCCACTGGAATCGGGGCCAATGGCAGTGCACCCCCGTCAACAGGCGCGTCCCAGGTGGTACCGAACGGCACCAGGAACTCAACGAGTTCCTTGCCCATGACGTCATGGGCAAGGCTGTAATTGCGCTCGTAACGGTTATCGGAATCCTGCAGGGTGAAATACATGGCATACACCACCAGCAGGCTGTCCATATTGGACCAGGCTGCCGGTTCAACGCCCAACAGGGTGTACTCAAAGGGAACAGCTCCAAGCGCCTTCAGGCCATCGTTAACGCCGGAGGTATAAGCGCTGGAAACAAGCAGATCCGCGTCCGAAAAGTTTTCCGCTGCCCGCTCGCTCCTGTGGCGAAAGCGGTGCCGACGACGTTTTTTGTCAAATTCCAGGGTCGCATCGCCGAGCAGTTCCGACAACTCCCCTGCCCCTGAACGCCGCAACAGGTCCATCTGAAAGAACCGCTCCTGTCCATGCAGGTAACCGAGCGCATAAGATGCATCAACGCGGTTTGCAGCCTGCACCGTCGGCACACCGTCGGCGTCCCGGCTGACCGTTACGCGGTGTGTGACACCGGCAGTCAGTATCTCACCTTCCAGCTGTGGCAGACTTTGGCGCAGCCACAAATAGCCGGCAATAACCACCATAGCCAATAACAGGACAAACCCACCAAAAATCCAGCCGAGTCGGCGCCAAAGTCGAGCACGGGGCAGTTTATCAGACATTTGCTCTCTCACATTTTCGGCTATTGCTAGCACCAAACCACTATTACACCAGTGCCGGGCAAGCACAGGTTTCATCATGCTCATGATGCCAGATTTCAAAGCCTGTGAGTGGAAACGGAGGCATTTAGACAAGTTGCAAGCTGGTAGCTACCAGGCTTATCTTCTTCTTCAACTGAAAACTCGATACCGAGACCGTAAGGACGGGCCGATACCGGGTTGAAATAACCGCCCGCACTGCTTGGTCAGAAGTACCATGCCAATTGCACGAATAGTGTTGTTCCGGTTGATAAATACCGGCCCGGTGGTTCCGTCTCTATGCCGCCGTACTCCGTGCCGTTCGGACCCAGGGGAATGTTAAGGGCGGAGAGAACCTGGATGTCCTGCTTCCAGTCATAGGTGAGAACCACTTGCGCCAACGCAGAGGGGTCGTTGAGATTGATAAAAACATTGGGTGAGAGATTGAGCAACGGCGTTACGTCGAGCGTTGCTGAAACTCCGAGGTAGTGACGGCCCAGATTGAATAATTCACCCCGCGCAAGCCGTTGCAGCAACTCTGGATTTCCCGCCAGCGCCGCGGGTGAATAGTCACCGCCAGCCTGTCCGAAACCGTTGTAGTAATATTCCAGGAAACCGGTCCAGTTATGCCCACCGGCTACCCAGGAATAGCTCGCGCCGGCCACAGCTGAATACACCCCACCCTGCCCTGTATCGGTCCAGACCAGGTCGCCGCGCCACACCGCCCCACCAATATCGGCACTCATGCCCAGGCCCGCGACGGTTTCACCATAGTGTCGGGCCAACAGCAGGTCATATTCCACGGACCCCCTGAAGCCATGGTATTTCGCTGCGAAGGATGATTGGTCAGTTTCCACATTGCCGGTGACAAGGTTACGGCGTACAACAGCCGTGGTCTGCAGATCGTTGCCGTTGTTGAACAGGTACTGACCATAAAGCATGTCATCGCCGCTTTTGTACTCCTTGTCGACCGAGGCCGGATCAAAGGGGTTGAGAATATCCATTGGTGTGAACAGAAGGCCGTTGCCCCAGCTTAATGCCTGGCGGCCGAAACGGATCACCGTTTTTTCGCCGGTGAAGCCCACACTGATGCGGTCAAGGCGCAACAGCGTGGCATTCTTGTCCTCGTTATGCAGTTCGCTGGTAAGGTTGAACCAGCGCCGGTCGTCATTAATGACATCTGCCCCGGGATAAACAATGCCGGCAAAGTCGCCAAACCCGCCGAGCGCGTCGGAATGGACCGTAATGAACTGTCCATGCGCCCTAAAATCCAGGCGCCCACGCCGCGCGGCCGCTTTCAGGCGAAATTCCATGGCCTGGTCCTGCAGCCTGTCAGCATTGACGGCCTGTAGAGCGCTGCCGGCGGGAATATTTGTGTAGAGGTACCTGAATTTGCCGTGCCCGCCAAAATCCCATTC
>JABDPJ010000051.1 GCA_013042835.1 Lysobacterales bacterium
AGCGTGGACGCAAGCACCACGCGGCTGCTGGCAAGCCGGGATTCGCTGGCTGCCGGGCGGAACACCAGCCACAACGGGACCAAGCCGCCTGCAAGCACCTGTCCTATCCAGAACAATGCCGTGTAAATCCCGCCATCGAGCAAAATGAAACGCTCGACACCGATGTGCTCAGCGGCATACAGGTTGGTCAGGTGCTGGATCGCGGTAAAATAAAGCACCGCGGCGACGAATACACCCAGCAGGCGGCCGAGTTTGTGCACCACGACGGCGCCGATTTCGCGCTCGCTGCCGTGGTAGCTGGCAAGCAGTACGAGGATATACACCGCCAGGCCAAAGGAAAATGACATGGCAATGAATAACGGCGCCATGATCGCCGAGTCATACGCTTCACGTGCGATGAGGAAGCCAAAAATACAACCGGTACCCGTTGTTAGTATCAAGCGCCAGAGAAAAGCCACCATCCCGGCCGTTTTTGCATGGCGGTTCATGCGCCTTTCCATTTGCAACCAGAGGTAAGCGGCAACCACGACCAGAAAACCGACATAGAGAAAAATATTCCAGGCGAAAATGGATTTGAAGTTGTAGTGTGTCATCGCCACGATCAGGCGGTCGGGACGGCCGAGATCAAGCACCAGTACCACCAGCCCTCCTGCCAGCAGCGCTATTGCCAACAATCCGGAAAGCCGTCCCAGGGGTTTGTATACGGGTTTGCCGAACACGGTGCCTATGGAAGCGACATTCAAGGCGCCGGACGCGGCGACGATCAGGAAAATTGCGAAAATATGCGGCGTACCCCAGACAATCTGGTTGGTCATGCCGGTGACGTGGTGGCCGGAATGCTCCATGTAGAACGCACTGGCGAGCGCGGTCAGGATGAACGCGGCAAAAACTGCAGCCAGCACATAAAATGATGTGCTGTTACCCTCGATTTCGCTATAGATGATTGGTTTCACGGCGTCGTTCCAGGTTTATGGTCCCTTTCAAAGGTTTCTGTACCGGACCCCGGGATTGAGTCCCAGGTCTGCGCGAATTTGTTGCGAAGCATAGGTGGCTACGCGTTTCGATATTTCACTGCCGGGGTCATTCAAGTCACCAAACAGCATGGCCCCGCCGCCCGAGTCGGAACAGGCCTCCACACAAGCAGGTAGCCGGTCGGCATCGACGCGGTGAACGCACAGGGTACAACTTTCCACCGTGCCCTTGCCCCGCGGTGCATGGGCTTTTTGATCCTCGAGCGTTTCGTGAATGAACGAGCGCGCCTTGTAAGGGCAGGCCATCATGCAATAGCGGCACCCGATGCAGGTATGCTTGTTGACCAGCACAATACCGTCGGCTCGCTTGAAGGAAGCGCCGGTCGGGCACACGTCCACGCACGGCGGATTCTCGCAGTGCTGACACATGACCGGCAGTGACTTGCTGGCCCCGGTCTGTGGGTCCTTGACGGCAACTTTTCTAATCCATTGCGCGTCGGTCTCGGGACGGTCAAAGCCGCGCAGGCCATTTTCTTTTGCACAAGCGGACACGCACTCATCGCAGCCGCTGTCGCAACGGCCGAGGTCGATCAGCATACCCCAGCGGACTTCGTTGGAAACAGCGGCATCCAGTGGCTTGGCGGAAGATATGGAAGGCTTTGCTATACCGTACAAAACGACACCCGGCGCCAGCGTCACGCCGGCGGCGGTTGCCATGGCGCCAAGGAAACTGCGCCGTGAGGCGTTGAAGTCAGCGCTTGTCCTGTTGTCTTTGTTTTTCCTTGTCATATTCATCGCCCCCCACTGGTTCGGGTAGCGCCTGTTGGTGTAAATCCGGTCGAATTTTCAGCGGTTGGATCCTCAGCTTCGGGACGCGATGCATGACACTGGAAACAATCGATGTTGACGGCGGCATAATCGTGACATGAGCGGCAGAAATGCCGGGGGTCCGAAGCGCTGACTGCTTCCATGCCTGACCCGTTAATCACGTGGCAGTTGATACATTCCACCAGGCTGTACTGCTTGGTACGCACTCCTCGCAACGTGGTTTCATCGCGTTGATGCTTGAGCATATCCATGTGGTTCCTGCGCATGAAATCGGTGTCCTCAACGCAGCTGTCACCCATTCCCGCCGGAATGACGGGCATCGGTACGCCACTGTTTTCGGCCTCCGCTGCCAGTGCGGCAGTCGCAAACCCGGTGATGAACACCAATGCTACCGCGATCATCCGAGTGGCCGTGCGGCGCACGATCATGGCTTACTCCCCAAGCCCCATCTGGATATAGCCTGATGGACATACATCCTCGCAGATATGGCAGCCGATACACTTGTTGTAGTCAGTATCCACGTAGCGGCCCATTGTCGATTTGTCCGGTTTAACGCGGAATATCGCATCCTGGGGGCAGAATACAACGCAGTTATCACACTCGAAACACATGCCGCAGCTCATGCAGCGACTGGCTTCCGCCTGCGCCTCTTCTTCGGTCAGGCCCTCGATGCGTTCGCCGAATGAGCCGAGTACCGAGTCTGCGGTGATGGTGCTTTCCTTACGCTTGTTCCTGGCTTCATACTTGAAGTGGCCGAGGAACAACTCGTCGGATGGTACGATTTCCACAAACGCGCGGTCTTCATAGTTGTGTACTGCATAGTCTGCTTCGCAGGTACCGCGGTCCTGGACATGCGGGTACTCGCTCGGTGCCTTGCCGGTTTCGCGCAATTTGTCGAGCAGGTTAAATTGGTGCACGTCCACCTTGGGCCGCTTCGCCGGATCCTGACCCCGGAGGAACTTATCGACTCCCTCGGCCGCGATAGATCCCTGTCCGATCGCGGTTGTCAAAAGGTGCGGCCTGATGATGTCACCGCCGACAAACAGGTCAGGGTGGTCCTTGACGCGATAGAAACCATCGGCGTCGATCAATCCCCGGCCGCTGTCCAGTTCTTCGAAGCCGGACAGGTCGCCGCGTTGGCCGATCGCAGAAACCAGCAGGTCGCATTCGAGCTCCGTTTCACTGCCTTCCACTGTTTCCATCTGGCCACTGCTCCAGTCTGTCCGGATAACGCGCACGCCCCTGGCACGCCCGTCATCGCCGAGGATAACCTCGACAGGCAGCAGCCCCGGCTTGACCTTTACACCCTCCTGGGTAACGTGCTCGACCTCCATCTTGGTGGCCGGCATGATGTCAGCGGATTCACGGGAGATCAGAGTCACATCCGCACCCTGGCGCTGGGCGACTCCGGCGACATCATGCGCCATGTAACCCATGATGATGTTTTCAGGCCTGTCGTGCTCGCGTTTATGCTGGATATGGCCCAGGCGTCGCGCGACGGCGGCAACGTCCATGGATGTGTCTCCGCCGCCGACAACCAGCACTTTGCCGGCCGTATGCTGTAACCGTCCGTCATTGAACGCCTGTAGGAAAGCGACACCGCTGATGACGTTGGGTGCGTCTCCACCGGGCACGGGCAATGCCATACCCGACTGCGCGCCGAGCGCGATAAAAACCGCGTCAAACTGTGCGCGCATATCTGCAAAGCTGATGTCTTCACCGACCCTGGTCTTGTTGCGGACTTCAACGCCCATATCGAGTATGCGTTGGATTTCACCATCGAGGACTTCATCCGGGACACGGTAACCGGGGATGCCGTAACGCATCATTCCACCCAGTTTCTCCTGCCGTTCAAAAACCGTGCAGGCATGGCCCTGCCGACGCAGTTGATACGCGCAGGACAGGCCGGCAACACCGCTGCCTATGATGGCCACTTTTTTACCGGTGTCTTCACCCGGCGGGTGCAATTTCAGTCCATGTTTCAGGCCGTAATCGCCAATAAACTGCTCAACCGAATTGATACCGACGTGGTCTTCCACCTCGTTGCGGTTGCAGCCGTCTTCACAGGGCGCCGGGCAGACCCTGCCCATGATGGCCGGGAACGGGTTGGCCTCAGTCACGCGGCTGAATGCGTACTCCTGCCACGTCGTATCCGCGGGTGGCTTCTCAATACCGCGGACGATGTTCAACCAGCCGCGGATATCTTCGCCCGAGGGACAGCTGCCCTGGCAAGGCGGGGCGCGGTGAACATAGGTCGGGCACTTGTGAGACTCATCGGCGGTGAAGATTTCCTCCACCCAGGGCCGGTGCTTGTTATCCCCGTCTTTATAACGGCGTTTGGTAAGAAGTTTTTCGGTCATTGCTTCATTTTCCTGCGCATATCACCGCGCTTGGTACGTGTCATAGTCGAGCTTCGTCCGTCAGCCGGCAGCGGCGCTTTCAGTCGCCTCTGCACCCGCATCGTCGTCGGTGTCTTCGCCGTCCTGGCCATCCAGGATAATGGCGTTGGAAACCAACTGATGCAGACTGACTATTCTGTCCATGCCCAACCCGTAGGTCGGCATGATCTTGGCAAATTGCGTTTTACATATCGCGCAAATCGCCGCCATGTGTGTAACACCATGATCCTTCACGGTTTCCTGTAGCGCCGTCATTCGAGGTGAGGCACCCTTGGTCCGGATTTCCATCAGGTCATCGGTCAGCAATCCGCCGCCACCACCGCAACAGAAGGTGGCTTCACGGATCGTGTCGGCCGGCATATCAACGAAGTTGTTGCAGACGGCTTTGATAATCGCGCGGGGGATTTCAAACTGCCCGCCGGGTGTATCGCCCATTCTCGAAGCGCGCGCCACGTTGCATGAGTCATGGAATGTCAGGGTCATATGATCATTGGCGGACTTGTCGAATTTCAGTTCGCCTTTCTGGATCAGGTCCCATGTGAATTCACAGATATGCTGTGGAACCGGATACCTTGGATCAAGGAAATCAAATGGCCCCGAGAGTGTATTCAGGAAGCTGTAAGCAACCCGCCAGGCATGGCCGCACTCTCCGAAAATGATGCGTTTGACGCCCAGGTCTTCAGCGGCCTTGCGAATCCTGTCGGTCAGGTTCTTCATCTGCTCATAGGAACCGATGAACATGGCGAAATTCGCAGCTTCGGAGGCATAGGAGCTCACCGTCCAGCTCACCCCGGCCTGGTGGAAGACCTTGGCGTAGCCGATCAGGCCATCGATATGGGGTTCGGCGAAAAAGTCCGCACTGGGTGTCACCAACAGTATGTCGGCGCCTTTTTCGTTGACCGGAATCCTGACCACCACACCAGTCTCGTCCTCGATGTCCTCTTCGAGGTCTTCGAGCGTATTGATCAGTGCTTTCTCAGGCAGTCC
>JABDPJ010000056.1 GCA_013042835.1 Lysobacterales bacterium
ACAGACGCATCACCCACATCGTCAAGTACATCACAAATGACATTTGCCAGTGTCGAGCAATCATTCCTGGTGAACCCGCGGGTTGTGACTGCCGGCGTGCCAAGCCGCAAGCCACTGGTAATAAAGGGTGACCGTGGTTCACCGGGCACCGTGTTCTTGTTGACGGTGATGTTGGCGCGGCCCAGGGACTCCTCGGCATCTTTACCGGTGTATTCGCGACCGATCAGATCCACCAGGAACAGGTGATTGTCGGTGCCGCCGCATACGATGCGATAACCGCGATCCATCATCACGCTGACCATTGCCTGCGCATTCTCCACCACCTGTTGCTGATACGCTTTAAAGCCAGGTTCCAGCGCTTCCTTGAAGGCCACCGCCTTGGCGGCGATAACATGCATCAGGGGGCCACCCTGGGTTCCGGGAAAGACCAGTGAATTCAATCTTTTCTGGATCGCTTCGTCTTCCTGGGCAAGGATAATCCCTCCCCTTGGGCCGCGCAGCGTTTTATGCGTCGTGGACGTCACCACGTGCGCATGCGGCATCGGGCTCGGGTAGACACCGGCCGCAACCAGGCCGGCGACATGCGCCATATCCACGAGGAAATATGCGCCGACCGAATCGGCGATTTCACGCATCCTGGCCCAATCGACCACGCGCGAATAGGCTGAAAAACCGCCTATGAGCAATTTTGGCTGGCACTCCGTGGCAACCTGCTGCATTTCGTCATAGTCGATGGCGCCGGTTTCCTGGTCAATACCATATTGCACCGCGTTGAACAAACGGCCGGAAAAATTGACCTTGGAGCCGTGCGTCAGGTGACCGCCGTGCGCGAGGTTCATGCCCATCAATGTATCACCGGGCTCCAACAACGCCATGTATGCAGCGGCATTGGCCTGCGATCCGGAGTGTGGCTGCACATTGGCATAGGCCGCTCCGAAAAGCTGTTTGACCCTTTCTTGCGCCAGGCGCTCCGCCTCGTCAACATGCTCACAGCCACCGTAATAGCGCCTGCCGGGGTAGCCTTCGGCATACTTGTTGGTCAATACCGACCCCTGGGCTTCCATTACCCGTGGGCTGGCATAATTCTCGGATGCGATCAGTTCAATATGATCTTCCTGACGCTGCTCTTCACTGGCGATGGCCGCCGCCAATTCACTATCGAATTCCTTGATGCCAAAACTGTCGTCAAACATGGCTTTTCCTGTATTGAATAAAGTGTGGATGTAACCCGTGATTCTAACATTTTGTAGCCCGCTGAACCTACCTGAAACAACAGCACCGTCATCCCCGCGCAGCCGGGGGATTCCGCTATTGGCTGTCCAAGGATGACGGTGCTCTCGCCTGGCACTGGTTCGGGCGTCGTTCTTGGAGGATAATTCCCCATCTATTTTTACCGGAAACAGCTATGGCTCAATACATTTACACCATGATTGGCGTGAGCAAAACCGTGCCGCCCAACCGTACCATCATCAAGGACATTTCACTGTCCTTCTTTCCAGGGGCCAAGATCGGCGTACTGGGGCTCAACGGTGCAGGCAAATCGACCGTTCTGCGGATTATGGCGGGTGTGGACCAGGCGTTTGAAGGTGAGGCCCGTCCACAACCGGGCATCCGAATTGGCTATCTGCCGCAGGAGCCGGAACTCAATGACGAACTCTCTGTGCGCGAAACGGTGGAAGAAGGCGTCTCCGAAACGAGGAATCTGTTGAAGAAGTTTGATGAAATCAGCCTCAAGTTCATGGAAGAAATGAGCGATGAGGAGATGAACAACCTGCTGCAGGAGCAGGCGGAGGTACAAGAAGCCATAGAAGCGGCTAACGGCTGGGAACTGGAGCGGACACTGGAGGTGGCTGCCGACGCCCTGCGCCTGCCGCCATGGGACGACGGGATCGCACATCTATCGGGCGGCGAAAGACGCCGCGTAGCCTTGTGTCGCTTATTGCTGGCAAATCCCGATATGTTGTTGCTCGACGAACCCACCAACCATCTCGATGCCGAGTCTGTCGGCTGGCTGGAACGTTTTTTGACCGAATTCCCCGGCACCGTTGTGGCGGTTACCCATGACCGTTATTTTCTCGACAACGCCGCTGAGTGGATACTGGAACTCGATCGCGGCCATGGCATTCCCTGGAAGGGTAACTACTCGTCCTGGCTGGGTCAGAAAGATCAACGACTGCAACATGAGGAACGCAGCGAAAAAGCCCACCAGAGAGCCATACGCGAGGAACTTGAGTGGGTACGGGCCAATCCGAAGGGACGGCGCGCCAAGAGCAAAGCCAGGCTGCAAAGATTTGAAGAGCTCAACAGCCGTGAATATCAAAAACAGAATGAAACCCGCGAAATTTATATCCCACCCGGCCCCCGTTTGGGAGACCAGGTGATCGAGGCCGATCAATTGTGCAAGGGATTTGGTGATCGCCTGCTCATATCCGACCTGAGCTTCAGACTGCCGAGGGGCGGCATTGTCGGCGTTATCGGTGGCAACGGTGCCGGCAAGTCCACGCTGTTCAGAATGTTAACGGGTACCGAGAAACCGGACAGCGGCCAGATAACCGTTGGTTCAACAGTCCAGCTTGCTTATGTGGACCAGAGCCGCGACAGTCTCAACGGTGACAAGACCGTCTGGGAAGAAATTTCCGATGGCTCCGAGAACGTCAGTGTCGGTCAGTTCACGATGCCTTCACGCGCCTACGTCAGCCGCTTCAATTTCCGTGGAACAGATCAGCAGAAAAGGGTCAAAGACCTGTCCGGTGGTGAGAGAAACCGGGTCCACCTGGCCAAGCTGATCCGTTCCGGCGGCAATGTTTTGCTGCTGGATGAACCCACTAATGACCTGGATGTGGAAACCTTGCGCGCGCTGGAAGAAGCACTGCTGGAGTTTCCGGGATGCGCGGTGGTGATTTCACATGATCGCTGGTTCCTGGACC
The DNA here is from genome assembly GCA_013042835.1 of Lysobacterales bacterium. Taxonomy (GTDB): domain Bacteria; phylum Pseudomonadota; class Gammaproteobacteria; order Xanthomonadales; family SZUA-36; genus SZUA-36. The sequence goes on from JABDPJ010000056.1 coordinate 2,928, forward strand.
GTATTGCCACCCACATGCTGGCTTTCGAGGGTGACAGCAAGGTGACCTGGTTCGAGGGCAACTACTCGGAATATGAAGAGGACCTGAAGCGCCGGATAGGTGACGATGCTTTGAACCCGAAGCGGGTCAAATACAAAAAGATTTAGTGATTTGATTGTTAGCCGGCCTGCCAATCATCCGGCAGCTGCGGCAAGGCAAAATCATTCACCCCTGGCTTAAAAGCACGCGGCTTGTAGCCAAGCAATTCCCTGGCCTGGTGGTCGTCAAAGACCAGGTCCACCCGTTGCCGCCTGACCATTTCGCCATTGATTCCGCTGCCGGGCCTGAATAGTTTCACCGTATTGACCAGGGTGACAAACAGCTTCTCCGGCAGGCGCAGTAACCTGGCCGGCCGGTCGTACGCCTTGAAAATTCTTGCCGCCATCTCAGCATAACTCAATGTTTCACCACCGGCCAACGGCAAGACCGGCGGTAGCTGGGTTTCAGACAGCATCGCCTTAATGGCAACTGCAGCCAGGTCGTCCGCATGTACCGGTTGCCGCAATCCACTTGCATTGGTATTGATGGGAATAAATCCGAAACGCCGCAACGAGCCTGCCAGGCGGCTGATGTTGGTATCGAGTCCGCAGCCATAAATCAGGGTGGGCCTGAGAATAACCAGCCTGACCCCCCTGCTCCGCGCCGACTGCATGAGTTCCGACTCGAGCGCCAGCATGCCCTGAATTTGCTCTCTCTCCTCCGGGTTAGCGGAGTCTTGCTTGCTCTCGACACTGCTGCTACTGAAAACCACGGCAGCATCCAGCTGGCCGTTACCGGCAAGATACCTCCGTGCGACCTGCATCGGTCCGGCGGACAGCAGGTACTGGTAGCTGATCGAGGCCTGCACCGCTTCCCGCTCGGTCAGCCAGTCGACCGGCCCGAAGTCGGGAAAAGACGCCGGTTTGCCGCTGCGGCTGATCGCAAGTACATGAAATCCGGCCTCGACTAAACGCGGAATGGCGAATACACCTATCTGGCTGCTCGCACCGGTCAGTAAAACCCTCGGTGCGGCTATCGTTTGATCAGTGTCTGTGGCCATAGAATCATGAACCTGAGCCAAATACCGGCATAAACCAGCCAACGAACGGGGAACGGTTTTGTTTCCGCCTGGAATTTCCTGAAGAAACGGGCCATACCGCGGTGTTTCTGAAAATGTACCCAGGTGGGGCGGCTGCGACTGGATAAACCCTGCATATGAACACACTCGGCCGTGGGAACATACAGGCAGTGCCAGCCTTTTTGCTTGAGGCGATACATCAGGTCGAGGTCTTCACAATGCATTGCGTATGCTTCATCGAGGTAGCCCACCTCTTCGAGCGCACTGCGCCTGAGAAGCATGCAGGCGCCGCTGACAGCATCGCAGATTTGCGTATCTTCAAGGTTTTCAGCTGGCTGGATTTCAACCCCGTGAAACGCGGGAACCCACCTGCCCAGCCGCCAAAGACCGCTGGCGGTCATCAGCGATCTCCACGGGTCCGGAAAACGCCGCACCGTGGCGCGCTGAAGCTGGCCGTATTCATCATTGACGGCCGCACCGGCGAGACCGGCGCGGTCATCGTTTTCCAGCGCCGCTTTCAATCGGGACAGTGCATCGCGACCAAGGATACAGTCCGGGTTGAGAATCAGTATCCAATCGGTGTTCGCCTCGCGCGCCACCGCGTTAACGGCCGGGGCGAAACCGAGGTTGGATGAATTGAACAGGAACTCCACGTTTGGATGATTGCCGTAAAAACTCTGCAGGCTGACTGCGCTGCCGTCACTGGAGGCATTATCCACCACGGTAATCGTTGTCGGCTCCCTGCTCTTGAGCAGCGCCTTGACACACTGCTGCAGGGTCTCACCAGCGTTGTAGTTCACGATGATGGTCGAAATATCCATCGCCGCTTCAGGATTTACCCAAAATCCGGCGCCACCAGGGTTTGCGGGAAGCAACTGCCGGGGTGGATTGATTCTTCAGTGTCTCAATCTCCGCCTCGAGCCGGGCGATGATGCCACCGGCTGCGATGTGGCGCCTGATCTCACTGTGGTAGTGCTGATATACGGATTCCTGCTGGTCATCGAAGAGCCACAAGTGGTCATCAACCGCCGGTAAACTGTCCTGGTCGGCGGCACATAGTGCAATAAAGTACACCGGCGCCTGGGTAATAGTCCCCGGAGACACCACCCCGTCTGACGAAAACTGATCCAGCGAGACCTGTTTGACGCTATCCATAAACCATATGGCTGAGTGAAACATCAATTTCTGACCCAGCAAACGGCTGGCCGGAAAATACCGCCCGATCAGGGCTTCGAGTTCATCACGGTAAAGTTCTTTCAGGTGATATTCGTTTTCATTGTTTTGTTCGTCGGAATAGACCGCCTTGTCCGGCGAGGAAAGGATCAAATACCCGTCCGGCTTGAGCACCCGCCTGAACTCGGCCATCAGGCGGTCATGCTCAACCAGGTGTTCCAGTGTCTCGAATGACACCACGCGATCAAATTCATCGTCGTCGAAGGGCAATGATACGCAGTCGGCCTGGTGAAAACCCACGCCCTGCAATTGTCCGTATCGTTGTCGGGCATGTGCGATGGCCTGTTCCGATACATCCACGCCTTCGACCGAAGCGGCTGAGTGCGAAAGCAGGGCTGAACCGTAGCCTTCACCACAAGCCGCATCCAGCGTACGCTGCCCCGCACACCAGTGGGCGGCAAGCGCATAACGGTGGTAGTGTTCGTACCAGATCTCACGCTCACATTCGGGTGTGAACCTTTCGCCGGTGAACTCAAGTGAATCTGACAAATTGCTGGCCTATTGCGAAAACACGCTGATTTTACCGCATTCCAATGCCGGCGCGTTCCAGACAGGCGATAATTTCCTCTCTGCGGCCTGCCAATGGGTCCGATTGTATGAATTTGCTGACCTTATCCATGTAATCCGGGTGTTTGGCCAGCAGTCGCTGCATGCTGTTCGCGTCAGGTTCAAGGCCCAATGGTCCGAAAGACGCCCCGCCATGATGCGCCACGTACGCGTTATCGCAGACGACGTTACGAAATCCGGCTTGCTCTGCCCGTTGGCAAAAATCATTTTCTTCACCGTATCCAAGGCCAAATGCGTCCTCATCGAAGAGGCCGATGTGCTTGATGGCTTCCCGTGAGACAGCCATGCAAAAACCGACCGCCGTTGGAATGTCGGGGTAGACAGGCTGACCGCAGGAGGCTATCACTTCGGCAACGGCGTGCAGATCATCCGGTACCGGGTTGGGCGCGCAAAAAGCCGGAACGGACACGATTTCCCCGTTGTTTGACCAGGGCGTCGCCGTAGCAATTGAACGGTCCGACGCCAGGCAGTCCGCCAGCTGCTGCAACCAGCCTTTTCCCACCTCGGTATCTGAATTGAGCAGCACCACGTCGCGGTCGGCCAATCGCATTCCATGGTTGGCCGTCGCTACAAACCCCCTGTTCTTCTCATGCAACAATACGCGGCGCTGCGCGCTTGCTTCATTCACCCAGCAGCGCAGCAACGGTTGAATTCTTTCATCAGTCGAAGCGTCGTCTATCAACAACACCTCGGCACTTCGAGGTACGGTTTTCGCAATTGACTCAAGACAGGCTTTAAGATGCCGGTACGCGTTGAAAACAGGAATGACGATCAACGGCAGCGCCATGCCGGTCAATCCAGCCACTGGTGGGGAAGCTTGATAAAACCAACTTCCTGGGTACTGCCGGTGATTGTGAACGCAATTTGCTGCATGTCGAAAACGCGCACGCCTTCCGGGTCCATCGAATGCCCGCTCAGGTTATAACTTCCCGGCAACAACCTGATATCAGTGAACCGCAGGCGGAAACGGTACTGGTTGTCGGCCAGTTTCACTGGCTGGATGTTTTCATTGTCGGACACGACCCCATACACCGGCGTCCCATCCGCCCTGACAATGCCAACCACACCCACCGGAGGACGGTCATCCGGTGAATATATCTGCAATTCAATATCCAGCGAGTCCCCCATTGCAAAGCTTGGGGTTTCATCACCCTGCTGCTCCAGCAATTGGAATTGCTCAATTCGATAATAAGAGCCTTCGCCCGTCGCCCGGACGCGTTGTTCTTTCTCCTTGGCCTGGCGCTTTTCATGCCAGGCCAGGTAAGCCTGCGTGACAGGAAATACATCCCCGAACTCTGCAACCTTGCCATCGTGTATCCACAGCGCTTTCTGGCAGAGTTTCTGCACGACATACATGCTGTGCGAGACAAGCAGCAATGTGCCGCCGTTCTTGAGAAACTGCTCTATCCAGCGTATGCACTTTTTCTGAAAAGACTCGTCACCGACCGCAAGCACCTCGTCGGTAATCAGAAGGTCTGGCCGGCAGGCCGTAATCACGGCGAATCCCAACCTGACCACCATACCGGATGAATAGTGTTTGACGGGTTCATGGATATATTCACCGATATCGGCAAAGTCGAGTATTTCATCAAGGCGGGCATCCAGCTCCTTATTGCTCAAACCCATCAGTGACGCCTTCATGCGGACGTTTTCCATACCGCTGAAGTCGGGTTGAAAACCGGCGCCAAGTTCCAGCATCGCGGCGATATTCGCATGCACCATAACCCGGCCATGGGTAGGTTGGATAACCCCGGTCAAGACCTTGAGCAAGGTGGATTTACCCGCCCCGTTCTCACCGATAATGCCCAGCGACTGGCCGCGCACAACATCGAGATGTATATCACTGAGTACCTTCGCCCCGTGTGCCGGTTTGCGCCCAAGCAACAGGGATCCAAATGCCTGCAAGCGCTCCCGGGGCTTGTGCACCCGCGGATAAATCTTCGATACACCTTCCATTCTGACCAGTGAATCCATCAGAGGAAATCCTCGAAATGGCCGGAGAAACGCCGGAAAAAGCGCAGCGATAACCACGCGAACACCACGATGATCAGGGCCATCGCCAGCGCGATGCCGCCGAAATTGATTTCACCGAACAACAACAACTCCCGTAACCTGGCAATAAACCATGCCATCGGGTTCCAGCGGGCAATCGCCTGGACTGATTCAGGCAGGTAGGATGCCGCGTACAGAATCGGTGTCGTAAAAAACCAGAGAGTCATGAGAGGTGGCATAATCTGCGCCAGGTCACGCACAAATACTTGCGTGGCGCTGGTGAAAAGGGCAATTCCACAGGCAAAGAGCCACATCAACAACATCAGCGGAACAACCAGGGACAGGTGAAACCAGTGAATACTGGTGCCCATCAGTTGCAGCACGATCAGCACGGTGAGATAGCCGATCATATGCATGATGAAAGTAGCGGTGACCGTTGCGAGCGGAATCTGCTCGGCTGCAAAAGCAATTTTGCCAATCAGGGAGCCACTGGACGTGATTGAATTACTGGCCCGCAGAACCGCTTCAGAAAAAGCGGTCCACGGCCAGAAAGCGATCGCCAGGTACGGAACAAAACCGATGTCGACGTCTTGCGGCATTCGCGCCTTGAAGATCGTGGAAAATACAAAGGCATAGACTGCAAGAAATATTAACGGCTGGAGGATCAACCAGGCGAAGCCGGTTAAGTTCTCAAGATAATCCTGCCGAATCTGACGAATAACCAGATTCTGGAAAAATACCCGCTCAATCTTTTTTTGATTTCCCAATGTCATTTCGGCGCGGCCGCTTCAACAGGGTAGGTATATTACTCTGAATCTTCTTCCCCGGCCTCAGTTCTTATATATTCTTCACCGAACTGGCGCCTTACCATTTCCGTCAACTGCGCTTCGGTCATTTCAACATCGAGTGACGTCAGGCTTTCCATGTAATCACGTTTGATACGATCGCGGTGCTTATCACGCTCACTTTTAATCAATTGAGCTTTGACCTCTTCAAACGTCATCATTTCAGGCTCGTAGTACCCGTCCAGCCGAATAATATGATAGCCATATTCTGTCTTGACCGGTGCCGAGATGTCACCCACTTGCAATGCAAATGCCGCGTCTTCAAATCGTTTTACCATATCGCCCTTGCTGACCTTGGTGAAGCTGCCTTTGTTGGATGAAACACTGGGGTCTTCAGAATATTCAATGGCAAGCTCATCAAATGAAGCCGGGTTCTCCATAATCCGCTGATGCACGGAATCCGCCAGCAGGAGTGCATCCTCGTCGGAGCGCTCGCTTGTTGAAATCAAAATATGGCTGACATCAATTTTTGGTGAAGAAAGCATGCTTTCCTTTTGCAACTCAAACGTCTCGCGTGCGAGTTGCTCATAATCTGCCTCAGGCTGGCTCGCAACATAGTGTTGCAACCACGCGTCCGCCAATTCCTGGTCTGCGGCAAGTTGCATCCGATCAACAACGATGGGCTCCTTGTCAAAACCAGCCGCCTTGGCATCGGCAGCCATTTGCGCTCGCAGCAGCATATTATTGATCAGATCGCGCAGGCGATTGCCATTGCGCAAGGTTGAAAACCGTATATCAGCGGGTATTCTGTCCGCCCTGGCAGTAAAAGCTTTTTGCGTGACGGTACCGTTGCCGCGTTGAGCCAGAATTTCTTTTTCATCAAGGGCCTCTTCTGCGTAAACGCTGAACGCGCTCAGCGACAGGCTGCCGAACAACAATATATTCAAGAACAACTTCATTTCAGGCTCCAAAGTAATTGGCAGATTTAAACGGATAAAAAAAATCGGGCATCCGCTAAGATGCCCGATCCTGACTTATCGACTGATAGTCTATCTTCTAACGTGCTGAATCGTTGTAATACATGGGGATGAGCTACAGCTCGTGGTCGCACCACTCACGCCATCAGTATAGGTCACATTGAAATAGTAAGTCGTGTTGGGCTGCAATTGACAGGCGCCAACGTATCCATCGGTCGCCCAGGGCAGTCCACCGCCGATACCCCAAACGTAATCACATTCAGGTGCAACATCGAAGTCACCCGGACATTCGCTGATTGCACCCAGACGGACACCATCAGTTACGGTTGTCTCAACGGTGAATAACTTGCCGTTGGCGACCACGCTACCGGTGTTGAATTCAATTGCCAGGTAACCGGTCCTGTTGATCGTGGCATAACGATTATCGTAACGTGGATCCGGGAATTGCTGCAGCCAGAAAGATGCCCACGTAGTTGTGGTTCCTGACAGGGGTGGTGTCGGACAGGCATCCGGCTCAACATCCACAACCACCGATGTGGTTGCAACAGCCTGGCCGCCTGATGAATCCTGGCAGGTCAGCGTAAAAGTGTAAGTATCAGCGGTGCTGATCGTTATCGTGGTAGTTGCAGTTGGCAAGCCGATGCTCAATACACTCCAGCCGCCGGCACCACCAGATGGTGTACAGGAAACGGCGTTTTCGGTGTTCCAACTCAACAATGTGCTATCACCCTCGAATATGGTAGCAGGTGATGCTGCGAAGCTCGTAATGGCAACCCCGCCTGGCTGGGTCACAGTCAGGACGACCTGGCTGGTAACCGTGTCTCCTATTTCGCTGCCATTGCAGGTCAGGACAAATGTATATACACCCTCGGTTGCCGCATTGACGGATCTGGTTCCGGTTGGAATCGTGACGGTAGAACCATCCCAACCGTCGATGCCGCCGGTTGCAGCGCATGAGATAGCATTTGCAGTGCTCCAACTGAGCGTAACACTACCGCCCGCAACAACGGATCCCTGTGAAACAGTGAAGCTGCTGATGGAGACGCCGTTACCCACTACAACCGGAGTAACTGTGTAGCCGTCAAAGGTCGTAACAAAGATATTTCCCGTCGTCGGGCTGATGCTGATGGCATCGATTTCCGCACTTGGGATGGATTGGTTGTCAATGATGACATCCGCACCGGCCGTACTGCTAAATAAGACCAGCAAACAGAACGCTATAAGTCCTTTTAATTTAATCATAATTCCTCTCACTGAATCCGCCCAAAATGCGCACTGTTATATTCTATTTTATTTAGTGCAGCTCTTCATACTGTCAAAATTAACAAACAATTAATAAATGTAAACGCCGGACATAGAAGGGGGCCGCTTAACGGCCCCCTCGTCACGCTTTGTAGCAATTACCTGCTTAAGGCTCTACTGGAGGCTCTACAGGTGGCTGATCACTACCCAGTTTACGGGTTGCTTTATGCTTGTAGATACCACCGTAGTTACCAATGGTATTACCGCCTGCACCCAGGAAACCGTTCTGGAAGGTTGATACGGCAAAACCGGTGACCGGCAGACCATTCAGGCCACCGAGGTCATAACGGCTCAGATCTTCTTCATCGGGATCGATCTGGCCATTCTCATTGGCGTCATGCGGATAGTCATCCAGTTCCAGACGTGCCCAACCGGACTCGAAACCCAGCTCGGTGTTGTCGATGGTGTGAACGTTGCTTGATCCAAGAATCGTTGAAGTGCCGTCACCAAACGCAATTACGCTGGTTTCGAAGCACAGTTCAAACGGAATGATCGGATCAGGATCGATGATCACGCCGGGAGGTGCCGGAGAAACGATTGGCGGCACAGGCTCACCTGTTACGATCGGATCAGTAAATGTCTGCTCTTCACGATCCCAGATGGTGTCGAGAAGTACAACTTCACAAGCTTCCGGAGCATCAGCTTCCGCGTCCCACTCAGATGTAAACGGAGCAAGTGGCGACAGGCCGCCGTTGCTGGCATCGTATACATAGAAATGTTTGGTCGGGAATGTGACTACCCACTCGGTAGCACCCATGGTGCCTACTTCGGTGGTGTATTCATTCATGATCTGATCATGCATGAAGACATAAGAAACCGCGTCAACACCACGAGTAAAGGCCGGTGAAGGCTGCGTAGCACCGTTGTCCAGGAAGACAGTACCGGTGTAAACATCACCACTGTTCAGGCTAGGCAGGACGCTGCCTGGCTCCTGGTGGAGAATGTCGCTTGCAAATACATCAGTAGCGAAACCATTGATGGCCGTAGCGTCGTAGCTAACCATGGTTGCGTTGTCAACGTTGACGATGGCGGCGCCACCGAACAGACCGCCTGAAGGCGCTTCCATGTCGGTGAACGGATTTTGCAGCCAGTAACCTTCGTCACCTGCTACGGTATCATCAGGATCTGTCCATGCTGCAACCAGCTGGGCACAGTCAGCGGGCTCACCCATGACGTGCGTGGCCGCAGTCGCTGAACCTTCCTGCGTATCTACCAGCGTACCCATTTCGATCATTTCAAAGTGACCTTCAGTGGCACGGGCGATATCAGTTGAACCGCCGTCAGTCAGGGCGAAAGGCAGGAATTCCTGCGGACCCATCATGTAGAGGTAAGGAACGGTGCAAGACGTATCCTGGGTTTCCAGGGTCGGGGTACCGTTGTCGTCGTAAATTGCTGCTGTCCATACGTCAAACATTGACATGTACAGGTTAAAGTCGAGCACCTCGCGGGTGTTCTCGCCTTCCATGAAGCGGACCTTGACGGCTTTCGCATCTTCAGAGGTGTTAACCACTGACAGAAGGGTAAAGTTACCACCATTGGTGGTGTAATACGGGTAAACCAGGACCTGGCCAAGGCCGTCCGGGTTAATGTTGACTGCTTGAGCCGAACCTACAATTCCGGCGGCTCCCGCCAGTCCTGCAAGTACTGCTGCGGTTAGATTCTTTCTGTTCATTACAACACTCCTATTGTGTACACAGGGCTTATATTTTCATGTTAATAGCATGTGCGTAGCCGCCAAACCGGTGGCTAAAACACACAGTTTACGCAAAATTGCACGGCAATCTTACGATATATCAGGCATCAAGGCAATAAATTAAATACCAATAGTTCAATCACCAGGTATCATTGTTTGGGCACAAAATACCAGATGCCATCCACCAGCAGCCACGTTTCTTCGACAGGCCGCGTGCTGCTGAATGATTTTATACCAGGAACGCCGCCATAGATAGTAAATCCCACTTCTACCGTGGCCGTGCAATTAACGTCTTCGCAGTTGCGCTCAACATATTTTGCACTGGTCCACTTGATCTGCTTCAGGAGGATAGACCGCTGATACTGCAATGAGGAAACACTCGACCGGTAGCCGGGTGAGAGGTATTCATACGCACCCGCCAGGTCACCGCTAAGCAACTTTTCCCAGCGCTCGTTGACACGTTGCTCCACCTGGCTATCCTTACTCACAGGCGCTGCACAAGCTGACAGGAATATTGCGGCACAGAGCACGGCCCCGACATTCAAGCACTTTGTCATGGAAAAATATTTCATTTTCAGCTAGTCCTCACCCTGTAATGTTGCATGACTTATCGGGGGTACTCTGCGAAACTCAATACGGATGTCATCACTGACCGCCTTCAAATCGGATGTATTTTCGATCACGGTCGGGGTGATCATCACGATGGTTTCACTGCGGTTTGTCGTATCAATTGTGCTGCCAAATAACCGACCAATGCCCGGGATGCGGTTCAGGTAAGGTACGCCACTGCGCGTCTTGCTCGATTGCTCGGAAATCAGTCCGCCAAGGAATATAGTCTGGCCCGACTGCACCGCTACCTGGCTGGTGACCGACTTGTTATTGATCGGTGGGTTACCACTCGCTGAAATGTCAGGATCGCGCGCACCGGGACGGCTGACCTCCTGGGTGACATCCATGTATACCAGTCCGCCAGGGTTGATCCTCGGTGTTACGGTCAGTGTCACACCGGTTGATACATATTGTGCGCTGCTGACCACGTTTGAATTTCCTGTAGAGATACTGGACGACTGCACCGGCACCTGCGTGCCGACAGTGATAGTTGCAGTTGCGTTGTTGCGAACCAGCAGCGAGGGTGCACCCAATGAACGTACATCCGTGACACTGTCCAATGCAGAGATAGTGGCCTGCATGAATGCGTCTCCGACCGGCCCGACGATACTGGCGAAGAAATTGGTACTGCCGCCAAAGGTCAGGTTATCGAAGCCGTCGGCAAATGAACCTTCGCCTTCAGGCAGGGAAGCGTTGGGGTTGTTCGTCAGGTACCAGTTGACGCCAAACTGCAGGTCTTCGGTCAATTCCACATCCAGGATCTGTGACTCGATCAGCACCTGCAAGGGCTCCTGGTCGATACGCTCGATGGCTGCCTGGATGGATGAGTACTGCGCCTGCGTGGCCTGGATCAACAGCGAGTTGGTCTCGAGAACGGAGGTGATGCGAATATCGCCGTCCTCTGTTGAAACCACGCTGCCGGAGCTACGGCTACTCTGAATTCCGCGCTCATTGGCAGACTGGCGATTCGAATTGAAATCACTGATAGAGCTGCTCTGGGCTTCCTGCAAACCGGGCGCCAGGGTGCCGCGGCTGGTATTCTGCCTGGCAGTACCGGATGTCTGTCCGCCAAATAGCTGTGACAGGTAATCCGCCAAAACCTGGGCTTCGAGGTTCTTGACCCGGTAAACATACAACTGCACGCCTGAGCCGGCAGCGCCGCGATCGAGTGTTTCAATCCATTGACGGGCTTTTTCGAGGTACGCCTCCTGGGGGGTGATCACCATGACCGAGGCCAGCCTTTCGAGGGGCACAAACCGGAACATCCCCGCCAGGGGCGATTCTGCCTCCATGCCGAAAATGCTGGTCAACTCGGTGGTGATGGATTCCACGTCAACCGTCTCAAGGGGATAAATCCCGACCGACATACCCGCCAGCCAGTCAACATCAAAGATATCCACGGTCTGCTGGTAGTTACGCAACTCCTCCTGGGTTCCAGCCAGGAATATCATGCTTCTGAGGGGGTCAACCCGGACCATGGCGCCTTCGCGGACGTAAGGTTCGAGAATCTTGGCCATTTCAAGGGCGCCGATAAACTCCAGGGGCACGACCCGCACCTCGTAGCCCATGGCCAGCGCTTTATCGCTGAGCACCGGCACCAGGGTGCCACGCACCGCATCCGCCACCGGCAGGATGTGATAACGGCCTTCCGTGAACACCATTGCCGCACCGTTCCAGCGCAACAACAACTCGAGTATGGGCATCAACTGGTCACGTGAGACGGGCTTCGAGGTGGAAAAGGTAACTTGTCCGCTGACACCGGGGCCGATAACAAACGTTTCCTGCAGAACTTCACCGAGAATTGTGTGGATAACTGACTGCAGTGATTCACCTTCGAAATTCAGGACGATTTCACCATCTTCCGAGACCGCACTGAACTTGCGCCTTGCCGCCTCCTCGTTAATGAAACTGCCAGCACCCTCTCTCAGCTCCACATCTTCAACGCCGCCGGCTTCTGTCGGGTTGGCCGGTGTTGCGTAAACCTGTTCAGCCTTGTCTTCTGTTGCGGCTTTCTGCAACCGCTGATGAGGCTCTTCGCGGACATTAGGTCCCGTGGCGCAACTGCTGACCAACAGCAATATGGCTGAGGCATGTATTAATGATTTCATTCGACAGCACTCCCGGCTTTTTGTGCTCTATCCATCTTCTTTGTCATTACTGCCTTGATCCTTGCTTTTGTTTTTCATTAGCGCGCGAATTGCGCTCTGGTAGTTCGATGGCCTGGAAGCCTGGTTGGCTCCATCGGCCTGGCTAGTGTTTTGTGCGTTCATACCTTCCTGCTCAAGACGCAGTTCTTCGCGCCTCTCGGCAATCCGCTGGCGAATCTGCTCAGCCCGGCTCAGCGGTTCATCGTCCTCTGCCGCCACCTGTGACGGCCGGGAGTTTTGCTCCGCAGCGGTCTTGACCGGCACGGCCGGCGCCGGCGGTTGCTTGATGGTTGCATCGTGAACCTGTAAATCCAATTCCAGCGATTGACCATCACGCGATTCGAGAATCACCGTCCGGGCATTGACTGCGCTCACTTGCCAGCCGACAAACTCACCGGTCAATGACTCGCCTTCGTGGGCCCTGATGCTTTCCAGGTTGCCATCAGCGGGTGTCAGCGAGGCAATTCTCATACCCGGTGTGATAATGACACCGGTCAACCTGACATCAGGCGCGTCCTTGACTTCAATAATGCCGTCGTCTTCCAGTGACTCGTCATCTTCATCGACGATCACCGGTTGACGGGATTCATTGAAAACAGGTTTCTCATTAATAACCCGGTACTCATTCAAACTACCGATTTCATTAGCCGCCAAAACGGTATCAGTGCCGGCTGCCTTGTCCGTATCCGTTGCAACGATTTCTCCGGAAACCGGCAATGTCCAGACGACAGCCATCACCAGAGCCAGCAGAATGAACAGGCCGCTGGCTGCCACCAGGGCCATGCCAAGTGGATTTCCCTCCAACCATTTCATTTCAGATACCCGGACACATTAAAACGAATATCCAGCGCACCCTGGGCCTGGGCTGGTTGCCCCCGCCTGCTGCGCCGGGTCCTGGGCCGGATAACGTTCAAATCATCCACCAGCATCAAGGGCATACCTGTTTCCATACCATATAAAATCTCCAGAAAATCTTCCGCATCACAGCGCATACGCACGTTGACCGTCACCTTTTGAAAGCGCTCCTGCACCCGGGGCCGTACCGGTTGCCGGCTGACAATCTGGCAGGAATCATCAGCCTGCGTGCGCACCAGGTCACCAATGTCACCAGACATGGCGGCGGCAGCCTCATCAAAAGAAGGGTACTCGAGAAACAGGGCGGAATCTTCCTGCGAGTTGCGCATTTTGCTCAAGCTGGCCTGCAATGTCTCACGTTGCGCGGCGACGGTTTGAAAGCGATTCAACTGCGCACGCAAATCACTGATTTCCCCTGCATACTCCCGGTGGCGCAGCACAAACCAGTGGAATAACAGCAGGTAAACGAGTATCACGGCAATCGCCAACAGCAATAGTGCGGTTGTTTTCGAATTACGCTGGTCGGGTATGACTTGCATCACTCAGCTTCCTGGCTTGCGTTAGCTGCAAGCTGCAGAGCGCGATTTGCACTCAAATCAAAAATTTCCTTGCCACTGCGGTTATCAAGCCGGGTCGGACCGCGAAACGAGGCGTTTTCGAAGTAGGGCGAATCATTGATCAACTCGATCAGGGCCTGGGCGTTTTCCGACTTGCCCTGCATCTGGACGTTTTCGGCGTGCAGGGATAAACGGTCAAGATAGGTATCCAGCGGCAGTATACGGGTCAATTCGGCCAGCGCCTCGAGCTTGAATCCATTTTCAATCTTTCGATTTTGCAAAAAACCTGCCGCTTCCCCGGCATCATCGATCTGTTTACGAATCTGTTGAACGACCAGCGCCTCGGCACGGACATCGTCGATCGCCTCGTTGACTGCTTCGAGTTGGTGCTCGCGCAACCACAATGATTGCGCCATGACGAAAATCAGCAGGAAAAGCGTTGCGGCACCGATGACCAGGTTCACACGTACCTGCTGGTGGACGATGCGGTGTCGCTTTTCATCGGGCAGCAGGTTGATGCCCAGCGTGTCGTTGCCTATTGCCACATCCACACCGGTGGGCGCCAATCCCACGCGCTTTAGTAATTCCACCTTGGCCTCCACCGGTTCGCGCGGAGTAACGTACAGCTCAAAGTGAAGCTGTCCGGCCTCGCGATCGCGGCTCAGGTTAAACCAGTTATAGAAGACCTCCTCGGCCTTGAAAGGCGTATGCCGGTCCATTTCATAGGCCAGCGCCTGCCTGAGGTTGGCTTCAGCAGCCAACGGCATTGTCACCTTGGTGTGCAGCACGACATCCTCGTCAAGCAACAAATCACGATTAACCTCGGTAAGCTCATGCTGCTGTAACAAATCCCGGACACGATGCTGCTGTAATCGTGCGCCGGCATCAGTGGAGAATGTATCCAGTGACTGCACCGTGTTGGCGTCACCAATGCTCAGTGCGACCTCACCGTGGTCCACCTGCATCAGTAATTTGCGCCGCGCATATTGCAGCTGTGCCCGCCATCTCGCCGGCATCGCTTCACGCAACTCATCGATCCACCATTTGAAAAAATGCCCGGCCGGGCTGTTCACAAATCGGAAGCGGAGATTCTGGATCTTGTTATTTAGTGCGATAGCCATCGGTGTCAAAAGGTCCTAGTACTGAAATCCTTCGCGCCAACGCAATACCCGGTATGGACTGCCGCTGGCAGTTCCCCCAAGCCGGATTGTGGCTTGCAACTGTTCCCAAACGCCATTGGGCATCGTGGCCCTGGCCTGAATACTATACGTGACCCCCCTGCCTTGTTCCATAACCACGACACCATTTGGCAATTCCGTACCCAGCGAGTCCCCGGGTTCCTGAGAGTTTCTTTCATCGACAAAGTTCATTGCCTCTTCATGGGTGATATCCGGCAACGCCATGAGCGCCTCCACCGGTGCGAAAGCCGGGTTGGGCTCACCCACGCGTGAAAACACAGTGATACCCGGCTCCAGTTGCCGGTATAACTCGAATGGCATACCGATAACCTGCAACAATTCCTCGGTCATCATGAACGGCCTGTTGGCGGGACCGACCTCCAGGCCTGCGGCAATATAGGCGTCCAGTTCCGCCCCGTTGACGCGCTCCAACTCATCCTCGTCACGCCAATCGAGTATGGCGGCGGCCAGCATCTCGGCGTCTTCGAGCTCCAGACCGTGACCGGTAAACAGGGTTGCCAGGGTGAGCTCCTCGGTGGCGTTGATATCCAGCTTGCCGCGTTCATCTATCGCGCTGACCTCAACCAGGACACCATCGAGCTCCTGTTGATACACCCGTCCGTCCGCCCGCATGCGGGTCAGGTCATCGGGGTCCCGCAGGGCCAGGACTGCGAGATTAATGGCTGCCTCGGCACTCAAGCGCGCCTGCGTGCCGGATAGCAGCGCATTGGCTTCCAGCCTGTCCATTCTGGCCATCAGGGCGAAAGAGCCGGTAATGATCGTCAGCAACAACAGCACCCACAATACCAGCACCAGGGCTATGCCACGTTGCGAACTGATACCCTTGACCCCGCTCATTGATCCCCCTCGCGCTTGCCCTTGATCAGGTCCTTAATGCTCTGTTCGTAGTTTCTGCCTCCGGCTCTTCCCAGCACTCCCTGGATTGCCTGGGCGTCAATGCGGACCCCGGCTGCCAGGTCCGGCCAGCGCATATTCAAATCCTCCTGGAAGGCCAGGTCGAGGCGCACCGCGACGGGCAATACATCCGGCTGGTCCCAACTCGTTGTCCAGCCGGTCAATTCCCCCTCTTCGTCTTTACCCAGAAATTCGAATCCGGCCGAATCCACCCTTTCGAGCAGGATCACCGGCTCGCGATCATATAAAAACTCCTCCTCGAATCCCTGCAGCAATGCGTGACTGAACTGCACAATTGATTCGCCATTGTCGCCGTTGACAATTTCCACAAGCTGCACCTGGGGTCCGCCGGTGCCCAGGTATCCGGGCATGGGAGCGACATACTTGATGTGCCGCGCATCACCCTCAAACACGACGCGCAGCTCTTCGGCATCGTCGGTCATGGCAAATGGTAGCGGCAGCATCTGGTTGAGCTGCCGCCGGATGAACTGGTGGGAAGCCCGTAACTCGCCGCCGGCCGCCAGCAGTTTTTCACCCTGTTCTGAAGACCGGGTGGCGGCTCGCAGTCCGCTGTAGGTCAACCCCAGCAAAATACTCATGAGGGTGATGGCCAGCAGCAACTCGACCAGCGTAAAACCTGATTCCCTGCGTACCGGATACCTGTCAGACAGCTTATTCATCAACGGTTCGCCAGGACGCTGCGGATGGTGCTGAAATGCATATCACGTTGCCTGTTACCGCTTTTCCAATCAATGTACAGGTCGACACGGTACAACTCGATACCCGACAACTCGGCCAGTTCCACGGTGTTGACCGCCGCTTCACTCACATCGTCGTCGCTTGCTGCGTAAAGGGTAAGTTCCAGTTGCCACTCGTAACGGTCCATACCTGTACCGCCGTATTGACCCTCTTCAATGGGAATTTCGTTGCCCACCAGGTCGACGATCGACTGGACGAACAAGGCCACTTCGGTATCGTCGCTGGCACGCCTGACGCTGCGCATTGAGCCGGCGACAATTTCGAGGACGGTGGCAAAGCTCAAGGCGAATATCACGAAGGCGAGCATGACCTCCAGCAACGTGAAACCCTGCGATGATTGGCGGGCACCCCCCGACTGTAAGACTTTTAGCCGCTTCATCCTTCTGTTCTCTCAAGCCTGGTTTCACCGGTCAACCAGGCGACATTCACACGGTATTCGCGGTCGTTGACCGTCAATTCTATGTGGCCGCCTGTTGAACCACCGTCCGGAAAGAACCGTATGCCAGAGACGGCTTCAGAGGTCACTTCCGAGCGCGCCGTGGTAATCGTCACATCCACGCCTTCGGGCAAGGTGATTTCCTCGCGGCCGGGCGCCTGGTAACTGCGGTTCTCGGTGTTGACCTGAAATACCTGCTCCTGCTTGTCGATGATTGCGCGGGCCCTGGTATAGCGAATCGAAGCCACCAGTTTTCGCGACGCAGCCCGCGCCTCAGCGCTGGAAACGCTGCGCGACATCGAGGTCGCCACCAGGCCCATGACCAGGGCAATGATAACCATCACGACCATGAGTTCCACGAGGGTAAACCCCCGGCTCCGGCCATGCGATAGTCGATGATCAGGTTTCAAGCAATTCTCTCACTGATCCTTTGTAATTCGGCAATGCCCTTAATCCCAACTGTTGATGTCGGCATTGTTTTTTTCACCGCCCTGTTGACGGTCGGCTCCGTAGGACACGATATCAAAATCACCGTGCTCACCCGGCACTGTATACTTGTAGGGCTGACCCCAGGGGTCGGTCAGCAGTGAATTCTTGATATACGGACCGTTCCACCCGTTAACACCCGACGGTTCGTTGACCAACTCCTCCAGTGAAGACGGCGGATTGCCGGTATCAAGGTAGAAACTCTCAACCGACATCGAGATTCGGATGATTTGTGACGCCGCTGCTTTGGCCTTGGCGCTCTCGGCTTTACCGATGATACCCGGCAAAACCAGGCCGGCGATCAAAGCCAGTATCACCAGCACCAGCAACAGCTCGACCAACGTGAAGCCGCGCTGCCCGCCCTTACGAAATTTGCATTGTTTTCTGAAATTCATTCCCAAAGTCTCCTGCCAGGGTTTCTAAAATATTCAACCGGCTGTTTTTGGACAACGGCCGGCGTGGTTTGTCTTACCTGTTAACTGTGACCGTTGCTTCAACCGACCAGTTCATTGATTCCCATGATTGCCATCAGTACCGACATTACGATAGTGCCGATCATGACCGCCATCACCAGTGTGATCACCGGTGTGAATATTGCCAGTAAGCGGTCAATGGTATAACGCACCTCCTTGTCATACGTATCGGCTACCTTCAGCAGCATGACATCCAGTTGGCCGGTCTCCTCACCGACGCTGACCATCTGCAAGGCCAGTCGCGGGAACTGACCGGTTTCCGCCAGGTTGTGGGCCAGGCCACCGCCGGTTTTAACCTCCTGTGTAGTCGCCTCCACGCTCTGCCGAAGCAGGCTGTTGGTCATCACGTTGCGGGCAATGGATAAACCGGCCAACAGCGGCACTCCGTTGGTCAACAGGGTGCCCA
>JABDPJ010000060.1 GCA_013042835.1 Lysobacterales bacterium
AACGGACAGCGTCCAGATGGTACAGGACGCGTCACCCGGACCGGGTTCTGCCAAAAGAAGCGGTCGTACCATAAGGGTGACTCGAGAGGAATTCGCGGTTCCTTGAGATAGACGCCAAAAGCGTCGATAAAGAAAGGCGGGAAGAAGGCCCGCGACCAGAAACCGAAGGGCAGAACAGATCGGAACTGGACGAAGTTGGAAAGGCCTAGGAGGATCTGCAGTCCACCAGAAGCGGAGTTCCTACACTTCTACGACGAGGGAGACGCAAGTCTCCCTCGTTTTTTTTGGCTTAAAAAAAGCAATCCAGAATGCCTAAACGCCTTAATTAGTACTACAATTAACGCAATCAGATTTGAAACAAAACCCACAATATACGGTCTGTACATCAAACCGCTCCACACCCCCAGGCAGGCAACAGGGACGAAAGCTTGAAAGATTCGATCATTCAACTCAGTAACGTGCATTACCAGCGAGGTGAGAAAATCATACTCGATGATGTCAGCATGGATATCCGGCGTGGCAGCATCGTGGCCATAATGGGCCCCAGTGGTGTAGGCAAAACCACCATTCTTCGACTGATATCCGGTCAATTGCTACCCGCCAGGGGCAGCATCCGTGTCAACGGCCAACTGGTTTCCGCCATGTCACGCCACGAGCTGTATGAATGCAGGAAGGAAATTGGCGTTCTGCTACAAAATGGCGCCCTGTTTACCGACCTGACGGTGTTTGAAAACGTGGCAACACCTCTGCGGGAACATACCGACCTGGACGATGATGAAATCAGTGCGCGCGTGCTGGACAAACTGGATTCAGTCGGCTTGCTCGGTACGGAAGAGTTGATGCCGCAAAGCCTGTCAGGGGGCATGGCGCGGCGCGTCGCACTCGCCAGGGCTGTCATTCTGAACCCCAAAATCGTGCTTTTCGACGAACCCATGGCGGGGCTTGACCCAATAGCCCGGTCTACCGTCAGCCAGTTGATCAGAAGAACCAACGACCAACTGGGCCTTACCAGTGTCATCGTTACCCACAATGTCACGGAAATGGAAAAACTGGTGGATTACGGATTTATCCTGGCCTCGGCCAGGTTACTTGCTGAGGGCAGTCCCAGGGACCTGATGCAAAGCACTGATCCTGCAGTCGACCAGTTTATGAACGGTCGTGTCGAAGGCCCCATTTCATTCAGGTACCAGGATGAGTCCAACACTTCGGCAAGGACGCCGTCCTGAAAATGACGCCGCACTGGACGAATAGAATCAAGCTGTTAACGCCCATCGCGGAAACGGGGCATTGCGGGCTTTTCCTGCTGCGCATGCTGGGCAGTATTCGCTTTGAACGCCAATTGCTGATCAGCACGCTGCAGCAGACTTACCTGATCGGCGCCCGCTCGCTGGTCATCATCATGATCTGCGGTTTTTTTGTCGGCATGGTGCTTTCCCTGCAGTCGATCAATGCTCTGCAACAATTCGGCGCTTCCGACCAGGTCAGCCTGCTGGTCGGCAAGTCCCTGTTCCGCGAACTGGGCCCGGTTCTGACCGCGTTATTGTTTGCAGGCCGGGCCGGCACGTCGGTTGCGGCTGAAATCGGCTTGATGAAAGCCACCAGCCAGATCGACGCAATGCAACTCATGGCTATCGACCCGGTTCAACGCGTCGCCTTGCCCCGGTTTTTAGCCGGCCTGTTGTCGCTGCCCCTGTTAACCGCAATGTTCAATGCCTTCGCGATCCTGGGAGCAGTGGTATTCTCGATCGGTGTGATGGGGCTTGATCCAGGCATTTTCTGGAGCAAACTGCAAACCGGTATTTATTTCGGCAAAGACTTCCTGGGCGGCGTCTGGAAGAGCCTCGTTTTCGGGGGTCTTGTCAGCCTGATCGCCGTGTATTTCGGTTATTACGCCAAACCTACCGGCGAGGGCGTTGGAACGGCTACCACCCGGACGGTTGTCATGAGTTCGGTGCTGGTGCTTGTTTTTGATTTTATTATGACGTCTTTTCTTATTTGATAGCCCGGGGCCAGTTAACACGTGAAACATCAATATTCAGACGGACAAGAATATGCGCGCAAACTATAAAGTAGAACTGTCATCAGGTATTTTCCTGCTGATGGGAATCGCGGCCCTGTTGTGGCTTGCGACCGAAGCGACCGATTATGGCATGCAGATTGGGGACGATACCTACAAGGTTACAGCCCGCTTTGCCAACGTTGCTGATCTCAAGACCCGGGCACCCGTCAAGATCGGCGGCGTGACCATAGGACTGGTGGAGTCCATCAAACTTGATCCGGTAGATTTTGACGCGATCGTCGAGATGCAGATTGACAGCAGGTTTGCCGATATCCCCAATGATTCGGGAGCATCTGTTCTCACCAGCGGCGTCCTCGGCGACCGCTATATCGGCCTGGATCCGGGTGGCGCCCTCGAAGCCCTCACCGATGGTGATGAAATTTTCGTCACACAACCGGCCGTGGTTATTGAAACATTGATAAGCAAATACCTGTTCAACAGTGATAAAGGGGATGAAAAATGATGTTCAGGGGACTTCTGTTAGCCTTTGCATGCCTGATCAGCCAGGGGCTATTTGCCCAAACGCAGGCGGATGAACCGGTGGCACTGGTGGAGACCATCACCGGTCACATTTTCGCCAAGGTCTCCGAAAACCTGGAAGAATACAAAGCGGAGCCTGGCAAACTTGAGGCGCTTGTGCGCGACGAACTGCTGCCATTGCTGGATATCAAGTATTCGGCAAGGCTGATACTGGGACGCGCCGGCAGAGGTCTTGCGCCTGAAAAAGTAGATGAATTCGCCACGGTCATGAGCAACCTGCTGGTCAGCCGCTACTCCAGTGGTCTGCTGGAATTCAGCAGTAAGGTCGACATTCGGGTGTTGCCGCAACGCGGTGAATTGAACGAAAAGATCACGCGGGTGCGAACACGGGTGACGATAGCCGATGGCCGTGAAGCGCCCGTAGACTACGCCTTCCGCAAAACGCCGGACGGCTGGAAGGCTTTTGATGTGATCATTGAGGGCATCTCTTACGTCACAACCTATCGCAACCAGATCATGCCCGAGGTCCAGGCCAGTGGCATTGACAGTGTGATCGAGCGAATTGGTTCAGGCCAGCTGGAAATCGCCGAGTAGGGCCCGCAACCATGTCAACAAGGCTTTACTTTATATGCGTCATCTGTGTGGGTCTGTTACTCACCGGATGCGCCGGAACGCAAAGCCGTAACACGGACCCCGAGAACGATCCGTGGGAGGGCTATAACCGCAAGGTCTACGCATTTAACGAGGGCATGGACAAGGTCGTCCGGCCGGTCGCGGTCGGTTACGACAGGATCATGCCGGACCCCCTGCAAACAGGTGTTGGTAATTTTTTCCGAAACCTGGACGCCCCCATCACTTTCATCAACCAGGTCCTGCAGGGCAAGCTCAAACAAGGCGGGACTACCGCCGGACGTTTCCTGCTAAATTCTACCCTTGGCCTGCTTGGCTTTATTGATGTTGCCAGCAAAATGGGCATATCGTATTACAACGAAGACCTCGGCCAGACGCTGGCGGTGTGGGGGTACGAGGACAGCCGTTACATGATGTTGCCGTTCCTGGGTCCATCAACATTTCGCGACGGCCCCGCCCGCATTGTTGATAACTATTACAGCCCGGTAGGCAGCGTGATCGGAGGTAACGTCCGTTGGGGGTTGTTCCTGGTGCGAGGGATTGACACCCGCGCACGCTACCTGGACCAGGATGCCGAGCTTGAGCAGGCCTATGATCCGTACGTGTTGATGCGTGACGTCTGGCTGCAAAACCGCCAATACCAGATTTATGATGGTGACCCGCCCCTGCAGGACTACGATCTTTATCTTGAAGACTTCGATGAAGAACCGGATACTGGCGCCGGAAACACGCCCTGACCTGCCAGGCAAGAAGAGCAATTTGTCTCGAATAAGCCCCTTACCCTGAATATCATATTGGCACGTAGTGTTGCACTGGGATAAGCTTCTGCTACCGATGCGCTCCAGGTAAGTGGGCATCCGTAGGAACAGAATGCTTAAAATAAAAATACTCTTAATTCTGTTGGTACCATTAATGGCAGGCGGCTGCGGACAACCTCCGGCCACCGGCGATGTGTCACCGGCAAAGATATACAGACACGCGATGGATGGCGCGCCGGGTTCGCTCGACCCCGCACAAGCGGCGTCCATCTATGCCAATTTCGTGGTCGTTAATATTTATGACACCCTGTACCGTTACAAGTACCTTGCCCGTCCCTACCAGTTGCAGCCGAACCTGGCGGCAGCCATGCCGGAGATTTCAGAAGACGGCCTCGAGGTGACCATTCGCCTCAGGCAAGGTGTGCATTTCATCAACGACCCGGCGTTCGAAGATGGTACGGGCCGGGAAATCAAGGCGCACGATTTCGTTTATTCCATCAAAAGGCACTTCGACCCTGTCACACGGGCCCAGGGCGCATGGTTGTGGCAACAACGAATAGAGGGTCTCGATCGCTGGAAAGCCGAAGGCTCCGACTATGACCTTGAGGTCAGCGGCCTGCGAGCTCTGGACGACTATACCGTGCAAATCAGGCTGACGCGGCCGTTCCCACAGCTAATCCACACGCTCACGCAGGGCTTCGCGGCCATCGTGCCCAGGGAAGCAGTTGAAAAATATGGCCAGATGCTCGCCAGCCACCCTGTCGGCTCGGGCCCATTTATGCTGACCAGCCGTGACAGTGTGCGGGTTGTCATGGTCAGGAACCCCCACTACCGGAAAGAACCATTCGACCTGGCTGACGAAGGCTTTGACCATGCGATCCACGAAGCTTGGGGCCTGCAAAAATTACAGGGTAAATCCCCGCCGTTTCTGGACCAGCTGGAGATAGAGTTCATTAACGAGGGCGCGGCCCGCTGGAATGCGTTTTCGGCAGGCGAAGTTGATTTTATCAAGGTTCCGGTGAGCCAGTTCGACAGCATACTGAGCCGGCGCGAACCGCCGCAACTGAAACCGGAACTGGCGGAAAGGTTTCATTTTGAAGCGTCATCCGAATCCGGTTTTATTTATACCAACTTCAACATGGCCGATGAGCGTATCGGCTACCATCCGGATCCTGGTCAGGACCGGCGTAACCAGGCACTGCGGTGCGCCATGGTTAAAGCTTTTGACTGGACAAGAAGTAATGAAACCTTTTTTTACAAAATTGGCAGGGTATTTCCGGGCGTACTGACTCCAGCGGTACCCGAGTACGATGCTGCCGGCGATACCAGTTACATCCAGCGTGACCTGGAGGGCGCCAGGCAACTGCTGGCGGAAAATGGCTGGAATGAAGAGACGCTGCCGGTACTCGAGTACGGTTTTCCCAACGGTGTGACCGAACGCCAGTCATTTGAGCAATTTCGAAACTTCATGACGGATGCAGGTTATCCTGCCGACAAGATCCGGCCGTTAATATTCGCCACGTATGGCGACTACCAGCGGGCCTATTCAGCGGGCAAGGTTCCCCTGATCAACAGCAGCTGGACGATGGACTACCCTGATGCCGAAAACCTGGTGCAGTTGTACTATGGCCCCAACGCATCCCCAGGCACCAACTCGGCCAACTATAACAATCCCGAATACAACCGCCTGTATGAAGCCAGCATCGCCATGCATGAGTCACCCGAACGCACAGCCATTTACCGTCAAATGAATCAGCTGCTGATGGAGGACTGCGCCAGCATCACCGGTATCTCGAGAACCTTGTTGTTCATGTGGAACAAAGACTTCGCGATGAAACCTGACCGATCATTCCTCGGTGGTTATTTCATGCGATTCGTTGACCTGGCAGAGTCCTTAAACGACGCGCCGTGAATGTTCGGTTTATAAGCATAAAATTACTCTATGGCATCCCCTTGATGCTGGGCGTGACCTTTATCAGCTTCCTGTTGATGGTTTATTTTGGACCTGACAAGACCTACGAACTGCTCGGCAAGAACCCGACCGAAGAACAGATCAGGGAGGTGCGGCATGAACTCGGTTACGACCGGCCTTTCCTCGTTCGCTACGGTGACTACCTGCGGGAACTGGTGACGTTCGACCTGGGCCTCTCGGACTCCAATGGTGAGCCCGTAGCCGCCATCCTGGCGCGCACCCTGCCCGTGTCGCTTGCACTGGTACTGCCCGGATTTGTTATTGGCAACCTGCTGGGCCTGGCGCTCGGCTTGCTGGCTGCCTGGTACCGGGGCAAATGGCTGGACAAGTTGGTTATGAGCGCCTCGGTGGTGGGCATGAGCATCAGCTTCATCGTGATCATTATCGGTTTGCAGATTTTGCTCTGCACACCCTATGGTCTGAACCTGTTTCCCGTGCGCGGCTGGCAGGTCGACGGCCCCGGCTCCTACCTGTATTACGTAACTGTTCCGACGCTGGCCCTGGTGCTCGTGACACTGGGCTACAACACGCGTTTTTACCGCGCGGTCATGGCCGAAGAAATAGAGCGTGACCATATCCGCACCTTGAGAGCCTACGGCGCCTCACCTGCTGAACAGCTGTTCAAGCACGTTTTGAAAAACAGCCTGGTACCGGTGCTGACAAGAATCATGTTTTCAATACCGTTCGTGGTGATCTCGGGCAGCCTGCTGCTGGAAAGTTATTTCGGTATTCCGGGGATCGGACTGGTCACTTTCAACGCGATCACCAGCGGTGACCAGCCGATCCTGAAAGCGGTGGTCGGGCTAACCGGCATACTGTTTGTAGTGGCGCTGATGATCAATGACATGCTTTACAGCCTTGTCGACCCAAGGATCGCCAGGCCATGATGCGGGAGACCTGGCAGCGCCTTAAGTCAGACCCCTATGGGCTGAGTGGTCTCATCGTGGTGAGTGTTTTTTTCCTTATCGCAAGCTGCGTCTGGAGCGGCCTGCTCGGCCAGGGCTGGTACGAAGTCAGCGGTACCCGCTGGGAGGGCATCAGCGCCGAACACTGGTTCGGCACCAACCTGATCGGTCAGGACATTTTGCAAAGAACCCTGTTTGGCACCGCTACGGCATTCGAGGTGGGACTGACGGTAACGATTTGCTCCACGCTGCTGGGCACGGTCATGGGAGCCTTGTCAGGCTGGTACAACCATAGCTGGCTGGACGAGATCATTTTGTGGCTCAAGGGCGTCCTGGATGCCATACCGTTTTATCTCTTCGCTGCAGCCGTCGCGTTCGCCTTGCAGGGAAGCCCGTGGGCCATGCATGTGGCAATGATCGTCACATTCTGGACAACGACCGCGCGCATCATCCGCGGTGAAGTCATACGTATCAAGCAGCGCGGTTTCATTGAAGCCGCCCGCGCGATCGGTCTGCCGGGGCTTAAAACCGTTTTCCGTCACGTATTACCCAACACTTTTCACTTGCTGCTGGTGCAGGCTTCCATCGTTTTTGTCGCCGCTATCAACACCGAGGTCATTCTGAGTTTCCTGGGTTTGGGCATCCAGGATGGGGTGAGCTGGGGATTGATGCTTGCGGAAAGCTCACAAGAGGTGTTGGCGGGGCATTTTGGCAACTTCCTGGCTGCGGGCACGGCGCTTTTCTTATTACTGATGGGGTTCAACCTGCTGGCTGATGCACTGCAGGACGCCCTGGATAGTCGCAGGATTGTCCGATGACCGTGCCAGCCCTCAGAGTCAGCGGACTGAGCGTCTGGATCGGTAGCGGCGCGGACAGTATCCAGGTGGTGGACGGCGTCAGCTTCGACATTGACCCGGGCGAGGCTACCGGCCTGGTGGGGGAATCAGGCTGCGGAAAAACCATGACGGCAATGGCTATATTGGGTCTATTGCCATCTACCGGTGTGCGTGTGAGCTGCGATCACATCGAGATTAACGGCCGCGATGTGTCCCGGCTGAACACGGCGCAAAGACGTAAAGTCCTGGGGCGGGATATCGCCATGATTTTTCAGCAACCGGCTACCGCGCTGGATCCCGTATTCACCATGGGCCAGCAAATCAGTGCGGTATACCGGCGTCACGCGGACGGCAACCAACGCCGGGCTCATGAGGCCATGCTCGCGTCACTCGAGTCCGTCGGTTTCGAGCGGCCCGAAGAGATCGCCCAAGCCTACCCGCACGAACTGTCCGGGGGTATGCGTCAGCTGTCCATGATCGCCATGGCAATGGTCTGCAAACCGGCGGTTATCATCGCGGACGAGCCAACGACCGCCCTTGATAGCAGCACCAGGGCGCTGATTCTGCACCAATTGCAACAACTGCAGGCGTTGCACGGGACCGCCATGCTGTTTATCAGCCATGACCTGGGTGTAGTCAGGCAGAGCTGCCGGAACGTAATGGTCATGTACTGTGGCCGACTCATTGAAAAGACAGATTGCCAAAACCTGTTTTCCCATGCCCGGCACCCTTATAGCGCCGGCCTGTTGTCCTGCATACCCCAACTCGGCGCAACCCGGCCCGGGCGTATTAGTTCAATACCCGGCCAGGTACCTGCGCTGGCGGACCTGCCTTCAGGTTGCCATTTTGCCGCCAGGTGCAACAGGTCGGAACCAAGGTGCTCAGAGTCAACCCCGGTCCTTGATGCACAAGATAAAAAGGGAGTGGCCTGTTTCAGGCCTTTGTAATGAGCAACTCCAGTTTGCAGACAAAACCACCTATGCTCGAGCTGCAGGACCTGTCGGTGAGCTTTGACAGGCAGCGTCAACTCGCGGTAGACAGGGTAAACCTCAGTATTCAGGAAGGTCTCACGCTTGGCCTTGTAGGGTCATCCGGTGCCGGAAAAAGCAGTATCGCCCGCGCCATCATGCGCTTGCACGATGCGGATTCGGGCAAAATTTTGTTCCGCGGTGAGGATATCCTGCGCATGGACCCACGCGAGATGAAGGCAGTACGCCAGCGCATACAACTGGTATTCCAGGACCCCCTCGCTTCGTTGAGCCCGCGGCGCAGCGTAGGACAGACACTGCTTGAACCGTTACAACATTTCGCTCTCGGCGACACCCTCAGCAGGCAGGAAAAAATTCGGCATACCTTGCATACCGTCGGACTTGACCATGATGTGCTGCGGCGCTACCCGCATCAATTTTCGGCCGGACAACAGCAACGCATTGCCATCGCCAGGGCGCTGGTCACCGACCCCGACTTACTGATCGCGGACGAGGCGGTCGCTTCACTGGATGTATCCATCCAGGCGCAGATACTGGAACTGATCCTCGACTTACAGAAAGACCTCGGCATCGCGCTCCTGTTCATATCGCATGACCTGGCCGTGATCAGGCAGATTGCCGACGAAGTTGCCATCATGTACCGCGGACAGTTGCTGGAACAATCATCCGCTGATGCATTTTTCAGCGGGCCGGCACACCCTTACAGCAGGGCATTGCTGACTTTTGCCAGCAGTGCAGAGCCACCCCGCCTGCCGGACGGCAACTGGAACCTTGAACAGGCGCGCAGCGCAATGGAGGTAAACGCATCCTGTGTTTTCGCACACAAGTGCGCAGAGAAAATGCCGGTATGCGAGCAACTTGAACCCCGCAGCCACAGGATTCAATATAGAGATGAGCGCGCGATGGAGCCACATTGCGTAAAATGTCACCTTTATGATGAAGCAACCGGCAATGAAAATTAATACCCAGGATTCTTTGAAGTACTTCGGAACAGCAATCTTGTGCCTGGCAGTTGTCTGCACCGCCGCCTGTGGCTCCAAACTCGTGCGCGGGGCATCGCCCATGGTGCGCATGACGGAACTGAGCCACCAGCAAGGCAGGGTCGAACTGCAGTTGAATATCCGCAATATTAACGGTGTTGATATGAACATCCGGAATATCGACTTCGAGCTGTCCATGAACGACGAAGCATCATTCAGTTTCAATGGCCCGGCGGATATCAATATTGTTGCAAACGGAATCGAAACCTGGAGCGTTGAGCTGCAGGAGTCCGAGGCCGGCCGCGCCTTACTGGTTTCGCTGGAAGATGGGGATGTCAAGAGCCTGCCTTATTCATTAAGCGGGTCTGTCGGAACGATGGAAGATGGCAGTCTACGTTTTGAGTACGAAGGCCATATCTATCCACTGCCCGGGAGACCGGGACATTTTCGCTAGTTGACCGGTGATCGTTTGACCGATACCGGTTAGCCAGTTAGTCTGTAATCAATCACCCGGTGCCGGTAGGAGTTGCCCATGTCTTTACACATCAGTTTCAAGCTTAGCCGGTCCGATCTGGAACATTTCGGCAAAGTCATGGTGCGTGCGCGCGAAAAAGCCAAGGGGATTTCCCAACAGGACATCATCGATAGCGCAGAAACATTGCTGGCAGAGGTCAATCGCTCCGATGCGGCGGATTTTATCCGCGACCGTATGAGCCAGTTGGAAACCATGATCGCCATGCTGGTGGACAAGGGTTGGGGCCTGATTGAAGAAGATCGTGAACACGTGCTCGCGGCCTTGTCCTATTTTTCCGAACCGGAAGACCTCATACCGGATGATATTCCCGCACTCGGCTTTCTCGATGATGCCATCATGATCGAAATTGCCTGCAAGGAGCTTGAGCATGAGATCCAGGCATACAGGGAGTTTGTCATTTTTCGTGCGAGTGAATCTGACCGCCGCGGTAAAGACCCAAAGGAACTGCAAAAGTCCGACTGGCTGGAGGAGCGCCGCCAGCAACTGCATTCGCGGATGCGTCGCAGACGTAAAGGCTACCGCGCCGACAGACAATCAAAATCACCGTTTTCACTGTTCTGATTTGCCGGCAACTGCCGTCATCCAGTGACGCAGTCCAGCTGCATCGGCACGTGTGGAATGCCGTCCTCGAGAAATTCGGCGCCGCATAATCGAAACCCAAGGTCCCGGTAGAACCCCTGTAAATAGGTTTGTGCACTCAGGCAGATATCGTTACCGGGATAATCCAGGCCGGCCTTCTCAATAGCCAGGTGCATCATTCTTCGGGCAACACCACGTTTGCGCCACTTTCTGGAGACCGCAACACGACCGACTCTGATACCAGCTTTGCCGGATTGCGGCGGCAGTAAGCGCAGACAGGCAATGACCTCTGCGCCCTGGCGAACCAACAGGTGTTGCGCAATTTTGTCCAGCCCGTCCAACTCCTGGTAGATACAACTCTGTTCCACCACGAAGATAGCTTCCCGCATGGCAAGCAGGTCATACAGCAGGGCCGGCTTCATATCCTCGAGTCGGTGCCAGGAATACTCGAGCTGCGGGTTTTTGGGTGTCGCTTGTTTGCTGCTTTCCATATGTCGATTATCACTTACAATGGACTTGCACACACCAATGATTGAGGAAAGCCGGAATCCATGGCGTCAATTCTGCACCACAATATGCTTGTTGGCATTGAGACTGATCCGACCCGGTATCACGGTGAGCATGCCAGCCGGCCTGCTCTGCTGGACCGAGCGGCTGCCGAGCAGGTCCTGGCGCACGTCGCTGCCGATCTCAACAAGATGTTTCCGGACATAAGCCGGTGCGCCCTGAGCATGGCCGGCGCCCTCTATGACCAAACACAGCTGATGCAGCCGGGCCTGGCGATATACGACGCACTGGCCACGTTGCAGCAATCGGGCAATCCGGGCGGAGAGTTTCACGCGCGCCTGATGAGCGTCGGGGCCAGCGAAGGACAGATGCCGATGCAGGCATTGCAACCATTTGACGACATCCCCCTGGGCCTTTTACAACTGTTACCAGTTCTCGTCAGTGGACCGGCAGAACTCGTGACTGAACTGGGTGAGAAAATGGAACATCGTTTTCTCGAGCATGGACAGCTGTCTGCCCATTCCGCAAAGGCCCTGGAATCACAATTCAGGATTTCTGTCCAGCACGCACGCTTCATGACCGTCACCGACCTTAATGCGCTGTTGCGCCTGCAGTTGGAACACTTCGGTTTTCTGCCACTTTGGGAATTACTTGATGCAGCCATCACGTCCGCTGCGGATGGCTTTGAAGTCAGTACAGCGAACGGTCACCAGTTCAAATGGCGGGACGGCGCCGTGCATTGCTACTTTGAATCATTTGACTGGTGGGCCAGGCATGGCGGTGGCACTGAAGTCGAGGCTGCCGATGGCCAATTGCAGACTGCCTACGCCGACTGGACGCGCGAATACCGCCGCTATACGGTCACATTGCAGGCACATGGCGTGGCGCTGAAACAGCATCTGCCGGGACTTGAAGACAGCGAACTCACAGACTCATTCCTGCTGGAAGAATCAACACTCCCGCCGGGGAAGTTCCCGGCACCCGTCACGGAGCACAGCACCGATGACCTCGGAACCATTGCCGTGACAGTCGTCAATGGGGACCGGCAATTGAACCTTTACCCGCTGCGGGCAAGTGGCCTCGATGACCTTCACCGGTTCATTCATGCGCAGGGTCTGAGCGGTGACGTCGCCTACCCCGGACGCATAAATTACAACCAGGACCTGCGCCAGCTTGCCGCCGAACCGCTGCCCGCCCCTGGCTGATCTGAAACATGCCCGGCTATGCGGATAACCCCTTATGTTTTGTGGCCGACTCCGGCATCCATGGGCGCGGATTGTTCGCGCACGGAGATATCGCCAGCGGCACCTGGATCGGCCACTATGACGGCCCGAAAACCCTCGACAACGGCATGCATGTTTTGTGGGTGGAAGCCGACCCGGACGTCGACGGGGATACCGCGGACGGCTGGATCGGCTACAACGGAACCAATGAGCTGCGTTTCCTGAACCATTCAAAGCAACCCAATGGCGAAATGGACGGCCTGGACCTGTACGCCCGACGTAACATCAGGGCCGGGGAAGAAATTACCATCGATTATGGTGAAGAATTCGACGCCACTGCTTGATAGTCAGCTTTCAGCACCCCATGTAAAACTTCAATCGTTTTTTAATACTGGATATTACCTGGAATCCCGAGCTATGACCCTTAAAGACAGCACCCGAGAGAAAATTGAAAATATTGTTAAGCAGAACCACGTGGTTCTGTTTATGAAAGGCACACCAAAATCACCCATGTGTGGTTTTTCATCCAAGACCGTAGGTTTGTTGGATTCCCTGCTCGACGAATACGAGAGTGTCGATGTGCTGGAGGACGAGGAAATCCGTGAAGGCATCAAGATCTATGGTGACTGGCCGACCATTCCCCAACTGTATATAGACGGCGAATTGATGGGTGGCTGCGATATCGTCACCGGCATGTTCAATAGCGGTGAGCTACACGAGATGCTCGGCGTCGAGGCGCCTGACCGGACACCACCTGAAGTAACCATCACTGATGCGGCAGCTGAGAAGATTACAGAAGCCATGCAGGGCCACGAAGGCATTGGTCTGCACTTTTCAATTGATGCCGGCTTCCAGTCGCAGTTCAACGTCGCACCCGCCGAAGGCCATGAGATCAAGGTCGAAACTAACGGTATCACCATGCTTTTCGACGTGGCTTCTGCACAACGAGCCAACGGCGCAGTTATTGACTGGGTGGAAACCATGCAGGGCGCAGGTCTTACCATCCATCTGCCCCAGGCGCCCGAGCCTGTAAAACAGATGAGCGTGGCCCAATTGAAGGATCACCTCGACAGCGATTCAGTCATCCTGATCGATGTCAGGGGCAGCGAGGAGCGCGCCCTGGCACAGCTGGACGAAGCCAGGGCAATCGATGCCGAGACCATGCAGGAAATTGAAGCGATGCCCAAGGACACTCCTCTCGCCTTTTTGTGCCACAACGGCAACCGCAGCCAGGTGGCGGCAGAGCATTTTCGCAAAATGGGTTTTACCAACGTCAGCAACGTCGCCGGTGGAATCAATGCCTGGTCCAAGGAAATTGATCCATCCGTGCCGGAATACGGCGGCTACAAGTAAAGCGGGGTAATTAGCCCGACAATGAAAAGGCCAGGCCCGCAATTATGCGGGCTTGGCTGTATCTGGCATCAGGAAAACTCGGCAATGACCGGAGCATGGTCAGACGGACGCTCCTGGCGGCGCGGTTCCTTATCGATACAGGCAGCGGTGCAGGACTCAGCCAAAGCCGCCGAAGCCAATACCAGGTCTATGCGCAATCCCATGTTCCGCCTGAACGCGGCCATGCGGTAGTCCCACCAACTCCAGGTTTTTTCTTCCTGTTCAAATAGCCTGAATGTATCGGCAAGGCCGAGATCGAGAATTTTTTGCAGCGCTTCCCTTTCCGCCGTACTGCAAAGGATTTTTTCATGCCAGGCCTGCGGATCATGCACGTCCCGGTCGTCCGGGGCGATGTTGAAATCACCCAGGACTATGACTTTCTCAAAGCGCTGCATTTCGTCTGCGACCAGGCCCGTTACCTGCTCCAACCAGTGCAGTTTGTAGGCAAACTTTTCCGAACCCACTTCAGAGCCGTTGACGACATAAAGGTTGATTATGCGCAAATCGCCTACAGTCGCGGCCAGGATACGCCGTTGAGGATCATCCAGCGTAGCGATGTCTGTGACCATATCAACAGCCGGTTGGCGGCTGAGTATCGCAACACCATTGTAGGTCTTCTGTCCCGAATAGACGCTGTGATAACCTGCTTCAAGCAACGCATCTACCGGAAACCGGTCATCGGTCAGCTTGGTTTCCTGTAAAGCGAGAATATCCGGCTGTGCCACGTCGCACCAGGCCAGTACATGCGGTAAACGGACATTCAATGAATTAACATTCCATGACGCAACTTTGAGCACGTTTCACCTCGGGTAATTTGAAAGTTAATCGGCGGCCGGATTGTTGTTGCAGGCCAGCTTAGACATAATAACAGTTGTGGGAACACACTTTGTGAATTGCTGCCAGACCTGATAGAGACAATAATGAAAACAATAAAGCCTTTGACCTCACCATTGAATTTGCACGCGGGGATCAATCCATGAAGCCGGGCTTGACGGGCATCACGAGGATTATTGCGGCCACGAGAAACTCATTTCGCGGTATTCGGGACGCGTGGATACATGAATCCGCCTTCAGGCAGGATGTCAGCCTGTCGTTGGTGTTGTTCGTGCTGTCCTTTTTCCTGGCGGCGACCATTGTCGAATGGCTGGTATTGATACTGCCGCTGTTCCTGCTGATCATTGTTGAAATACTCAATAGCGCGATAGAGAATACCGTGGATCGCTTTGGTGGAGAACACCATTTACTGTCCGGCAGGGCCAAGGACATGGGTTCCGCAGCTGTCCTGTTTTGCCTGGTCCTGATTGCAATTGTCTGGTTAAGCATGATCTGGAGTAAATATTTTGCCTGAACGTTACTTTCAAATTGCCGCGGCAATATGCATTGCACTGGCCCTGTTAACCGGCTGTACCGAGAGCACAGTCGAGAGTGCCGCCAATGCTGCCGCCATCGACAGCGGCAAAAATATCGAAATAGTCGAAACTGAAGAATGCCTGGTCAAGCCACCCAAGGAGCCGGTTGCCTGCACGATGCAATACGATCCGGTCTGCGGATGCGACGGCAAGACTTATGGCAATGCGTGCATGGCGCGTGGCGCCGGCGTACCCCGCAGCACACCGGGCCCTTGCGAAGGGGACCCCAACCTTTGAACACGATGAGCAGCTTGACTGCCGCCAACCCTTGGCACTTCCGGAATCGGAAACGCACAAACCAGGAATACTAAAACATGAAACTGATTCTACGCAGCATCTTTATCCTCGGCATCGCCAGCCTGTTGGTCGCATGTCCCAAGACGAAAGAAGAAAAGGGCCTGTCTGAAACCTTATTGCAATACGAAACCATCGTTCGTTGGGCGCAATGGGATGCTGCTACCGATTTCATCGCTGCCGAATATCTTGAAGAAAATCCGATAACAAGACTGGAACTCGACAGGCTGAGGCTGTTTCGCGTGACCCAGTATGTCGTCCGTTCATCTGTCCCCGTTGAAGAAGGGAAAGGGTTGCTGCAGGTCGTCGAAATACGCATGTTCAACAAGAACCAGGCACGTGAACGTTCGGTGATCGATGAACAATACTGGAAGTACAACGAAGAGACCGAACGCTGGAAATTGCATTCAGGCCTGCCCGACCCTACCCAAAGGAATTATTGAGCGACAGCTACGCTACATGCCGCACAGGCAGTGTGCGGCAACCGTAAATTTCCCTTCCCTCGCCATGATGAATTGCAGGTCGTCCAGCATGCCCTGCAACCAGGACACAGGCAGCTTGACCGGCGCACTGACGGACAGGTTCAGCCTCACGACAGCACCTCTCACAAAGTCTGCGAAAAACTCATCCAGGGCTGACTTTTCGGGCTCTATCCACTCTATTTGGTAGCTGTCACCCAACCCGGCGATACGCGCGCTGGATTCGATGGCATCCTGAAACGTGCCGGTTTTATCGATCAGGCCACGCTCAATCGCCTG
This sequence comes from Lysobacterales bacterium, assembly GCA_013042835.1. GTDB lineage: Bacteria > Pseudomonadota > Gammaproteobacteria > Xanthomonadales > SZUA-36 > SZUA-36. Next base: position 16,307 of record JABDPJ010000060.1, read on the forward strand.
TGCGCCACTCCAGACACGGCCTTGTGCAAATTCATGGGCTTCCTCGAGTGTTTCAAATCCACGCGAAGCTTTAACCAGGCTGATGAACTGGCGGTAAACTTTTTCTGTGCTGGCCTGGAAAACGCGCCTGACACCGGGATCCAGCGGCAGGTCCAGCCTCAGCTTGCCAGCCATATCGGTGGTTCCGAAGCCATCGGTGTGCACGCCGATTTTATCCAGCGTGCCGGAGAACGTTGGCAACATCCCGTATACGCCAATCGAACCGGTGATCGTTGCGGGACTGGCCCATACCTCGTCAGCGGCCATGGAAATCCAGTAACCACCCGAAGCGGCGACGTCACCCATGGAAACCACCACGGTCTTACCCTCGTCACGCACCTGTTGTATCTCATTGCGCAGGATTTCCGCGGCATAGGCATCACCACCCGGGCTGTTGATGCGCAGGACCACGGCTTTGATATTTTCGTCCTGGGCTATGCGGCGTAATTGCTCTGATGTCGAGATCGACCCGATCCGGCCGTTCGGGTGCCGGCCACTGACGATTTCACCCTCGGCAACCACGATCGCAATGCGGTTGTCTGCGCTCTTCCTCAGCAGCGGTTGGGTCAGGTTCAGGTAGTCTTGCATACCGACTGCGCGGTAACTGTCACCCGCCTGGTCGGGCGTGCCGCGGCGGGCAAGTTCCCGGCGCGCTTCGGGTGCAGTCATGAGCCGGTCCACCAGGCCGAGCTTCAGGGCGTATTGCGCGAAATTGCCATCCAGGCTTTCAATCAGTTCAGGAAAGTTATCAATGGACTTTTGCAACGATCCAACGATAAGCCCCCTGTGCTTGGCCACGCCTTCAACGTATTGTTGCCACAAATCACCCAACCAGAACCTGCCGGCCTGTTTGGCTTCTTCGGACATGTCGTCACGGATGTAGGGCTCCATTGCCGACTTGTATTGGCCGACACGGAAAAGATTTATCTCCACCTCCAGCTTTTCCAGCCCCTCCCGGTAAAACTGACGATAGTTCGAAAAACCGTCAATCCATATCATGCCATCGGGGTTGAGCCAGATTTCATCGGCGAGCGCCGCGAGGTAGTACTGGTTCTGGCCGATATTCTCAGCCAGTGCAATGACGGGTTTCCCCGTTGACCTGAAGGCATCGAGGGCATGTGCGAGGTCATTCAAAGCCGCCATCCCAATGCTGCGCATATAGTTGGGATCGATCACCAACTGGCTGATATCCCTGTCAGCAGCGGCACGGTGGATAGCTTCCAGCATGTCGCGTAAACGGGTTTCAAACTGCTCCTGGCCGGTGGCCTCCTGCAGGGCGCGATCCATTGGCGTGGTTGAATACTGCTCAACCACGTTGCCGTAAGGGCGGATAACCAGCGTGGAATCCGGCTTCAGGCGAAATGTTTCCGGCGGTTGAAATGCGGTATACAAAACGTAAAGCAACAGTAAAAAAAGCAGGTTCAAAAAAACCTTTCTGCTGCCATCAATAAAATGCCAGATTCCGAGCATCACCCTGACCGGAAAGGAACGTTGTTCGTTAGCCATGTTAACGCCTGTGTAAAAGTCTGCCGCTATTGTATGAACAGTGACCAATAATCACAATCCGCCGAAGGTCACGAGCGACCGCAAGCCCGGCTGGATTGCCCGTGAATCGGGGGCGAAAAAGCCAACAGTTTGCCAATTCAACCACACACCACCCCCACCACAAAGCTGAAAATTATCCATCTAATTGTATTTAATGAGTTTTATTCACTGGCATGAATCCTGCATCTACAAATACAGGTAACCCAACAACAGGAGATTTAACCATGGGATCTTTTTCTCGCCTTCGCTATGTAATTGCCGCCAATGTAAATTCTTTGCTTGAGAAAGCAGAAGATCCGGAAAAACTGTTGCGCGCCCTTATTCGAGATATGGAAGACGCATCCGAGGATGCCCGCATGGCCAGCGCCGAACTGCTGGCCGAGCAGACTCATTTGCAACGCCTGCAGGAACGCTATGAACGCGAAATCGAAGAGTGGGCAGCACGGGCACAAAAGGCCGTGGAGACCGACCGTGACGACCTCGCCCGAACTGCACTCAAGGCCAAGGCCGAATGTGAACAGGCACTGCACTCCGCCAGTGACGAAGCCAACAGCCTGGACGCCCGCATAACGCAGCTCGAGTTCGACATGGCCCAGCTTAAAACCAAGCTGGCTGAAGCCAAGGTTAAACTGAAAGAGATCACAACCCGCAGTGTTCCGTCGGCAAAAGGCCATGCCACTTACCGTGAGCGCGACCTTTCACCCGGCGAACGTAAAGTCCGCCGTGCAATGGGGCGGTTTGATCGCCTGCAATCACAGGTAGACAGGCTCGAGGCCCGCGTGCGCTCTTACGAGGTTGGCGGCGAAGCAGCCAACGCCTGGGCCGCGGAAGACACCCCCAGCACACCCGAGATCGAAGCGGAACTGCAGGAATTGAAGAACAAGGTAGCGCCGAAGCTGAAAGCCGAGGTGAAGCCTGACCACGAGGCTGCGCCGGA
>JABDPJ010000062.1 GCA_013042835.1 Lysobacterales bacterium
CACACAGGCCATGGAAATTGCCCTGATGGACGAAGAGGCGCTGATCCGCAGGACCGCACTGATGTCAATCAACCTGCCCGACCGGGAGAAAATCGCCAAGTTGCTTGCAGCCGGTTTGTATGACCCGGTCAAAGCCGTGCGCATTGAAGCAGCCAGCCGTATGGCCGGGGACCTCGAAGAACTGTTGGATGCGGAACAACGCAAGGTATTTGAATCAGTCTTGCAGGAATACATTGCAGCGATGGAGTATTCGGCCGATTTTTCCGCATCCCGGCACAACCTCGCCAACCTTTATGCTGCGACAGGCAAGCCGGAAGACGCCATCAGGCAGTATGAAGCGGCGATCCGGATCGATGATCAGTTTTATCCCGCCAAGGTCAACCTGGCTGTCGCCTACAGCCAGCGCGGTCAGAATCGGGAGGCAGAACGGTTGTTGCGCGAGGTCGTCACCGACCATCCTGAAGTATATGATGCAGCCTACTCTCTCGGCCTGCTGCTGGTGGAGCTGCAGAATTTGCGTGAAGCTGTTACCTACCTTGAACGCGCATCGAGGGGTCTGCCTGAACGGGCGCGTATCCATTACAACCTTGGCTTGCTTTATGCTCAATTAGGAAACATTGGGGGCGCTGAACAAGAGCTTCAGGCCGCGCTGGCGTTGGAACCACAGAGCCTGGATTTTCAGTTTGGCCTGGCAGACCACTTCCTGAGGCGGGGCTTGTACGAACAGGCCCGGCCCATCGTTGAAACGATGATAACCATGCACCCTGAAAACCCCATCGGCCGACAGATGCTGGAATTCATCCGCCGCAACACCGGCAGATAGGCTGGCTTCAAATTACCTGAATGGCCCGCGGCCAGGCGCTTGACAGCAGTCCGACTCTGCAGGTCAAATTTCTGTTCCCAACACCTTTTGGCCACGGGCAATTGCCATCGCCCCGCTGCGCACCACGGCAAGAATATCGGCACAATCACCGATTTTCGCAATGAAATCGTCCATGTGGATGTTTGGCCCAGTCAGTTCCAGCGTGTAGGTTTCCGGGCAGTCGTCCAGAACCCTGGCGCCGGATTGCTGAATCAACTCCGGCAGACAGTCCGCCTTGCCGGCCCTGATTTTTACTTTCATCAGCAGCAACTCACGTTCAATATGGTCGTCCAGCGTCATGTCCACGGCATTGACCACATCGACCAGCTTCAACACCTGCTTATTAATCTGCTCAATCACATCATCCGAACCCTTGGTAACCAGCGTCAAACGCGATACTTCATGGTCATCGGTAGGCGCAACACTCAACGATTCGATGTTATATCCGCGGCTTGAAAACAGCGCCGCAACGCGCGCCAGTGCACCCGCCTCATTCTGCATCAGAATGGAAATAATATGTCTCATTCGGTCAATCCCGCTTTAGAAATTCAGATTTTTGAATATGGCTGATCAATGATTAATAGTCTCGCAGTTCACAGGCTATTGCAATGCAGGAATAATTAATCGAAACTCGCTCCTATGAAACCGACACACGACACCCCCGAAGCCGCTCCGCACGCATTGGCCGGCAAGACTATGACCGGCGCCGAAATGGTCGTCCAGGTACTGGCCGATGAAGGCGTTGACACGATATTTGGCTACAGCGGTGGGGCGATCCTGCCGACCTATGACGCCATTTTCCGTTTTAACGCGGAACACCTTGACGAAGACGGTCGTGAACCGATGCCCCTGATCGTACCTGCCAATGAACAGGGCGCCGGTTTCATGGCCGCCGGCTATGCACTGGCCAAGGGCGAGGTCGGTGTGGTCATGGTGACCTCCGGACCCGGCGCCACCAATACCGTGACGCCGGTGCGCGACTGCATGGCGGATTCAACGCCCATCGTGGTCATTTGCGGGCAGGTGCCGATCGCCGCGATCGGCACCGACGCGTTCCAGGAAGCACCGGTTTCCAGTTGTCTCGGCCCGGTATCAAAACACACCTTCCTGGTCACTGACCCTGAATTGCTGGAAAAAACCATGCGCACCGCGTTCGAAATAGCGCGCACAGGCCGGCCCGGGCCGGTGGTGGTGGACCTGCCCAAAGATATCCAGAACTGGAGCGGTACTTTTCAGGGTTCTGGCCTGTTACCCGTCCGCGGCTACCGGCAGCGGATTCACGCCGTGCGCAATAACGTTTTGGACACGCAGGAGTGCGAGGCGTTTTTTGACATGCTGCAGGAGTCGGAACGCCCCTTGATTTACGCAGGCGGTGGTGTCATCAACGGTAATGCAGCGGATGAACTAAGACGCTTTTCATCGCAACTGGGGATACCTGTCACAACGACCCTAATGGGTATCGGAGCGGTAGATACCACAGAACCCCTGTCCCTGCATATGCTCGGCATGCACGGCCTCGCTTCCGCCAATTATGCGGTGGATGATTGCGATTTCCTCATTGCTGTAGGCGCACGTTTCGATGATCGTGTTGCAGGCGTACCGGCAAAATTTGCGCCCTCGGTCAAACACATCGCGCAGTTTGATGTTGATCCCTCGGAAATCGGCAAGGTTAAGAACGTTGACTGGAGCCACATCGGTGTCCTGAAACAGGACCTGCAAATTCTCCATGACTATGCCGTCGAGCATGGTATTTACCCCGATTTCGATACTTGGCACGCTGAAATTGCTGGGCTCAAGGAGCAATACGGATTGAATTACGATCGCGACAGCGAACTCATTCAACCATACGCAGTGATCGAAGCCATCAACGATATCACCGGGGGCGATGCCATTATTTCAACCGGCGTTGGCCAGCACCAGATGTGGGCCGCCCAATATTTTGATTTCCAGCACCCCAGGCTGTGGCTGACTTCCGGGAGCATGGGCACCATGGGTTTTGGCCTGCCGGCCGCAATCGGCGCGCAGTTTGCCAAACCCGGCCACCTGGTCATCGACGTGGATGGTGACGCCAGTATCCGTATGAATATCGGTGAACTCGAAACGGCCACGAGCTACGACTTGCCGGTGAAGGTGCTGGTGCTCAACAATTTCGGTGACGGCATGGTCAAGCAATGGCAGAAGCTGTATTACAAGGGACGCCTCTCCTACAGTGACAAGTCATTGCGTTCAAAGGACTTTATCAGGGCCGCCGAAGCCGATGGTTTCAAATTCGCGGCCAGGCTGGATAAAAAGGAAGACATCGAACAGGTAATCAAGGACTGGCTGGCGTTTCCCGGACCGGCATTCCTGGAGGTCATTATCGACCCGGATGCCTGCGTGTACCCGATGGTGGGTCCGGGACTCGCTTATGACCAGATGGTCACCGGAGATTTCATCCCGACCCGCAAGAAAGTAACCGAGGACGACATCGACAGTTCGGAAATGTTCTGAGTTCGCCCTGGCTGCGATGAGGAGCGTCAAAGCGAAGTTCAAACGGCAATCGCGTGGGTCGCTTTCACCTCTTCCATCACCACGTAGGTATGAGTCTGCTTGATGTCCGACATACGTGCCAGCGTCTGGCCGAGGAAATCCCGGTACTCGAGCATGCTCCGGGTACGTACTTTCAGCAGGTAGTCAAATCCACCTGCCACCATGTGGCACTCCATCACCTCGGGGCAGGCGCTGACCTGCTCTTTAAAGCGCTCGAAAACGTCTGCATTGGTGCGGTCGAGTGATACCTGGATAAAGCTGATTACCCCGGCACCGAGTTTTTGGGGATTGAGAAGCGTCACGTAGTCAAGGATGTAGCCATCCGCCTCGAGCCGGCGAACCCGTTCCAGGCAGGGTGTCGGACTCAGGTTGACCGAACGCGCCAGGTCAGCGTTGGTCAGACGGGCGTTGCCCTGCAGGCGGCGCAAAATTTTATAGTCTATCCGGTCCAGAACCCGGCGCTTTTGCTTGCTCATAGCATAGTCACCTATTTAAAGTCGGTTTAACTAGCGTTTATAACGTAATTAAGCGCAATAAAGTAGCATATATCGCAATTTTAGTTCGTTTTTGTAACATAATATAAGTAATTACCACGCTCATAATTGAGGTGAATAAACGTGAATACTTCCGCTGCTTCCCGGCTGACCCAAACCCGTCTGGCGCTCCGCCAGGCAACCCACGCTGATGAAAACCGCATTGCTGCAGACATGCTTGCAGACTTCCCACTCGGACAAGCGGAACGCGATGCGATCGTCGATACCGCCCACGCCATTGTCACGAAGTCCAGGGAAATGACAGAACAACGGGGAACGCTGGATGCGTTTATGCAGGAATTCGGACTATCCAACCAGGAGGGTGTAGCCCTGATGTGCCTCGCCGAAGCGCTCTTGCGTATTCCCAATGCGGAAACCCAGGACGCATTGATCGCGGAAAAAATTGCCTCGGGAAACTGGGCGGACCACCGCGGCAGTTCGGAAGACCTGTTCGTTAATGCCGGGGTCTGGGCGCTGATGTTGACCGGTGGCGTCATTCGCCTCGATGACAAGGTCACGCGCGATCCGGCCGGCTGGACCAAGTCAGCCGTTGCGCGAATGAGCGGACCCGTTATCCGCAAAGCCGTCATGCAAGCCATGCGCATAATGGGCCACCAGTTTGTCTTTGGGCGCACCATCAAGGAAGCACTCAAGCAAAGGTCCCGGCGCGATCCGGGTTCACGGCTGTTTTCGTTTGACATGCTGGGCGAAGGCGCGCGCACGGTAGCCGATGCCGAGCGTCACCAGGACCTTTACCGCCAGGTGATTGAAGCGGTTGGCAAGTCAGTGACGGATGAAGGCGACGATATCAATTTGCGCTCCTCTATTTCCATCAAGCTTTCGGCTTTGCACCCGCGCTATGAAGCAGTCAAGCACGCAAGGGTCATGCAGGAACTGCTGCCGAAAGTGAAAGAACTGGCCCTGCTGGCTAAAAAATACAATATGCAACTGACTGTCGATGCCGAGGAGGCAGACCGGCTGGACATCTCTCTCGACATTTTTGAGTCTTTGGCGCGCGATGGTGACTTATCCGGATGGCAGGGGCTCGGACTGGTCGTGCAAGCCTATCAAAAGCGTGGACCGGCAATGGTCGACTGGCTGATCGCGCTGGCCGAGCATACCGGCCGGCGCTTTCCAACCCGCCTGGTCAAGGGCGCTTACTGGGATTCCGAAATCAAACACGCTCAGGAAATGGGTTTTGCCGACTATCCGGTCTGGACACGGAAGGTAACGACCGATTTATGCTACCTGGTTTGCGCGCGGCGTATGTTTACAGCACCACAGGCTTTTTATCCGCAATTTGCCACGCATAACGCGCACTCACTGGCAGCTGTGGCCGCCATGGGTAAAGGCCTGGAGATGGAATTCCAACGCCTGCACGGTATGGGCGGCTTGCTCTATGAAGCTGCCGGCAAGGTGATCGGGGATATGCCAAGAATCCGCACTTATGCACCCGTCGGTGCGCATGAGGACCTGTTGCCATACCTGGTGCGCCGCCTTTTGGAAAACGGCGCCAACTCGAGTTTTGTCAACCGCTTCATGGATGCCAATGTTCCTGTCATGGACGTGGTTGGAGACCCGGTAGCGGCAGTCGCAGAGATGCAGGACAAACGTCACAGTGGCATTCCCGTACCAAGGGATTTGTTTGGCGACCGCAAAAACTCATCAGGACTAGACCTTGCCAACCCGCTGGAGGTCCAGCCCGTCACGGAGGCCCTGGCGAAAAGATCCGAGATAACCTATGAGGCCCCCTCAATCGTTTGCGGCAAAGCCGTTGGCGGGGAAGAACTACCGGTCAAAAGTCCCGCAGACAACCGGATCCTGACAGGAACCTACCGCCATGCTGAAGACGCTGATATCGATCGGGCGCTGGACGCCGCCGTTGCAGCCCAAAGAGGCTGGAACGCACTCGGCGGCGAAAAACGGGCGCAAATCCTCGAAAAGGCCGCCGACCTGATCGAGGAACACCGCGTCGCATTGCTCGACTTGCTGGCCAGGGAAGCCGGCAGGGTCATTTCCGATGGTATTTCCGAGATCAGGGAAGCAGCGGATTTCTGCCGTTACTACGCGCTGCAGGCGCGCCTGAAATTTGCCGAACCCATGTCACTGAAATCCCCCACAGGTGAGAGCAACCAGCTCTCCCTGCATGGGCGGGGTGTCTTTTTCTGCATTTCCCCATGGAACTTCCCGCTGGCAATCTTCACCGGCCAGATCACGGCCGCGCTTGCCTCGGGCAATGCGGTGATTGCCAAGCCGGCCGATCCGACGCCGCTGGTCGGCGCGTACGCGGTACGCCTGCTGCACGAAGCCGGCGTACCGGTTGAAGTTCTGCACCTGCTGCACGGCCGGGGCTCAAAAATGGGCGCTGCCGTGGTCGCGGACGAACGCGTCATCGGCGTGGCGCTGACCGGTTCGACCGGCACTGCCCAAACCATCAACCAGTCACTGGCCGCCAAGAAAGGTCCGATCAATACACTGATAGCCGAGACCGGCGGTCAAAATGTCATGATCGTGGATTCTTCCGCCTTGCCGGAACAGGTCACAGACGATGTCATGACCTCGGCGTTTTCTTCCGCCGGCCAACGCTGCTCCGCCCTGCGCGTGCTCTACCTGCAGGACAGCATTGCTGACAAGGTAATCGAGATGTTGAAAGGCGCATTGGCGGAGCGTCAAATTGGCAACCCCCTGGACCTCGACACCGATGTCGGGCCGGTCATCAATGCTGACGCGCGCAGCGGCCTGGAAAAGCACATTGACCGCATGCACAGGGAGGCCAAATTCATCGCCAGGGGCAACTTGCCCGATGGTCTCGAGAATGGCTCTTACCTTGCTCCGCATATCTTCGAAATTCCGGGGCTTTCAACGCTAAAAGACGAGGAATTCGGCCCCATCCTGCACGTGATTCGCTACTCGCCACAGAATATTGACAAGGTCATGGCGGAGATCGGCGAGACCGGCTTTGGCCTGACGTTTGGTGTGCATTCCCGTATCGAGGGTTATTGGCTGGACCTGTTCAGAAAGAACAATGTTGGTAACACCTATGTGAATCGCAACATGATCGGCGCGGTAGTGGGCGTCCAGCCTTTCGGCGGCATGGGGCTCTCGGGAACCGGCCCCAAGGCCGGCGGACCGCATTACATGTTACGCTTTGCGACTGAGAAGATACTGACGATCAATACTGCGGCCATTGGCGGCAATACCGAGTTATTCCGATTGATCGAATGTTAGGCATACTGCAAGCGGAGCATCGATGATAGGCATTGTAGGAGGCGTCGGACCATACGCCGGCCTCGACCTGGTCAGGAATATTTTTGACCAGACCCTGGCCCGGACGGACCAGGAGCACTTGGATGTAGTCATGCTCAGCATGCCATCTTCCATCACTGACCGGACCGAATACCTCATCGGTCAAAACGGGGAGAATCCCGGCTTGGCTATTGCCGATGTCATCAAAAGGCTTGAAGCGGCGGGGGCCACGGTTGCCGGTATTCCCTGTAACACCGCACATGCCGACAAGATTTTTTCCTGCACGGTAAATGAGCTGCAACAGGCGGGTTCGAAGATTTGCTTGCTTAACCTGGTCGAAGAAGTCATCGCATCCATCCGGAAAAGACATCCGCACGCAGTCAACATCGGCGTTCTTTCGACCACCGGAACCCAAAAGTCCGGCGTTTACACCAGGGCTCTGGAGGCCGCTGATTTGCGGGCTGTTTCAATCGATCCGGATATGCAGGAAAAGCTGATTCATGCGGCAATTTATTCACCTTCATATGGAATCAAAGCCCATTCAAACCCGGCCACATCAAGGGCCAGGCAGGAGCTGATTACCGGGATCAGGCAGTTAAAAGCCCTCGGCGCCGACCTTGTTCTGAAGGGCTGCACCGAAATTGCCCTGGCGATACCGGAAGAGGAAATTGAGGGGATTCCCTTGCTTGACCCGGCGATCTCCCTGGCCCGGGCGCTGATCGCAGCGATCGACCCGTCAAAACTGAAACCACTACCAAGCTGAAAACCAGCTGGATATTGATCTTATTGCTACTTGTCGCTGCAAGCGGAATTACGCAGGAATGGGCCAGGGCACGCAAATAACACTCACGCCGTGGGCTCACCAGTCAATCCTCCCAATCCCGGTCCAGCCAGCGGGCAGCCAGGAAGAACAGCGTCGCGGCAACTATGTAAAAGCCCGTCCCTGCCAGAATGGAATAGCGCAGGGACTCGTCACCAAATTGAGCCGCCAGCAAGTCAGACAACGCACCGATAGCGTAGGTGCCCAACCCTATTCCTATCAGATTATTGATAAACAGGAAGATCGCCGAAGCGGTTGCGCGCATATCCGGCCGCACCAGGTGCTGGATAACGGAAATTACCGGGCCCAGCCAGACCAGGCCTAACGCTGTTGGCACCAACAGAACGAAAAACGCCAGGGTCAGGGTGGGAGAAAGGATGGCTAGCAGGTAAAACGGCACGCTGGCTATAAAGGCGAAAGCCGGAATCCTGGCATATTGAGACCGTTGGTCCTGGCCAAAACGGTCGCCCAGCCAGCCACCAGCCCAGATTCCCGCCAGTCCCCCTAGCAGCAGCACCGCACCGTAGAACAGCGAGGCATTAAGGAGCGTCAGGTTGTAGCTGCGGACAAAGAACGAGGGTAACCAGAAAAACACGCCGTAACCCATCATCGATGAAAACGAGGCGCCCACTGACAGTAACCAGAAACTGGGTTTGGCCACCAGGGTTCGGAGGATCAACCGCAAACCCGGCGCAGCCTCATCCCGGCGTTTTCGGTCGTAACGACCACGGGGCGGTTCCCTGACCGTCATTCTGAAAATCGGCGCAAGCACAATACCCGCAAGACCCACGACGAAAAATGCAGCGCGCCAACTCACCATGCTGGCGATAATGCCGCCAAACACAATACCGATGGCGCTCCCGATAGGAATGCCAAAAGAGTAAACGCTCAGTGCCCGCGCCCGCCGCCCGGGCGGAAAATAGTCCGCGATCAACGAGTATGCCGGCGCAACACCACCCGCTTCGCCAATGCCCACTCCGAGACGGGCCGCGAACAACTGCCAGAAATTGTTCGCCAGGCCGGACACGGCCGTCATGCCACTCCAGATCACTAATGCGGTGGTAATGATCCAGGTGCGGTTGAAGCGGTCAGCCAGCATTGCGACGGGGATTCCAAGGCCGGTATAGAAGAGCGCAAACGCCAGTCCGCCCATCAACCCCAGTTGGCCGTCCGTCAATCCAAGGTCGGCTTTGATGGGTATCGCCAAAATCCCAACGATCTGGCGATCAATGAAATTGAAGGTATATACCAAAACGAGAATGAAAAGCACATACGCGCGGTTGCTGCTGAGGCCACTGGCGGCCGCTGGATCGCCTGTTTTCATTCCGGGAGTTTACCGAAAAACGATGTGTCCGGGAGGCCGTATCTCACTTCGGCTGAGTTTTCCCTTTGAACTCACTCCACGTAATGCTGGTGCGCCATCACCTGGCCGACCATGGGTTGAAAAACAATCAAAACCTGCGCTGGCTTCGTGGTCTGATTGCGGTAAATGTGTGGCTGTGATGCCAGGAACAACAGGCTGTCGCCCTTATCAAGCAGATATTCCTGCTCGTTGATCAGGCACCTGAGCTTGCCCTGCATAACATATACCAACTCCTCTCCGGAATGCGTGATTTGACTGTTGGTGCTGCTGCCGCCGGGCTCGATGGTCATCAGGAACGGTTCGATTTGCTGACTGGGCAAGCCGCTGCCAAGGTTTTCCATGCGCACACCCGCGGTTTCAGAAGTCGGCCTCGCATTTCTTTTGAGATGGACAACGTGGCCGCCATGCTGCCGCTCAAAGAATGCCGTGACCGGCACAGCCAGAGCATTTGCAAGGCTGTGTAATGAAGACACCGTTGGCGAGTTGCCGCCCCGCTCAATCAAGCTGATCGCGTTAGTCGACAGGTTACTCAATCCGGCCAACGCGCGCAGTGACAAACCCCTCTGCGTGCGCAATTCCCTGATTCGTGTCCCCACGAGCAATTTTTCGTCCATACCTTTATCCATTTATTCGAACATTTATGTAAACAGGATTATGGACTATTTCCAATAGATGTACAAATTTAATTGACAAAATTACATTTTAGTTGTATATTAAAAATAGGTAATAAACGTGAAATCGAGGATTTTAGAGCCATGAAGATTGCCGTAGTTACCGACGACAAACAAACGATTAGCCAGCATTTCGGCCGCGCGGAACACTATATTGTAGTTTTATCGGACGAGAAGCAAATTTTAGAGCGAAAAACCCTTCCGAAAGCGGTCAAAAACCATGCGAAACATCGCCGCGGCCGTCAAGACGAACAAGAGCAAATGCGCGGTAAAGGCACTGGGCAGCGTGCCCACAAACAGCATGAAGACATGTTCAAAGACATCGGGGACTGCGATATCGTGATGTCAGGTGGCATGGGGCGCGGAGCCTACAGCGGCCTCGAGCGATTGGGAATCCAGCCCATAATCACGGACATCCCGGATATCGAAGACGCTGTGCAGGCCGTCCTTGATGGCACAATCATCAACCATACAGAGAAGCTTCGCTGAACCTTTCTCAAGTGGAGGTTGTTTTATGAGACGCTTAAAACTGGCAGCCCCCCTGTTGCTGATCACCCTGGTTGCATTTGCCCTGCCGACAGCCGTCCTCGGGGGTGAAGGCAAGACAAACGAGCCGGGTTCAATCACCGGAAATGTCTACTGTGACAAAGACAAGAACGGTGTTTGTGATTGTGAAGAGGGCGGCATCAAGGACGTGCAAGTCAAGATTTTTACCGAACACTGCGGTGGTACCGCACTACAGGCAATAGCCACTGACGAAAAAGGAAATTTCGCTTTTGAAAGCTTTGAGCCCGGTACCTATTACGTGCTCGTTGACCTTGTCTACGTGTGTGGGGGGCGTGTACCGACCACCAAGAACTGCCGGCAGGTAACGCTGGCGGCCGGAGAAACTGTCACGCTACCGGCGTTTGGGTATTCAGAGTTCGGTCAGTAAAGTGACTACAATCTAAAGGGGGCTGGTCATATCAGGATAATTCTATCCAGCTCTTTTTCACTTTTCAGCTTTTGCCGGCAAATTTCAGTCTGTTTACTGCTCAACCACCGACCGCTGCGATCAGTCCATGGCTCGCAAACTGTGTGACAATCCGCTCCAGGTCAGCCTCAGCAGGCTCAGTCATCGAACCGCGATCATGGCGTTGACCCAACTTTGCTGCCTTACTCCCAGCGACATCGTGGTAGGGCAAGAGCCTGATCGTTTTTTCCGGCCCGGGTAAAGCGGCGATGAAAACAGCCGTGGCCCCGATATTAGCCTCGTCGGTATTTACACCTTTGATCAACGGAATTCTCAGCTGGATTTCGGCTCCCGTTGCCGCCAACGCTTGCAGATTCTTCAATATCCGCCGGTTGCCGGCGCCGGTCCATTGCTCGTGCCTTTTCGAATCCATCAGTTTCAGATCATAAAGAAACAGGTCGGTCCGGGTGGCAACTTCCAGCAGTTTACCTTCTGAAACGAGTCCCGACGTATCAACAGTTCGGTGGATTCGAAGCTTACCGCAGGCATCGAGGGCCGCGCATAAAAACTCCGGATACAGGAGTGGTTCCCCGCCGGAAAACGTCACCCCGCCTCCCGATTGATCGAAAAACGGACGTTCGTTTTCGATCACTTTCATCAGTTCCGCCACAGTTTCATAATGCCCCGACATCTCGCTGGCCCTGGCCGGACAAACCTGTGCGCATAGCCCGCAAGCCGTGCACAATTTCCCGTCAGTGGTGATCCCCTCATCAGTCAATTCGCAGGCCTGCTCCGGACAGTGATCCACGCATTCACCGCAGCCGATGCATTTACTTTCCGTGTACATCTTCTGAATTGCGGGTGAGATACCCTCCGGGTTATGACACCAGCGGCAGGACAGCGGGCAGCCCTTCAAAAATATGGTCATGCGTATGCCGGGTCCGTCACTGATCGCGTAACGCTTGATATCGAAGACCGGCGCGCTTTGGATACCTGCCGGGTCGCAGGTATTGGCTGGCCCGGATGCAGCGGAGTCCCTGGAAGCACGTTCCGGCATGGTTAAAACGCCTGGTTCTCGGTACGCTCAATCACTTCCTGCTGCAGGTCCGCATTCATGTCATTGAAATAGTCGCTGTAGCCGGCCATGCGCACCATCAGGTCCTTGTAATCCTCCGGGCAATTCTGTGCGGCTTTCAACGTCGCCGTATCGACAATATTAAACTGAACATGGTGCCCACCCAGCGTGAAATAACTGCGGATCAAGTGGCCCAGCTTGGTGACATCTTCATCCCGTTTGAGCAGGCTGGGTAAAAACCGCAGATTGAGCAGGGTCCCGCCGGACATGGTGTGATCAAGCTTGCTCAGTGACTGCATGACCATTGACGGGCCATGGACATCTGCGCCATGGGAGGGCGAAGTACCGTCGGATATCGACTTTCCGGCCAACCTGCCGTTGGGCGTGGCGCCCATGACCTTACCGAAGTAAACATGGCAAGTGGTGGAGAGCATGTTCAAATGAAAGGTTCCGCCGCGTACATTCGGTTTGCCGTCAATGGCTTTGAGCAGGTCGTCATAAACCCGCAGCGCGATCTCATCGGCGCGGTCATCGTTATTGCCAAAGAAGGGTGTTTTATTTAGTACCGTTTGACGCAGGAACTCCTCTCCCTCGAAGTTCCCGGCTACCGCATCAAGCACTCTATCCATGCTGAATTTGCGCTCATCAAAAACGTGTTTCTTCAATACCGAGAGGCTGTCCGTGGTCGTTGCAAGACCTGTGCACTGGATGTAGTTGGTGTTGTAGCGTGGTCCGCCGGCGTAGTAATCCCGGCCCTTGCTGATGCAATCCTTGATCAGCACGGAAAGAAACGGAGCCGGCGCGTACTTGGCAAACATGCGGTCAATGTAGTTACTGACCCTTATCTTGGTATCAACGATGAAATTGAGTTGTTCGAGGAACGCCCCGTAAAGCTGTTCAAAAGTCTCAAACTGGCGCGGATCGCCGGTCTCGATGCCGGCGCGTTTTCCAGTGACCGGGTCGATGCCGTTGTTCAGCGTGATTTCGAGGATCTTGGGAACATTGAGATAACCGGTCAGAAGGAATGCCTCCTTGCCGAATGCTCCGACCTCAATACATCCGCTGCAGCCACCCTCGCGGGCATCCTTGAGCGATTTCCCCTGGCGCAGCAGTTCGGCCACATAAACGTCCGGATTGAAAACCGAGGGGTAGCCATGCCCCTGGCGAATGACCTTGCAAGCAGCATGAACAAAGCGTTCCGGGGTCTTGGCGCTGATGTGTACCGAACTGCCCGGTTGCAGGATGTGAAGTTCCTCTATGACCTCGAGCATGATATAGGAAACTTCACTGACACCATCCCTGCCCTCCGGGGTGATGCCGCCGATATTAATGTTGGTAAAGTCATTGTAAGTCCCACTCTCGCGGGCGGTGATGCCGACCTTGGGTGGCGCGGGGTGGTTATTGACCTTGATCCAGAAGCAGCTAAGCAATTCCCTGGCCTGTTCACGGGTCAGCGTGCCCGCCGCTTTTTCCGCCTCATAGAAGGGTGCAAGGTGCTGGTCGAAATGCCCCGGGTTCATGGCATCCCAGCCGTTCAGTTCCGTAATGGTGCCAAGGTGCACGAACCAGTACATCTGGATGGCTTCATGGAAATTGCGTGGTTTATTCGCCGGCACCCAGCGACAGACTTCGGCGATTTTTCGTAATTCCTCAACGCGTTGCGGGTCACGCTCCTTTTTCGCCAGTTGCTCTGCCAGCTCAGCATGACGTGCGGCAAACACAATCACCGCGTCACAGGAGATATCCATCGCCGAAAGTTGCTCAAAACGATCGGTCGCCTGCGGGTCATTGAGGTAATCAAGCGCCTCGATTTCTGCGCGGATTTGCCGCTTGAAATCCAACATGCCGTGGTGATAAATCTGGCCATCCAGCGCCGTGTGCCCTGCAGCCCGCTGTTCCATGAACTCTGTAAACAGCCCGGCCTCATAGGCAGCCAGCCAGGCATCCGGAACGTGATTAAAAATCCGTTCGCGAATGGTTCTGCCCTGCCAGTATGGAATTACCTCCTCCGCATAAATGGCAATATCTTTTTCACTGATCGTATAACGCTGTTGCTCGCGGCTGTCGAGGATTTCAAAGTCCTGGACACTGTGGCAGGTCAACTCCGGGAAAGTCGGCACCGAGCGGGGACAGGGACCACGCTCACCGACGATCAACTCATCTTCACCCAGGTAGATGGTCTTCTGTCTGCAATGCTCTAGAAAGTTCTTTGCCCGCATGACAGGTGCGGAAAACCTGCCGTCATTTTCTTTATAAAACCGGGTTTCGTGCAGGGCCCGTTCGATAGAAAGGCTGGGTTCGGTTTCAACACTTTGTTTGCGCAGGCGTTGAATACGGGCATTCATTCCCGGTCCTATCGCGCTGCTGGCTCGCGGATAAAAATTGCCCTCGGTGTCGGCTTTTCTTTGTGGCTCCGAAGTCTTGCTGTTTACGTTTACCATCGGTGCAGTTTCCTCGCATCACAGGGCGTGATCCAGGTGTTGTTTTCAACGCATGAGCCCTGTTTGTCCATGTTACCGTGGCCGGCCAGAACAGTACAGATTACGAACCTCAGAATAACCGGGAATTTAGTCCGGGCAGCGGCATCCGGCACGGCCTTTTGGAGCAACTTGGTGTAAAATTAGAACTCTGGGATGTTATGAATTCAAACCGCTTAAACAAGCAGGGAGTTATCATCATGGCAACAACCATCCTCCAGGAAGACCTGATTGATAGCGTCGCCGACGCGCTCCAATACATCTCTTATTATCATCCGCTGGATTTCATCAAGGCACTGGACGAGGCCTATCAGAAGGAGGCCAATCCGGCCGCCCGCGACGCCATGGCCCAGATCCTGATCAACTCCAGAATGTGCGCCATGGGCCACCGGCCCATCTGCCAGGATACCGGCATTGTTACGGTGTTCCTGAATGTGGGCATGAATATCAACTGGCAGGGGGAAATGAGCGTGACCGAGATGATCAATGAAGGTGTCCGCCGCGCTTATATGAATCCGGACAACAAGCTGCGTGCATCGATCCTCGACGACCCCGACGGCGCGCGCAGTAATACCGGCGACAATACCCCGTGTGTGATTCATTACCAGCTTGTCCCGGGTGATGAACTTGAAATTCATGTCGCAGCCAAGGGCGGAGGCTCCGAGGCCAAGTCCAAGTTTGCCATGCTCAACCCATCCGACTCACTGGTCGACTGGGTACTTAAAATGGTGCCGACCATGGGCGCTGGCTGGTGCCCGCCCGGCATACTGGGTATCGGTGTCGGTGGCACAGCCGAAAAAGCCATGCTTATGGCCAAGGAAGCACTTCTGGAACCTATCGATATCCAGGAACTGAGGCAACGTGGCGCCAGTTCGCGAGCGGAAGAACTGCGCCTGGAACTGTTCGACAAAATTAACGCGCTTGGGATCGGTGCCCAGGGCCTGGGTGGCCTGACCACGGTATTGGACGTTAAGGTCAAGGACTTCCCGACGCACGCCGCCAACAAGGCCGTGGCACTCATTCCAAACTGTGCCGCGACCCGGCATGTCCATTTCACGCTGGACGGCAGCGGCCCTGCCCACCTCAAGCCACCGGAACTCGAAGACTGGCCGGAAGTCACGCGCGAAGCGGGCGAAAACGTCCGGCGGGTCAACCTGGACACGGTTACCCGTGAAGAAATCAGCGAATGGCGACCGGGTGACACCTTGCTGCTGAACGGCAAGATGCTTACCGGCCGTGACGCCGCACACAAGAAGATGGTCGAAATGATGGCCGCCGGCGAGGAGTTACCGGTGGATCTTAACGGGCGCTTTATTTACTACGTTGGGCCGGTTGACCCGGTGGGCGATGAAGTTGTCGGACCGGCAGGCCCGACCACCGCCACGCGGATGGATAAGTTTACGCGAACCATGCTGGAAAAAACCGGCCTGATGGGTATGATCGGCAAGGCTGAACGCGGCCCCGCCGCCATTGACGCCATCCGCGACAACAAGGCCGTTTACCTCATGGCCGTAGGCGGTGCCGCCTACCTCGTTGCGCAAGCCATCAAGTCATCAAAGGTGCTGGGGTTCCCGGAGTTGGGTATGGAAGCAATATATGAATTTGATGTCAAGGACATGCCTGTCACCGTCGCCGTGGATGTCAACGGCGAGTCGGTGCACAAAACCGGGCCGGCAGTCTGGAAGGAAAAGATCAGGGTAAACGACCTCACCAGCCAGTAGCCAGACCAGAAAACGACCAACAATAAAGACACAGGATAACCAGGAAAGGTGCCATTAATGAATCTGCTCAACAATGCTATTTTCAAAGTTCCAATGCCGGTAAACGAGCCGGTCCATGACTATCAACCCGGCTCACCAGAACGCGCCAGCCTCAAATCGGCGCTCGCTGATATTGCCGCCAGGAAAGTCGAGATTCCGCTGATTATCGGCGGCAAAGAAGTCCGTACGGGCAAGCTTGGCAAGGTAGTCATGCCGCATGACCACGGACATGTTCTGGCGGAGTACCACCAGGCCGGCGAGGAAGAGATTCAACTGGCGATCGAGACAGCCATGGCGGCCAAGCAGGAATGGGCAAGCCTGCGCTGGGAAGAACGCGCCGGTATTTTTCTGAAGGCAGCCGACTTGCTGGCAGGAAAATACCGCTTCGAAATGAACGCCCTGAGTATGCTTTCCACCAGTAAAAGCGCTTACCAGGCGGAGATCGACGCAACCTGTGAGTTGATCGACTTCCTGCGATTCAACGTCTATTTTGCGCAGCAGGTGTACAGCGATCAGCCACTCTACTCGCCCAGGGGCATGTGGAACTCCCTGCAGCAACGGCCGCTGGAAGGGTTTGTATTTGCCGTGGCGCCCTTCAATTTCACCGCCATTGCCGGCAACCTGGCGGCGGCACCGGCAATCATGGGTAATACCGTGCTGCTGAAGCCTGCGTCCTCGTGCGTCTATACGCCCTATTTGTTCATGCAGATTCTCAAGGAAGCCGGATTACCGGATGGCGTGATCAATTTCATCCCGGGCCGCGGCTCAATGGTCGGTAAACTCTGCCTCGACCACAGCGATCTAGGCGGCATACATTTCACCGGTTCAACCGGTGTGTTCCACCAGATGTGGCAGACCGTGGGCAACAATATCGCCAACTATAAATCCTATCCACGCATCGTCGGCGAAACAGGTGGCAAGGACTTTGTCTTTGCCCACAAGAGCGCCAATGTGAAAAAAGTCGTCACCGCCATCGTTCGTGGCGCCTTTGAGTTCCAGGGGCAAAAGTGCTCAGCGGCCTCGCGCGGCTATATCCCGAGATCCCTGTGGCCACAAGTTCACAAACAACTGGAGACAGAAGTCGCCAGGATTAAAATGGGCCCGGTCAGCGACTTCGGAAACTTCTGTAATGCCGTCATCGACAAGGCGGCCTTTGCAACCATCACCGGGTTTATCGACTACACGAGAGAGTCAGATGACGCCAGGATCATTATTGGCGGCGATTATGATGACAGCCTGGGGTACTTCATTGAACCCACGGTTATCCTGGCTGACAAGCCCGACTTCCGCACCATGGAAGAGGAGATTTTCGGACCCGTGATGACGATCCATGTCTATGATGACGATAAGTATGAAGAGACACTCGAACTCTGTGATCAAACATCGATCTATGCCCTCACCGGCGCTATCTTTGCGACCGAACGGACCGCTGTGAGTCTCGCACTCAGCAAACTGGAAAATTCTGCCGGCAACTTCTATATCAATGACAAGCCCACCGGTGCGGTGGTTGGACAGCAGCCGTTCGGCGGCGCCCGCGCCTCGGGTACAAACGACAAGGCCGGCTCATACCTGAACCTGCTACGCTGGGTGTCCCCACGTACGATCAAGGAAACTTTTGATGCACCGGAAAGTTTCGAGTATCCGTTTATGGATGAGGATAAGGCCGAATAACCGGTACGCAGTTTTCCCCGGCAGCCAATGCAAAGACCCCGCTGCGGCGGGGTCTTTTTTTGTTGAAGGCAAATAAGGCTGCTTTAAAGACTGTAGTAAAGGTTCATCTCAAAAGGGTGTGGGCGGTTACGTACCGCCAGCACTTCCTTCATCTTCTCCTGAATCCAGCTATCAATCAGTTCGCCGTTGAAGACGCCACCGGCCATCAGGTATTCATGATCATCCTGCAGCGCCTCGAGAGCCTCTTCCAGGGACTCCGGAATGGATTCCAGGCTGTTCTGACGGTCTTCGGGCCAATCGAAAATATTGTCATCAAACGGACCGAAGCTGTTCGCCTCGTTTGGCAGGATACGGTTTCTGATGCCGTCCAGGCCAGCCATTAACAGGGCGCTCATCGCCAGGTAGTAATTGCAGGTGCCGTCACTGGTGCGAAACTCGATCCGCTTGGCCTCTTCGGAGGTCGCATACTTGGGGATGCGGATGGCGGCGCTGCGGTTGGCCAGGCCAAAGAACAGTTTTACCGGCGCTTCAAAGCCGGGTAACAAGCGCTTGTAAGAGTTCGTGCTGGGGTTGGTAAAGGCTGTCAGCGAGCGGCCGTGCTTGAGGATGCCGCCGATAAAGCACAACGCCTGCTCGGAAAGGTCTGCGTACGCGCCTTTCTCATAAAAAATATTTCGCCCGCCCTTGCGCAGCTGAATGTGAAAATGCATCCCGTTACCGGGTTCGTCATACATCGGTTTGGGCATGAAAGTGGCAGTCAGATTATGCTTCAGCGCGCAATTGTGGATGACATCCTTGACGTACATCATCTTGTCAGTGATGAGTTCAAAGGGCAGCAACTCCGTTTCGATTTCCTGCTGCCCGGACAGGCCCACTTCATGGTGGTGATAGCGGACGGGGCAGCCAATACCCTCGATCAACTGCACCATGTCCTCGCGCACATGTGCGTATTTATCAAATGGCGTATCGATATGGTAACCCTTGCGATGGGCCACCGCCGTGCCATCAGCATCCAGGTATCCCCCCGGCAGGTCGTCCTTGTTTTCAGCCGAGGTGAATTTATAACCGGCGCTGTACTTGCCGTTGTTGATTACCGCTTCGTTAAACAGGTAGAACTCGAACTCGGGCACCCACAATGACGTGTCCGCGATGCCACTGGCCAGCATGTAATCATGTGCGCGATTCGCCACTGTGCGGGGGTCCTTGTTCACGCCTTCGCGGGTATCGGCATCGCAGATATAACTGAGCATCCGCAGGGTCGGCGTGGATGCGAACGGATCGATGATGGCCGTGGCGGGGTCGGGCAACAATACCATGTCGCCGGCCTCCACGGACTTCATGCCAGGAATACTGGAGCCATCGAAAGGAATGCCGTGCTCAAGCACATGCTCAAGCCTTCTGGGGGGGAAGGTAATGTGATACCAGTTACCAACCAGGTCCGCATACTTCAGGTCGATAGCAACAACCTGGTGCTCTTCTATCAAGCTGTTGACTCTCTCGAGACTCACGTGCATTTCTCCTGCTTCAGGTTAGCTGATATTTTACTTTCCAGAACCGCTGCACGACAGCAAACAATATCGCGGTGGTCAAACCGAATATGGTAATACCTACCATTGCTTGCATCCCGCCCAGGATTCGCCAGTTTTCATGCAATGTGACATCGCCGTAACCCAGCGTGGTGATGGTAACAATCGAGAAATAGACCGCCTCTGAAAAACCAGCCAACCCTGCTTTGCCGGGTAAAGAAACGTAAACCGTTGCCCAGATCATCGTCTCAATGATATGCAGGAAAATCAATGCGACCGTAGTCCAGATCAATGCACTAAACAAATCCCGGGGACGCGCCCCATTTTCCGAACCCCTGAACCTGGAAGCTGCGAATTCAAGCCAGTAGGTGGATCCCGTGACATGAATGGTGACCGTGACCGCGACCATGGCTATACCGATAACGTATTCCAACATGGCAAACTCTCCCATCAACAAACCGCCGCTGTATGTTCTTCCAATTCTTGCCGTGGGGCAAGAACTGATAGCCCGCTTAAGGGATGGAGCATGAGTTTCAAGCTGAAACGACAGGACAAAAAGACCCGCGTCGATGGGTCAGGCTAAACGCGTTCCGCCTCCCACCAGGTCGTCAAGCATATCGACTGACCGGGAATCCGGGAACACACTGCGATCAACGAAGACCGGATCAAGCCCAAGGTGTTGAACCAGCACCCCTTTGAATAAACTGCGGATATCCCCGGTTGGATAGAGGTCGCGCCCTTCGTAAAGGTCAGCCGTGGCCAGCCCGGGCCAATCGGCGATGACCCTGCCACCATTCACCGCGCCACCGGTCAGTAAGGCCGCAGAGGCAGTCCCATGGTCGGTTCCGCGTGTGCCGTTCACGGCCGCCGTGCGGCCAAACTCCGTTACCGTCAGCACGACCGTGTTGGACCATTCACCGCCCAGCTCGTGTTGCAAAGCTGCCAGCCCTTCATCCAGCATCGAGAACCTGTTAGCCAGGATGCCTTTAGCCGCACCCTGGTTTGCATGGGTATCCCAGCCTCCCGATTCCAGCACTGCAACCCTGGGACCGGCCGGCGCTTTAAGAAAACGGGCGGCTGCCTGCATTTGGGCCTTGAAGCGTGCGCCGGCTCTACCCCTGTTTCCGCCCTGCATACCACCATTGGCTTCAGC